>JAKSMW010000017.1 GCA_024400395.1 Bacteroidales bacterium
TTTAGCGGCGACAAAACTATACAAAATATTTATATGAAAAACATTTTTTTCAACATTTTTTCAACATTTTTCAAAAAGGGCTGTGGATTACATATTAATATTAATAAGGTGTATTGGAATATTATATCATTTTGCGAATGCTTCATTCATGACAACAAAATTTGTTTTTCGCTGCAAAAGTACAAAAAACACCACTTACAGCGAAAAATAACTAACGGGAGCGGTATGCTTCTCTAATTTCACCGATACTGACATTTTCTATCTCATTTTTGTCATAGACAAGTACAAGTGTTATCAAGCCTTCATTTTTTGCAACAATACAATTAGCTGTTATAACTCTTGCTCCACCACTTTTCCCCTTTCCCTTAGAAGTGACAGCCATTCTTATTTTTCTGAAGTTGTCGGCCAACAACGCACCCTGTTCTGGATTTTCAACCAACGACTTCATCAGTTTTTCAAGGTCATTTTTGAAAGATGGATATTTTGCGGCGAGTTTTTTGGCTTTTTTGTTGAAACTCGGTGTTTGCTCGAAGTCAATCATATTGTTTCAAGTATTTCGGCTATTGTATGTCCTTTTCTGTTGCCATTCATTATTTTTTTAGCTTCATCTCGCGAATTTCTCATTTCAGCAAGAATAATTTCCTTTTCAGCCGATTTCGTTTCCTTCGTTTTTTCTTTCTTAATTTCTGTAACAGTAAGACAATCAATTGTCTTGATGAAATTTATGGCAAGCCTTGCATTAGGATTGCTACTGTCGTAAGTGATTTTTACAGTGCTATTCATAGATTATATTTATTTTTTCGCTGCAAAAGTACAAAAAAGTTAAAAGAGTAGAGAGTAGAGTTAAGAGAAATTGTAAAAATTATTTTAACTCTCAACACCTCTGTAAGCCTCCAACAGCCGTCGCGCCCCTTCGTATGCGCTCATCCGTTTGTTCTCAACATCGTTTTCAACCAACTGAAGCATCTCCTTCACCGTGGCGTTTTCGTAAAAGTCCGACTTCAGTGTGTTTTCGATAGTGTCGAGCATCATCTGCACATCCTGGTTGGCACGTTTCTCGTCGAGGTAGCCCGACTTCCTGATGTTGTTCACGTGATTTTCTACCATGTCCCACACTTCCGGCACGTTGAAATGCGTGAGAGCGGAGCATGTCGTCACCTTCACTTCCTGTCCCGACTCCGACGGCGGGAAGAGATGCACGGCGTTCTTTATCTCCGCCGCCGCTCTGTTGGCGCGGCTCACGTTGTCGCCGTCGGCTTTGTTCACCACGATGCCGTCGGCCATCTCCATGATTCCGCGTTTTATGCCTTGAAGCTCGTCGCCCGCACCACCTATTAATATTAATAGGAAGTAATCGACCATCGAATACACCGCCGTCTCGCTCTGTCCTACGCCGACGGTCTCCACGATGATGGTGTCGAAGCCTGCGGCCTCGCACAGTATTATCGCCTCGCGCGTCTTGCGCGCCACGCCTCCGAGTGTCCCCGCCGACGCCGACGGACGGATATAGGCGTTACGCTGCTGCGAGAGTTCCTCCATGCGCGTCTTGTCACCGAGGATGCTGCCCTTGGAACGCTGGCTGCTCGGATCGATGGCGAGAACCGCCACTTTCTTGTCACGACGCACCAACTCCATGCCCAACGCCTCGATGAACGTGCTCTTCCCCGCACCCGGAACACCAGTGATGCCGAGACGCAACGCCCTGCCGCTGTGTGGTATGCACTCCGCTATGATTTCCTGCGCAAGCCTCTGGTGCGCCGGAAGCGAACTCTCAACCAATGTTATCGCCTTGCTTAAAACAGTGATGTCGCCGGCAAGGATGCCATCGACGTAATCCTTCAAAGGAAGCAGCTGCTGGCGACTCGCCTTCAGACGCTCCAAAGCATTGGGGTTCACCTGCACCGCCGGCTGCTCACTGCCCGTCACCTGCAAGGCCGACTCCCACTCATGCTTCTGATTCTCGAAATGTTCTGTGTTTTCCATGCCGCAAAAATACAAAAAAAGTTAAAAAGAAAACGAAAAAGGTGAAAGGATGTGTTCCTTCCACCTATTGACGTATTTTAACACAAGTTGCACAAGTTTATTTCACAAGTTACACAAGTTTTTAAATCTGACTAATTCTTTTTCCTCTAACCTTTTCTCTTAAAAATTAAACCCGATGCCCGCTGTGAACTGGTTGGCGTTGAAAGCGTCGCTGCCGAACATGTCGGTCAGGCCGAAACGGGTGAAGAGAATCACGCCCGCATAGCCGACCTGGAACAAGGCGTTGCATCCGAACGGATTGTAACTGAGCTTCCTGTCAATGAGCTGCTTCTCACCGTCGAATTTCGAGAAGGAACGCATCCCAATGCGCCACTCGACTTCGGCACCGGCCGACAACGTCAGCGGACGTCTCCCGACCTTCCACTGGAGCTGCATCGTCAGAGGCAGACGGAAACTCCAATAGCGCAGGTAACTCTTTTTTGCATCGACAAACTTTCCATCCGTATAATCCTCAAGCGTGAAAATGTTGACATCACCATTCACATCGTTCTTCATGACATATCTCGTGTCGAAATGGTTGTAGCTGTTGCTGAACCCGAGACCTGTCGCCATTCCGAAGACGGTTGTCTTGCCGGTGCGGAATATCGTCACCGGGCAGTACATGCCCCATTCAAAAGAGACGGGACGCTGCGGTATCACACTCGACTCCGCGCCAAAAGCACCGTCGCCGATGTTCATGTAACTGAAATAAAGGATCGGGAGCGGCTGCGCAAGACGGCGGCGGTGCTTACAATACGACTTCTTGTAAGCAACGCTGTCATTATCACCACGATACATGCCTTTCCTGCCATCTCTGTACGGCATCCTGAAAGTCACGGTGCGTTCACCGTCGTTGCTTTCAAGATTGTAACGGCTCTCATAGACCGGTTCCTTTGAAACCTTCACGCCATCCTTGAGTTCATAGACCTTGACATCGATTTTGTCGTCTTTGTCGTAAATCTTGATTTCGTGATTTTTCACCACCATTGTGGTGTCGATTCCCTGCGCAAAAACACTTGCGGCTGAAAGCAGCATCACGGCTGCCGAAAGTAATAATTTCTTCATAATTTATAATTTTGTTAATTCTCATGTTAAACGTTTCAAACCGGAAAAAGATTCATCATCCCGAAAAATTTTCATCAATTTTCTGACATTATAAAACAAATTATCAATAATATACTACTAATCAATAAATTACAATTTCGATTTTAAATTATCTGTTATATTTCTCCATGACCTTCACTCTGTAAAGGTACTCATATTTCGCCTGAAGCATCTCGCTCTCCGACTTGAAAAGCCTGTTTTTGCTCTCGTTGAGTTCGAGAAGCGTGGCTTTTCCGGCGATGTAACTCTCATTTGAAAAACGATACGCGACCTCTGCGGCGTTGTAGCTTTCGCGTGAAGCGTCATATTTCTGCTCGGCGGCAAGAGAATTATAATACGCCTGCTGAATCTCCTTCTTGAGTTTCAACTCCTCGTTGGTAATCGCAAGCTCTTGATTCTTAATGGAAAGCTGCGACATTTTGACATTATATTTCGTCTGCATCCTGTTGAAAATCGGGATGCTGAGTTGGAAAGCAATCTGCGTGCGGTAGTTGTTTTTCATCTGATCGCCGAAAGACTCATTCGGCATCTCGCTGTTGAAATAATTATAGTAGCCGTCGGAAAACCCCGCGTAGAGATAAAGTTTCGGATACCACGCTGATTTCTTGGCTTTCAAGTCGAAATACGACTGTTCAAGACGAAGGTTGGCGGCCTGCATCCCCGGCATGTTGACGACAGCGTGGCTGTAGGTCTGCTCCTGCGACGGCATGACGAGACTCTGTCCTTCCGCGAACAGTTCCGGCGAGACGACATCGAAATCCGTTACATCATCAAGGTCAAGGGTCTGTGCCAAGTCCAAGATACTCAACATCAACGTGTTGTTTGCCTGAACCAATGTCGATTTCGCCGTTGCGACCTGCGCCGCGCTTTCATAGACATCGGCTTCCGCCACCTTCCCGACCTGCCAAAGCTCCTGTGTCTTCTGATGCTGCTCCTCCGTCAAGGCGAGCTGCTTCTCCGCCACCGACTTGATCTCCTTATTGTAAACCACCTGCATATAATAAGCCATTATCATCAGTTCGAGGTCGAACCTCACGGCTTCGAGGTCTTTCTCCGCCGCCTGAAGATTCAATTCATTAGACTTAATCTGATTGTAAATGTTCAGACCGCTGAATATCGGCATGTCCAACGAAACACCAAACGATGTCGAAGACGAGTTGTTGGGAATGTAAATCCCGCTTGAACTCGGCGACATTCCGAAGCCGAAATCCTCCGAGGCGTTGGCGTTCAGCGACGGCAGCCAGGCGTTCTTCGCTATTTTATATTGAAAACCGGCGTTCTCCTGACTTATCTTGCTTTGCAACACCGAAACGTTATGTTCCATGGCGTAGCTGATGCATTCGTCGAGGGTCCACGCTTTTTGCTGCGCCTTCAGCGAAAACGAAAGCGCGAGAATCGCTATTATAATAAGGTGTCTTTTCATGTTGTAACTTTCTACTTTACAAACTTTCTACTTTCTACTTCACAGTCTCGTTTCCGCGGATTTTGTCGCCGGCTTCAAGGCCTTCTGTCACCACGATGTTGAGTCCGTCGGAAAGCCCTGTTTTTATCGGGGTTTTCACATCATTTTTATAGACGAATACGCTGTCGTTGCTGTAAACGATGCAGCGTTCAGGGATCGTCACCGCGTCTTTTGCGCTCTCGGTGATGATCTCGGCGTTGGCGCTGTAGCCGGCGCGGAGCGTAACGTCTTCAGGCACAAACATCTTCGCCTTCATCTTGAAGAAGACGGCTCCGTTCTCCTGCGTGCCTTTCGGCGCGATGTATTCAAGGACGGCGTCAAATTTCCTGTCGTTCATCGCCCCGATGGTGATCACCATCGGCATCCCTTCGCTGATGCGCCCCACCTCGGTCTCGTCCATCTTGCCTTCAAAAATCATGTCGCTCATGTCGGCGACGGTGGCGATTGTCGTGCCGTCGTTGAAGGTGTTCGAGTTGATGACGCTGTTGCCCACTTTCACCGGCACGTCGAGGATCATCCCGTCGATGGTCGATTTGATGTTCGTGTTGCTGTACTCCGAAGCGTTTTTCGAGATTCCTTCCTTGACGATGTTGAGCTGGTCGAGGGCGTTGCTGTAATTCTCTTTCGCCTGCTCGTACTCAAGCTCCGACTTCTCAAACGCCTCCGATGATATCAACCCTTTGTCTTTCAATGTCTTCTGTCGGTCATACGTCCGTTCGACGTTATCGAGATTCAGCTTCGCCATCTTCACCTGCGACTCACAGCTTGCGAGGCTGCTCACGTCGGGGATGATTTTCACCATGGCGATGACATCACCTTTCCTGACGGTCTGACCGGCTTCCTTGTAGATTTCGGCGATGATTCCCGATACCTGCGGCTTCACCGCCACCTCGTCGCGCGGGTTGATCTGCCCCGTCACTACGGTCTTCTTCTCGATGGTGCCCGTGACCGCCTCTATCGACTCATACGTCTTTTCCTTCGGCTTCGATTTCTTGAACAAATAAACGAATGTCCATACTACTGCTGCGACTAACGCAATGATAAACAAAATCTTAAAAAATCTTTTCATATTATATTTAAATTAATTTTCGTTTTCATATATTCAATTTCACATTTCCGTTTTCTACGGATATGGAACCGCTGACGCGGTTCTCTCTCTCCTCTCTAATCTCTCCTCTCTAATCTAAAAATCACTCCTCCCGAATTGCATCGATGGCTTTTATTTGTGTCGCCCGTTTCGCCGGAAGGATGCCCGCCAGCAGACCTGACAGCACTATGATCACCGTCGCCGAAATGGCCGTCACGAAACTGATGTTAGGCTCGACGAACATCACGGCATCTTCACTTGAGATGTTGACGAAATTGGCGACGACAGCCATTATCGCGACACCAATCATAAGCCCGACGATGCCGGCAAGCACCGTGAGAAGCAGACTCTCCTCCAATATCTGTTTGATTATCAATGACGGTTTCGCGCCGAGCGCACGACGTATCCCGATTTCGCGTGTGCGTTCCTTGATGGTGACGAGCATGATGTTGCTCACTCCGACGACACCCGACATCAAGGTGCCGATGCCGACAATCCATATCAGCACGGCGATGCCGGTGAAAAGAGCCTCAAACACTTTGAAAAGCTGCTCGAAGTCAACAGACATCACCGCTTCGTTGTCGGTGGGCGAAATGTCGTGCCGTTCCTTTATGATGTCCTTTACTGATTCTTGTAAATCTTTGATATTCGAGCCTTTAGCAGCCGTGAACACAAGAAGCTCGAACTTGTCGCCGAGATTATACGCCTTCTGCATCGTCGTGAGCGGAAGCAGCACCGTCTCATTCAGGTTTCCGTTGATCATAACATTCTCGTTATACGTCTGCACCACGCCAACCACCTGATAATAAATACCTCTCGCCTTAATCATCAACCCAACGGGGTTCTTGTCGAGTCCGATGATGTCTTCATATACCTTCTTTCCGATGACGCAGACCTTCCTGCCCTCGACGATGTCAGTCTCATTGATGAAACGGCCATACAGCAGCTTGCTCCGCTCGACTTCGTTATATTCAGGACTGACGCCTTTTATCCCGAAAGAGCCGCCTTTCGTGCTGTAAAAGACGTTGTTGTCACCATTGTATGTATAGATGCTGGTAACCGGAGTGATGATGTCGATTCCTTTTACATTATTTTTAATCGACTGAATATCAGACATTTCAAACTCCCATTGACGGCCTTTCTGATAGCCTTTGTACGCCTCTGTGGTCGGCATGGTGAAGACGAATGCCGAGTTGGTGGCGAATCCCTCAATCTGACGCATCATGCCGTTTTTGAATCCGTTGCCGCACGACAGCAGTATCACGAGGATGAAGATTCCCCAGAACACACCGAACGCCGTCAAGATGCTGCGCGTCTTGTTTCGGGCGATCGTCTGCCAAATCTCATTTATATTGTCTATATCTATCATCTTCTCTCTTATCTCTCCTCTCTTAACTTTTAACTCCTGTTGTTCATGGCCTCGATCGGCTTCACGTTCACGGCTTTCCATGCCGGCGCAATTCCGGCAATTACTCCGCTGATTATCAATACAATTGTTGCCATCAAAACTATCTTTATGTCAACACTCAAATTCATGAAAACAGCCACATCGTCCGGACCTTTTCCGGCGTTGGCGGTCTCCAAAATCTTGTTCGCCACCTCCATCAGGCCAACACCCAAAAACATTCCCAAATAACCGAAAATGGTCGTGATCAGAAGTGCCTCCATCACAATAGAAAGAAGAATCGAACGCGGCTTGGCACCGAGAGCCTTTCTGATACCAATTTCAACAGTCCGCTCCTTCACAGTGATGCGCATGATGTTCGTCACGCCAACGACACCCGAAATCAGCATTGCGATGCCGATGACCCAGATGAAGACATTTATCGTATTGAAAATCTTATTGGTTTCCAGTGCGTTAAGCATGCTGCTGTTAATCCAAACACCACGCTGGTCATCGGGCGAAAACTCATGCAGCAAGGCGAGGTTTCTCTTCAGCTCCTTCCTGAAATTTTCGTTATCCTCCTTGGTTTCAAGACCTTTCGTGGTAAATGAGAGCTGATAATATTTATTGTTCACATTATAAATCTGCTGCATGGTGGAAAACGGCGCATAGCACTGGCCCATGTTACCCCACATCTGACCTTCAAAAACGCCGATGATGGTGTAATTGATATCGTTTATCATCACGAGCTGACCCAAAACGGAAACATCGTTTTTCTTGTATTTCTTTGTTTTCCTGACTTTTACGGGATTTTCTCTCTCTTTGTCAGAATTAATCTTCTCCCTTATAAGCTCGGCTGTAATCTTGTCGATGACAATAACCTTCGCCTTGGTTTTCATGTCGTTTTCATTCACGAAACGACCTTCCTTAATCTTGATGCCTTCTATGTCTTTGTAAATCGGCTTCACGCCTTCAACCTGCACCGACTTCGACTTGTCTTCAAAGATAAGGGTGCCGCCTTTCGAGAAGACAGGCGACACCTCGTCAACGTGATATAATTGATTTTCAAGGTATTCAATATCTTTATCGGTCAACGTGATCCAACGGTTCGCCTTGTGACCTTTGTATGGAAGCTCCGTCTCGCTCGACCAGATGGTATATGTGTTTTTTGCGCGGTCGGCGAAATTCGTGTTGACACCGTTCTTCAGGCCGTTGCCGACCGAAAGCAGGATTATCAACATGAAAATCCCCCACGAGATCGCGAAACCCGTGAGAATCGTCCGCAGCTTGTTGCGCCGCAACGCCATGAATATCTCTGACCAAAAATCCATTTCTAACAGTTTTTAGTTTTGAGGGTGAAGAGTGAAGTTTTGAATCTCTCTTAACTATCCTCTCTAATCTCTTAACCTTATTTCACATCTCTTTCCAAATCAATGCTTCCCAAATTGTTTTCTTTAATATTTTCAATGACTCCGTCTTTAAGATGAACAATCTTATTCGTCAGATTCGCTATTCCTCTCTCATGCGTCACGATAATCATCGTGATTCCAGAAGCGTTCACTTCACGAAGAATCTTCATCACCTCAACGGAAGTCTTGCTGTCAAGCGCACCCGTCGGCTCGTCGGCCAAGATGATTTTCGGCGACGTCACCAAAGCCCTCGCTATCGAGACACGCTGCTTCTGACCGCCAGAAAGCTCGTTGGGATAATGGTCGGCCCAGTCTTTCAGACCGAAACGGTCGAGATACTCCAACGCCATCTGATTGCGCTTCTTGCGAGGAACACCCTGATAAAACAACGGCAACGCCACATTCTCGACGGCAGTCTTGAACGGAATCAGATTGAACGACTGAAATATGAAACCGATGAACCTGTTCCGAAACTCAGCCGCCTGATTTTCAGTGAGATTCTTCACCAACTTCCCGGCCAAATAATAGTTTCCCTCATCGTAATTGTCAAGAATACCTAATATATTCAACAACGTCGATTTCCCCGAACCCGACGCCCCCATGATGGAAACCAACTCGCCTTCCTCAACATTCAGGTCAATTCCTTTCAGCACATGCAACGGCTGCGCCCCGAAATATGTCTTGTTTATTCCTTCAAGTTTTATCATACTGTACTATTAAACTAATACACTGCAAAAATAGTATTAATTTTTTACATGGAAAGAATTTTTTTATAAAAATTTTATCATAAAAGTAATTATTGAAAATATAATAAACGAAAACAAGTCGATTATATTGACAATCAACTTGTTAGTTTTATTTTTAATAAAAATTTGCTTAAAAAATCGTTAAAAAAGCCTCGAAATTATCTCTTCAATTCTTATTCCTTCGGCCTGTGCGGTGTAGTTTCTTACCAAACGATGCCTCAAAACCGCCACGGCAACCTTCTTCACGTCCTCGATGTCGGGCGAATACTTGCCGCTCATCAGCGCATTGGCTTTCGCTCCGATGATGAGATACTGCGATGCACGCGGACCTGCGCCCCAGCTGAGGTACTTGTTTGCCCATTCGTGGGCGCGTTCAGTGCCCGGACGTGTCTTAGCCACCAAGCCGACTGCGTATTCGTAAACGTTGTCCGGAACCGGCACGCGACGGACGAGCTGCTGGAAATACAGAATCTCCTCGGCGTTCATCACAGCCTCCACCTTATTGTTAACAGGTGTCGTGGTGCTTTTCACGACGGCGATTTCCTCTTCATAAGTCGGGTAATCGAGATTGAGGTTGAACATGAAACGGTCGAGCTGCGCCTCCGGCAACGGATACGTCCCCTCCTGCTCTATCGGGTTCTGCGTGGCGAGCACGAAAAACGGTGCGCCGAGCCTGTACGTCTTGCCGGAAACGGTGACGTTTTTCTCCTGCATCGCTTCGAGAAGTGCGGCCTGCGTCTTGGGCGGCGTGCGGTTTATCTCGTCGGCGAGGACGATGTTCGCAAAGACAGGGCCTTTGACGAACTTGAACTGACGCGTCTCATCGAGGATTTCGGTTCCCACAATATCCGACGGCATCAGGTCGGGAGTGAACTGGATACGATTGAAACTCAATCCCAACGCCTGTCCTATTGTATTGATTAACAAAGTCTTTGCCAAACCAGGAACACCAACCAAAAGCACGTGACCCTGACAGAAGATAGACAAAATGGTATCATGAATCACGTCGTTCTGCCCGATTATGACCTTGCCGATCTCCTTTTTCAGTAAATTATATTTTTCAACCAAGGCTTTTGCGCCTTCTACATCTGAATTGTACATCTCCGAATTATTTTGAAACATTCCAGTCAAATTGGAAATCGCAGTCGCAGAAATCATCGCAGATACTCACGAATGACTTGTTTGACTTAGCCTTAATCCATTTGTTGATAGCCTCCTCACGTTTTTTCTGCATCGTCCACTGATGAATCAGCGCATAGTCATCTTTCAAGTTTGCCTTGTGCGGTTTCGTTTTCCTCTTGATAAGCAGCAACCTGTAAGCGTCCTTGTCTTTTTTCGTTTTCATCGGGACGGGTCCGCTCACCTCGCCGACAGCGAGTCGGTTGATGACAACGGAGACCGACTGGTCGAGGTCTTCCGGTGCGAACAGCGTGCTGCCGGTCATCTCGTTTACGAGAACGCCTCCGCTCACCTTGTCGTCTTCATCGCTGAACTTCCTCACCGCCTCGTCAAACGTCATGCTGTCGTTTCTGATGAGGTTCGCTATTGAATCCAATTCCAAATAAGCCTTCTGCAAGGCTTCCGGCGACACCTTCACCGTCATCAGGATATGACGCACGTTCACATAGTCGCCGCGACGTTCGATGAGCTGCAGGATATGGAAACCGAACTCTGTTTCAATGACTTCCGATATTTCACCTTCTTTCAAAGTGAACGCCGTCGCCTCAAATTCCGGTGCGAACTCGCCTCTTCCGTGGAATCCGAGTTCGCCGCCTTTCTTCGCCGAGCCAGGGTCTTCGGAATACAGAAGCGCCATCGTAGAGAACCTCTCGCCTTTCAGAATCCTGCTTCTCAACTGATAAAGCTTGTCCTTCACCGCAAGTTTTTCATCCAAGGTGATAGGCGGTTTCTTCACCAACTCGGCAATCTCGTATTCGGAGTTTATCATCGGTATCGAGTCCTTCGGAATTTCCCTGTAAAAATCGCGGACATCGCCCGGTGTCGCGGAAACGCCTTCGACAATCTTGGCCTGAACCTGTTCGGAGAGATACCTGTTCTTCAAAATAGTTGCCATCTCCTCCTTGATTTCAGCCATCGTCTTGCTGTACATCTTTTCCAAAGCCTCCTCCGAACCGAGTTGCGAGACAAAATATTTAATTCTCTGGCTCACTTCATTTTCAATCTGTTCCGGGGTGATTTCGATACTGTCGAGTTCAGCCTGATTGAGCAGAAGTTTCTGGAAAAGCAAATCTTCAAGGATCCGGCATCTGATGCTGTGCGCGCTTCCTTTTATGCCGCCCTGAAGACGATATTGCATGTACTGCTGCTCAATGTCCGATTGCAGGATAATGTTCTGTCCGACGACAGCCACAACCCTGTCGATAACCTGCGCTTCCTGTGCGTAAACGTTTGTTTTACAGAAGGTAAGCAATATCGCAATAATTAAAAAACGTCTGAGTCTCATAACAAATAAATTTAGTAAATCTCGAATGCGCGTTCCTTCACCGCCTTGTTGTAAAGCCCGTCATTCATCTTTTTCAGGAAGTCTTTCTTTCTCTTGTTCAACAAGATATAACGAATCGCTTCTTTGTCAACCGACAATGTGTCGGCTCCGCAATAGGCCATTATTTCTTCTTCCGAAACGACAGTGTCGAGATTCTGTTCAACCAATTCACTTTCATATCTGAAGATAATCAGTGAGTTACGATAGTCTTCGATTTGTTGCGAGAAGTCAAGCTGTTCTTTGCTCAGGTTGGCTTCCGCCTGATGGATAAGGAGCTGTCGGCGAACCCACGTGTCGATGAACGACCGAGCATTGACGATGCTGTCGTTGGCTGTGATGCCGTCGTACATGACAGCTTTCAGGTCCGACTGATACAGGTTCCTGCCGTAAACCGTCGCCACAATTTTGTCGCCGTTGGATTTTTTGTAAAAATTCTGACATGATGTCAAAACGGCACAAAAAAGCAGACAAAGCCCCAATCTCTTCATCATCTATCTATAATATTCCCTCACCTGATTCAAAACGGCCTCGTTGACGGAGACCGGATATTTCTCCTTAAGCTCTTTGATCCATTCCTGTTCAAGCTGTGCCTGATATGCTGAAGTGATGATTCCTCTCACCTCCTTGAATTTCTTCGGCTCCGGTTCGAGGATTTCAAGCATCTTGTAAATGTAGAATGCTTTGTCAATATTGGAATAAACCTGAATCTCCGTGGTCGGGGCCCATTCCACAGCGTCGATGTATTTGTTATCACCTTTCTGGAAGAATGAGGTTTTCGCAGAAGCGCCGGAGAATCTCTTGTCTGACTTTATGATTGCCCTGATTGAATCCGACGTCAGTTTTTCATCTAAGAAATAAGTCAGTGTGTCAACCAGTTCTTCTTTTGTCGTGGTGATTACGGTTGTTTTCACGCGTTCGCCCCACATGTATTCGTCTTTGTGCTTCTCATAATAGTTGTTGAGGCCGGCGGTGTCTTTCGTTGCCTTGTTCCACACTTCTTTCTCCATGAGGTCGAAGAGCAGTATGCCGTCATGATATTCCTGGACGAGCAAATTGAATTCAGGATATTTCGTTTCAAGATGTGAGTCTTCGTATGCGAAAACCGTCTCTTTCACAAACTTGTCGTAAAGAGTGTAGGCGTATGCCTCCGGTGACAGGAACGGTTCCTGTTTCTGGTTTTTCTCGATATAGCCGATGAAGTCATTGACTGTGAAGTTTTCATCGTTAATGTTGAAAAGGACCTTGTTCACATCGACTGAAGGAGATACCACGAAAGCTCCGTCGTTGAGGGTGCTGTCAATCGTTGCGATGAATTTGTCCTTGACCTTGACGTACTCCTTGAAGTTGTTTTCTTTCATAAGACGTTTCAGCACAACCTCGTCGCTGACGTTGGCGCGCATGTCTTTCTCAACGCGTTTCTTGATGTTTTCTTTCTCCTTGTCGAAACTGTCTATTCCTGATGAAGACATGAATCTCACAATATGATAGCCGTAACTTGTCTTTATCGGCTTGGCTATCTCGTTTTCTTTCAAGCCTTTGAGTGTCGCGATAAATTCAGGCACAATCTGACTCACCCTGAATGGAGTGAGCATACCGTTGTTGATGACGGTGCCTTTGTCTTCCGTGTATTTCCTCACGATGAGATGCCAGTTTTTCCCGTCTTCATCAATTTCATTGTAGATATTGTTGATTTTCTCTCTGACGATCGAATCGGCCTTGGTGGGGTCGTTTTCGTCAACAGCGAGGAAGATGTGTGCTGCCTTGATCGTCCCGAAGGCCGGGGTCTTGCTGTTCACCTTGATGATATGATAACCGAAATTTGAGCGCATCGGCATTGAAATCTCGCCTTCTTTTGTGTTATATGCGCCTGTCTCAAACGGATAAACCATGTCGAACGCGGTGAAATATCCGAGGTATCCGCGGTTTCCCTTGTAGGCGCGTTGTTTGCCCGGAATCTCCTTGTGGTCGCGGGCCGAAGGGTCGTCGGAGACTTCAACGGCCACGTCGTTGAAATCCTCGCCTTTCATGATACGCTCACGGATCTTCATGGCTTTGTTGTAAGCCTTGAGGGTGTCGGCGGGAACGGCGTGCTCGTCACATTTTATCAGGATGTGCGACGCGCTGATGTCCCATTTCATGCGTTCGTAAGCCTCCTCAACGAGATATTCCGTCGCCTCGTCATTAGAGAAATAAGGCTTGGCGAGCTGCTTGCGGTAGCCGTTCAGCTCCTTCACGAACTTGGCGGCGGTGTCCATCCCCTGACTCTGCGCCTCGATGACTTTCAACTTGAATGTCGTGAACAGGTCGAGATATTCATCGACCGACTTCTTGTCGAGAACCTCGCCGTTGACGTTGTTCTTTTCGTATATCCCCATGAACTCACCTGCGGTGATTTGCTTGTCGCCGATGGTCATCATGGTCTCTGATTTCCAGCTCTGGGCTGAAACAATCGCCGGCATCATTGCCAACATCAATGCTAAAACTCTTAATTTTTTCATATTTTCATTTTATAAACCGCCGTGCGGTTTCTCATTATTAATAATCAATTTCGTTCACCTTCTACGGATGTGGAACCGCTGACGCGGTTATCAGGTTTCACCCAGATTACGATTTCGTGCTGTAGTTAGGCGACTCGCGGGTGATTGTGATGTCGTGCGGATGGCTCTCGCGCATTCCCGAAGCCGTGATCTTGATGAAACGAGCGTTATGCAGCTCCTCGATGGTGTGTGAGCCTGTATAACCCATTCCGGCGCGGAGACCGCCAACCAGCTGATATACAACCTCAGAGAGGCTTCCTTTGTAAGGGACGCGGCCCACGATGCCTTCCGGAACGAGCTTCTTGATGTCGTCCTCCATATCCTGGAAGTAACGGTCCTTGGAGCCTTTCTGCATCGCTTCGAGTGAACCCATGCCGCGGTATGTCTTGTATTTCCTGCCTTCGAAGATAATCGTCTCGCCCGGTGACTCATTCACGCCCGCGAACAACGACCCCGCCATGATTGTGGACGCGCCCGCCGCTATCGCCTTCACGATGTCGCCGGTGTAACGGATGCCGCCGTCGGCGATGACCGGGATGCCGGAGCCTTGAAGAGCCTGTGCGACGTTATACACCGCCGTGAGCTGCGGCACGCCGATGCCCGCGATGATACGTGTGGTGCAGATGGAACCCGGCCCTATTCCGACCTTGATGGCATCGACTTCGAGTTTCGCAAGCGCGCGCGCCGCCTCGGCTGTCGCGATGTTACCGATGACTAAGTCTATGTTAGGGAATCTGTTACGCAGCTCCTTCGTCACGTTGAACACGTTCTGTGAATGTCCGTGCGCGGTGTCAACGACGATCGCGTCAACGCCGGCGTCAACGAGAGCCTGCGCGCGCTCCATGGTGTTATATGTGATACCGACGGCGGCGGCCACCCTGAGGCGTCCGAGAGAATCCTTCGCTCCGTTCGGTTTCGTCTTGAGCTTGATGATGTCCTTATAGGTGATAAGTCCGATGAGATGGTTCTGCTTGTCAACGACAGGGAGCTTCTCGATCTTGTGCTCCTGGAGAATCTCGGCCGCCGTGGCGAAATCGGTGAACTCGGTCGTGGTGACAAGGTTCTCCTTCGTCATGACTTCGGAAATCGGGCGGTCGGTACGGCGTTCAAAACGAAGGTCGCGGTTGGTGACGATGCCAACTAAGATGTTCTCGTCGTTGACCACCGGGATGCCACCGATGTGATACTCGTTCATAATCTTCAAGGCATCGCAGACAAGTGCGCCTTCTTTTATCGTCACCGGATTGATAATCATGCCGTTCTCGGCACGTTTCACCTTGGTGACCTCGGCGGCCTGCTGCTCGATTGTCATGTTTTTGTGCAAGACACCAATGCCGCCTTCCTGTGCGATCGCAATCGCCATCGGGGCCTCCGTCACCGTGTCCATGCCCGCCGTAACAATAGGGATGTTAAGCCTGATGCGACGCGAGAAATCTGTTCTCAAATCCGCATCGCGGGGAATAATGTCGCTGTAAGCTGGAATTAACAATACATCGTCGTAGGTCAAGCCTTCCTCAACAAATTTTTCGTCTTTTGTCATAATTAATGATATGTACCGAAACCGGTTTTGTTATTAACGTTGATTTATTTTCCAAATTTTATTAATTTGCAAAATTATAAAAAAAAATTCAACGTCCGACTTAAATTTTCAATAACTTCACAAAACTTTTTAAAATTTTTCTACGTCTGAAAATCATTTTGGAAAATAGGAAATGTTTTGGCAATAATCACGGCGGCGTTGATGTTAAGTGCCTGCTGTAACAAATCTAACAAATATTGAATTTAAAGTTTTTAAATTGGAAAAGTGCCGTCATCACGACGACACTTTTTTTCAATAAATGATAAACATCAACTATTTGAATTTATACACAATTTTTTAATTTATTTATGCTTTCAATTCTTCAATAAGTTTTTCCGCATCATCACCGCGGAATACATAGATTTCGGAACACGGTTTGTATTCAAACGGCTCGTATTTATGCACCTGCACGGCGATATAGTTTCTGTCGAATGAAAAATAGAAAATCAATTGGACGTTGCCGTCTGACTGCCTTTGCACATTACGCAATCCGCTGAACGATTTGTTCGCCAAAGCTACTTTTATTTCATGTAAGTCATTGGCATTATAAAAGATACGGTCTTTCGACACCACAGAATTAGTCGTGGTGTCTATCATCTTTTCTCTCTGTGCAAAAAACAAATACAGTGCTATACCGATGGCTATGACACCGAAAAATATCTCTGTTGAAGAACCAAGATTACTCTCCACTTTGCCTGACAAAATGAATAACGTGACGGCCAAAATCAAAAGAACGACACCTGACATTATAGAGGTGATATTTGTTTTTTTCTCCACATCGGGGAGATCGCAATTGTTTATATTTTCTGCTAAAATTGTTATAGTATTCATAAAATTAAAATTTGACAAATTTATTAATTGCAACAGCATTAAGCCATCGCATAATGAAATATTCTCTTATATCTAATCATTAACCTTTTATCAAATTATCAGATGCCTCAGCATTACCACGAAGAAATCGTTGGGCGAGGCGAAGCAGCACAGCGACTGCGGTGAGGTCTTTGGTCCGAAAAACTTGAAATTGATTGGGTACCGTTTTGGAATCACGGTGTTGTTGGTCGTGGTTTGAACTTTTTTCAGCGTCGTAAACTGGACGTGCGGCGCAGGAATTGAATTCTGAAAATGCGGGGCTGTCATCTCACCACGCGGCGCGTTGAACGACGTCTCCATCATGTCACGCACCTCACCACTGATATCCGCCGACACTTCATTTTGCGTCAAATACGGATACATCATGTTGATAACCAAGCACGTGGCTATGGCGACAATGATATGTACGAGATGTTTTTTCATTTCAAAATTCGATTTGCAAAGTTATGAACATTCTCGACACTATGACACATATTTTAAAAAATTGTTCAAAATTAAATGTCATTTTTAAATTTTATCTATTTTTGGAAAAAATTTGAACATGATTTCACCGGAATATCTGACAATAAATTCAAAAATTGCATTGGTCGCACCGGCACGGAAAATCAGCCGCGAAGAGATAAAATGCGCCGTCGATTGGATAAAAGACAAAGGCTTCATTCCTGTTTATGACGACAGGTTATTTGCTGAATATCATCAACTTGCGGGCGATGACGACTTCCGCGCGTCGGTGCTTCAAGACTATCTCGACCGCGCCGACATCGCCGCCATCTTATGCGTCCGAGGCGGCTACGGGACGATAAGGATAATCGACAAACTCGACTTCACGGAATTTGAACAACACCCGAAATGGATTGTCGGCTACAGCGACGTGACGGTGCTTCACGCGAAGATGCAACAGCTTGGTTATCAGAGCATTCACGCCACGATGCCGATAAATTTCCCGAACAACACCAAAGAATCGCTTGATTCATTATACGACGCTTTGATTGGTAAGAAGCGCAAAACAGATTGTGTAAATGGAGAGATTGTCGGCGGAAACCTCTCGGTTCTGTATTCAATGCTTGGCTCTGATTTGTTTCCCGACACCGACGGCAAGTGGCTGTTTATCGAGGACTTGGACGAATACCTCTACCACATCGACCGCATGATGACGGCGTTGAAACGAGCCGGGAAGCTCGCTCATCTGAAAGGCCTGGTTGTCGGGGCGTTCACGCAGATGCACGACAACGCCGTTCCATTCGGCATGACCGCGAAAGAAATCATTTTAGAGAAAGTGAAAGACTATGATTATCAGGTCATCTGTGATTTTCCGGCAGGGCATATCAACGACAACAGGGCGGTGGTTTTTTGACACAAGTTGCACGAGTTTTTAACACAAGCTGCACGAGTGGTTTCAATTATTAACTTCCTTAATGATCTCATTGATTTCATCCAATGACAAATCCTGCAATCCTTCATCGGCAACTTGCTGGCGCATTGTTAAAAACGACTCCCATGCTTTGGTGTTTCTCATTGATTGAGAAACTTTTATCTCAAATGGAATACGCTTTTCCCGCACTACAGCCTTCATAAAAACAGTAAAAGCGGCAGTGTAATTAAAACCAAATTCGTTGCATAACGTTTCAAAATCATTTTTCAAATTGTCTTCAACTCTGAATGTTATTGTCGATTGTGCCATATTTTAAATTTTTACTGCAAAAATACATATAATATTTTACATTAGCAGTATTTTTGTCAAAAAAGTCTCTTGTACAGCTCCCCTATCGTCGCCACCGGCACGACTTCGACTTTGTATTTGCTGATGTCGAGGCCTTTGGTGCTGTATTTTGAGATGAAGATTCTGTTGAAACCGAGTTTGTCGGCTTCCGCGATGCGTGCTTCCACTCTGTTCACGGCGCGCACCTCGCCTGAAAGCCCCACTTCGGCGGCGAAGGCCGTGCGTCCGTCAAGCGGGATGTCTTCGCTCGACGACAGCACCGCCGCCATGACCGCGAGGTCGATGGCCGGGTCCTCGACACGCAGACCGCCCGCGATGTTAAGGAACACGTCTTTCGCGCCGAGACGGAATCCGGCGCGTTTCTCCAAAACCGCCAAAAGCATGTTCAACCTCCTGATGTCGAAGCCCGTGCACGAACGTTGCGGCGTGCCGTAAGCCGCCGTGCTCACCAACGCCTGCGTCTCTATGAGCATCGGGCGCATCCCTTCCACCATCGCGGCGATGGCGATGCCGCTGACATCGGAGTCGCGTTGCGAGAGCAGTATCTCGCTCGGGTTCGTCACCTCGCGCAGCCCGCCGGCGTTCATCTCGAAGATGCCGAGTTCCGACGACGAGCCGAAACGGTTCTTCACCGTGCGCAGGATACGGAAGCCGTAGTGACGGTCGCCCTCGAACTGAAGCACCGTATCGACGATGTGCTCAAGGATCTTCGGGCCGGCGATGGCGCCGTCTTTGGTGATATGTCCGATGAGGAACACCGGCACCTGGAACGTCTTGGCTATCTTGTTCATCTCCGCCGCCGTCTCGCGTATCTGGCTGATGCTTCCGGCCGTGGCCTCCACACTCGGCGACTCAAGTGTCTGCACCGAGTCGATGACCATGATGTCGGGCATGACATCTTTGAAATGTCTCAGGATTTCCTGCGTGTCGGTCTCGGTGAGCAGAAGGCAGTTCTCGTTTTTTATCCCGATGCGGTCGGCGCGCATTTTTATCTGTTGTTGGCTCTCCTCGCCGGAGACGTAAAGGATTTTCTTGTCTTTCAGATGCAACGCCACCTGAAGAAGAAGCGTCGATTTCCCTATTCCTGGCTCGCCGCCGAGAAGCACCAAAGAGCCGGGGACGAGGCCGCCGCCGAGAACGCGGTTGAACTCCCCGCACATCATGTCGATGCGTTTCTCGTCTGCGCTGACAACGTCTTTTATCGGAATGGGCTTCGACTTAAAATGCGCTAAATCAACATCTTTGGCAACCGACTTGCTGTCCTTGCCGGTCACCACCGTCTCTTCGACATAACTGTTCCACGCACCGCATCCTGGGCAGTGTCCTATCCATTTCGGCGACTCGTTGCCGCATTCCTTGCAGAAAAAAACTGTTTTTACCTTGGCCATAATCAGGTTGTCAGGTGTTTTATGAACTTTATAACTTTATGAACTTCCAGCTAAACAACTTCCCATTCAACGATATTCTTTTTCTCGCTCGAGAAACTCACTCCTATGCGGAACAGTTTTCTTTTATCCGCGGCGTAAGGCTCGGCGTAGCCTTTGTCTTCAATCTGTTTCAGGGCTTCGGCGGCCGTGCCGTTTAATTTGAACTCGAAGATATAGACGTAGTCGTTTGTCTCAACTATGATATCGGCTCTTCCTCTTGAATTTTCCTTTTCCGTCAGGACCGTGTAACACGACAAAAGCGTGAATATCAGATACATAGTGTAATGATAGTGGCTCTCGTAGTTCCAGACGCGTTCCTGATAGTTGGCGTCGTAAGGTATCGAGGCGAAGAAGCCGGAAAGCGCGTCGCGCATGTCGTCGAGGCGGCATTCGCCGAGCATGTCGCTGATGTCGAGCACGAGGTTCTTCGGGTCGTTCCTGCTGCCGCAGTAGTTGTTCGCGAGCAGCGTCACGAAGCCGTTACGCACCTCGTTGTTCGGAAAGTCGAGTCTGTACTGTCTTCTTTTCCTGTTGTATTCCTTTATCGTGAGGTAGCCGCTTTGGTAAATCATCGCCAAAGGGTCCTCGATGTCGGCCTTGTAGTCCATGAAATAGTCACACTCGTATTCTCTGCGCAACATCTCCTGCATATTCGTCTTGTTGCGGTCGAGCAGTTTCACCAAGTATGTCGGCGTACCAGACTTGAACCAATAGTTCTTCAGCTTCTTTTCCGACAGGGCGTTGAGTATGCTGTACGGGTTGAAGATGTCGAGCAAACCATCTTCGCGCGAGCCTTCGGAGAAATGGTAGCCGTCGTACTGTCTCTTCAGTTCGGCGTACATCTCCTCTTTGGTGTATTCGAGTTCCTCCGCCATCACAGCAATCTCATCGTCGAAATAACTCACGAGTTCGTCCTTCGTTATGCCGCAAAGCGCGTCGAACTTGCTGTTCATGCTGATGTCCTCCGGCTGGTTGAAGCCGCTGAACACGCTCACCTGCGAGAATTTCGTGACGCCTGTGAGAAGAACGAAACGGAGATGCTCGTCGGCGACCTTGAAAGTGCCGTAGAACTCCTTCAGCACGGCGCGGTTCTCGGCTTCCATCGGCTCCATAAGCACATCTAATAAAGGCTTGTCGTACTCGTCGATGAGGACAACGCACTTATGGCCGGTCTGCCGGTGCGCTTCGGCAAGAATATCTGAAAATCTTGAACCCGACTTGTCGATTTGCTTCTCTATCCCAAGTTGACGCTCCCACTGCGCAAGGTGTTTGTCAATATCCTTTTTAAGGTCGCCTTCAACACCGTAGCCGCCTTGTGCGAAGTCTATCCTGAACACCGGATATTGCGTCCAGTCTTTCTCCAATTCATCAATCTTCAGGCCTTTGAAGAGTTCCTTCTTCCCTTTGAAATAGCTTTCGAGCGTTGATATTAACAGTGATTTCCCGAACCGCCGCGGGCGGCACAAAAAGCAGATGCGCTTCTGTGTGAGATTATAAACGAGGTCGGTCTTATCGACATACACCATGCCTTCCTCGATGAGTGTGCTGAACGTCTGGGTTCCGATGGGGTACTTCATAACAGTATTATTTTTTTCGGCTGCAAAGATAACAAAAAAGTTTGAAAGTTTATAAAGTGTTAAAAGAGTAGAGTTAAAAGTTAAAAGTTAAAAGAGGAGAGAGGAGAGAGTTTTTTCGATATGCGGGGCAGATGCCGGGCACGCGTGCCGCATACCCGGTTATTGAGGTACTGCCCTGCGGGCAGCCCGCAAGTCAGACGGAGTGCCTGTAAGGCACTATCTCAATAACCGGGTACATGGAGGCGAAGCCGACATGTGCCCGGCAAAATGCGACAACCAACTACACTCTCAAAACTAAAGACTAAAAACTAAAAGAGAAAGCCTCACTTTTTCGTGAGGCTTTCTCTTTTCTTCAGACCGTCCTGCCTCGCTTCTTGACAAGGCAGGTTAAATTCTAAGAACTACCGCACCGGGCGCACTGTAAACCCGTAGTACCGATAGTTGTAGCTCTGCGGACTGACATTGCCCGAAATGAACATGTAGTACGCGCTGCGGGGACTGGACGAGTAGAGCGAACTCGACCAGTAGTAGCCGTTGGAACCCGCATCGAGGAGGCTCGCGTCATAGCGGCAGCCGGCAGCCGGAAGGAACAGGTAAACAGTGGGGTCTAAAGACGAGTCCTTCCCCTTGATCACGAGATAACCCGCAGCAACTGCCTTGAATCCTGATACCTTCGCAGATTCTACATCGGCGGCAAGCCACTCGAACGTGTTGTTGTCGTACAAGGCCTTCCACTCTTCCGTCGTCGGCATGCGCCAGCCGCCGCCCCACGCTTGGGTGGCCGCGTCGTCTGATGATTCGAGAACTAACTTGTTGTCAGGGTCACCATCTCCAGCCCAGTAATCGGTCTTACCTGTGGGTATGTACTTCGTGAAGGCTTTCTTGTTACTGTTGGAGTATGTGCCGTTGGTGAACGGGCAGTTCGCCCTGCTGTAACCGTCACTGTAACCTTCCTTCCAAGTCGGACTTGACGTCTGTCCGCCGGCGCTGTACCATGTCTCGGTCGCGCCCCACGCGTAGTAGTCGCCGTACCAGTCGGCAGCCGCGTCAAGGTCTTCCGGGTCAACGCCGAGGTTGTACTTCGACCACTCCAATTTGTCGTAAGGCGCAGGCAGACCCATGTTCACCGCCTCGTGCTGAGGGGTCGGCTGTTCCGGCTTAATCACTATCGGATCGCCAGAGCCTTGGCCACTTCCATCATCACTTGTGTAGAAAGAGTTCGCACCGATGGGGAAGGGTATCTCAACATCATCAAGGCCACTATCTGGCGCACTGAAAACGTAGGTCTCCTCTTTTGGATTTCCACCCTCCGGAACAAAATCAGCCGGAATGGCGACATACACTTCTTTCAATTTATCAGATGCGCATTTCACCGAGGCAATAGGATTATTTTGCTCCTTGTTTTCTTTCTCTTTTCTGATTTCCACGGTCACATCACCATCTTTGGCGGGTGTGGCGAAGTAACTCAGGTCGAGCTTGAGCAGGGCGTAAGGCAGACCCATTGAGATGTTATCATATTTCCCTTCTGGGTTGAAACAGATCTTCTTTGTGTTCTCGACACAGAGCAGTTTGTTCTTGATATAGTCCAATGTGCCGTCCTGTGATTCAAATGACTTCTCCTCGACTGTCGGCTTTTTCCCGACACGGAAAGTGAGTTCGCCGTCTCCCGCCAAGATGTCACCTTCAAAAGTGGCACTCAATCCGTCTTCTGATATTGGGCCTACAATTTTAAGACCATCACCGCTGACATTTTCACCGCCTTCGTAAACTTTCATTACATCATTCTCTGTCCAGGTGAGTTTGAGTTGACCTGCTACATTACTCAAATCGAGTTTTGAGTTGTTGTCACCGTAGCCTGTAGAAACAGTCACGTGTTGGAACACCCTGTCGCCGACCGGGCCGCTGTAGCTCGACATCGCCGGCTTCCTGCATTGTGAAAGTCCGAGCACCATCGCCAATGCCGCTAACAAAAATGATAACTTCCTCATTTTAAAGCCCTCCTACTCCTAAACTAATCTTTGCAGTGACTGACTGCTGTGGTGCGCCGCTCGCGGCGTAGCCGTTCTCTGTGACGAAGCCCGCGGCTTCGATTCTCGGGGCTTCGTAGCCCAACTTTCCAATTTTTTTGTCCATTCTTTGAAAAATTTTTAGTTAAACAATATTGTTAATTATTTTTGAATTTTTGAATTTTTGAATTTTAAGGTCTTTAAAGTCATTAATGTCATTAATGTCTTGAAAGACGATTCCCTGAAACGCCGAAAGCACCTCAAACGCCTAAAGGCCTCCAATGTTTTCGAAGTGAAATAAAGTAAGTGATTGATTGTCAGCAAGATACAATGGGAGGGGTAATTACAGCCCCGCTATCCGTCAGAATTGACAGTCCGCCGTACAGATTTTCATATTTTATAAACTTTGCTTCTGACATGTTCATATTTTCATATTGGCGGCAGAAGTACATCTTTTTTTGATACCGCGGACATTTTTTTTGATTTTTTTTCTGCGATTAATGTCCCAAAAATTTCATTTTTCAGTCCCTTTTAAAAATAATTTTTTTATTTCTTCATGGTGAAGAAAAATGCTTATTTTTGTGGTTTAAAAATTTTTGCCAATGAAAAAGATTTATACGCTGATCTTTTGTATGTTTTTCCTGTCGTTACAGTCATTTGCGCAGGAAATTATTGTCACGGGTGTCGTCACTTCGAGTGAAGATAAGATGGAGATACCCGGCGTTGCGGTGCGTGTTGTGAGCAGCAACACCGGCACGGTGACGGGTCTTGACGGAGACTATTCCGTCGCGGCGAATCCTAATGACTCCTTGGAGTTTTCGTTTGTCGGAATGAGAAAAGTAACCCTTGCCATCAGCAACAGACATGTGATCAACGTTGTGATGGAACCTGACGCCCAGGTCTTGAGCGATGTCGTAGTGACGGCTCTCGGCATCAAGCGTCAGAAAAGGGAGTTGGGTTACGCCACGGAGGACATCAACGGTGAGCTTTTGGCGCGTTCAGGAAGCGACAACATCATCAGTGCGTTGAGCGGCCGCGCCGCCGGTGTGCAGATCATCAACGCCGACGGTGTCGCGGGCGGTTCGTCGCGTATCGTCATCCGCGGTAACAACAGCATCTTCGGTGACAACCAGCCGCTTATCGTCGTTGACGGCGTGCCGATGACCAACGAAGGCGGCGTCACGGAATGGAGCGGCGGCCAGGACTGGGGAACAGCCCTGAACAACATCAACCAGGAAGACATCGAAGACATCAACATCCTGAAAGGACCTACCGCGGCAGCGCTTTACGGCTCACGTGGCGGCAACGGCGTGATGCTCATCACCACGAAGAAAGGTAAGAAAAAAGATGGCCTCGGCCTCGATTTCTCCACAACATACAAAATAACAACGCCTTACGGTTTCCGTAACGTACAGAACAAATACGGCTACGGCGGCCCGGTGTCGTTCTCAACGCCGACGCTTTACCAGAACCCCGACGGACAATACGAGTTCCACGACACCTACAGCTCCGACAACGGACCCGCCGGCGAGGCCACCAACACCACTTTCGGTTACTACGGCGGCGCAGTGTCGTGGGGTCCCGTGATGGACGGCACAGAGATGACATGGTGGGACGGCTCGCTGAGAAACTACGCCCCGCAGCCCGACAACCTCTCGATGCTTTACCATCACTCAAATTCAATGGTCAACTCGCTCTCCTTCCAGAACGCCGGCGACTTCGGCTCCGTCAGGGTGTCGGCCACCAACGAACGCAGCGACGCCATCATCGACAACTGCAAACTCAACCAAACAACCGTCAACTTCGGGTCACTCATGAATATCTCAAGCAAAGTAAAAGCTGAAATATCAATGAGTTATGTCGATTATTACAGACTCAACTCCCCTGTTCTCGGTGAGTCATACTCCAACTTTAACAAAGGTCTGCTCTACAGCTGGCCGAGAAGCTGGCAAGGCCTTGAGTCGCAGGAATACGAGCAGCCCGACGGAACACAGACAGTATGGGAGAATTACCCGTATAAATATATGTACCAGACGACATTCTGGGATTTCTACAACCATAACACGGAACTCGACCGCGACAAATTCTACGGCTCGGCACGTCTCATCATCGACCCGACCGACTGGCTGATGCTTTCCGGCAAGGTCGCCATGGACTACACCGACGACAAATACGAGACGAAACACAAGCCAACGCTCAGCGACGGGATGACAAGCGGTTACTACAAGAAAGACGTAGGCACCGACTACACCCTCGACGCCGACTTCCTCATCACGGCTTATAAGGACAACATCTTCCACTCACAATGGAACATCAGAGGCTCCTTCGGCGGCGAACGCTACTACAGAAAGAAATATTCGATGTGGGCGGGGACAGGCACCTGGGCATACGCCGACCTTTACACATTCTACAATTACATCAACGGAAGCAACCAGACGGCGTTGTATCCTGGCGAGTCGAGATATGAGAAACAGGTCAACTCACTCTACGGATTCCTCAACGTCTCATACGCGAAATGGCTGTTCCTCGACATCACGGGAAGAAACGACTGGTCATCGACGCTGCCGTCCGACAACAACAGTTACTTCTA
This sequence comes from Bacteroidales bacterium, assembly GCA_024400395.1. Taxonomy (GTDB): domain Bacteria; phylum Bacteroidota; class Bacteroidia; order Bacteroidales; family F082; genus Limimorpha. Next base: position 26,024 of record JAKSMW010000017.1, read on the forward strand.
TCCGTCAGCGACATTGAGTTTCGTGGCGACGGAGGCGTTCAAGATCAACTGGGGATGCATCTCATTCATGAAACTCAGGGGTTCGGCGGCCATGACAGCGAGCGACGACCTCCCATATCAGCTTGATTTCACATACAACACTGGTTCCTTCGGCGGTCAGCTCATGTCGAGTCTGCCGAGTCAGGTGCCGCCGCTTCAGCTGAAACCGCAGCGTCAGCGTTCATTTGAAATCGGTCTCGAAATGGGATTCTGGGACAAACTCAACCTCGACTTCACATATTACGACATTTATTCGTGGGACCAGATTCTCTCGGCACCAGTCGCACCTTCATCAGGATCGAGCAGCGTCAGAATCAACACAGGTGTCGTGACAAACAAAGGTATCGAATTGATTCTCAACTATAATATTTTCCAGAGACCAAACAGCTACATGCAAGTCGGGCTTAACCTCGCCCGCAACACCAACAGAATCGTGAGTTTGGGCGGCGCCGACATGTACATCCTTTCGGAGATATGGGGATCCAACGGTCCGGCCATCGCCGTCAAGGAAGGTGATGTCTATGGGACGATATACGGTTGGGATTACGTCTATGAGACCACAGCCGCCGACGGGACACAGATCGGGCCGTTCTACGATGAAGACGGCAACGCGCTGCCGCTCCTCAACTCGACGGGAACGGAATACATGAAGACGACAAACCGCGTGCCGGTGGGTAACAGCGCACCCGTCGTGACAGGCGGCATCAACCTCACATACAACTGGAAAGGCTTGCAGGTCTATGCCTTGGTCGATGCCAAACTCGGAGGCGACATCTACTGCGGCTCCTACGTCATCGCGATGCAGACCGGCCAGAGCCTCGCAACCATGGCGGAACGTGAAGGCAACGGCCTCCCGCTTTACGACGCCGACGGCACCTTCCTCGGAAACTACGGCGTCATCCTGCCGGGCGTGGCGGTCAACACCGAGACCGGCGAGGCGGAAGTCAACGACCAAGTTGTTCACTACCTCTATAAATATATGCCGAACTTCGGCGGCTGGGGCAACTATCTCACGACACCAGGCATCGTCAAAAACACTTGGGTGAAACTCAGGGAACTGACGGTATCTTACACATTGCCAAAGAGATGGATAGAGAAAACCAAGTTCTTCCAAAACGTATCAGTATCAGTAACAGGCCGCGACCTCTTCTATTTCTACAAGAGCCTGCCTGACAACATCAACCCTGAAGGAACACTCGGAACCGGCAACGCACAAGGCCTCGAATACGGCTCATACCCGATGACAAGAGCGTTCCTGTTCTCACTTAAATTCGGAATTTGATCACGTGTTCAAAGATTTAAAGATTCAAAGATTTAAAGATTTAAGGATTTAGAAATATGAAAAGATACATTTTAATGATAATGATTTCCGGGTTGTTGATGATTTCGTGCAACAAATTCGGCGACATGAACAAAAACCCGCAAAGCCCTACTGGAACCGAGATAGGACCGCTTTTCAACGGCGTGGTGGCTTCACTGACTTACAACGGCAACGAGATGTTTTACCTCGACAACGAGATTTTCTATCCTGAAACAGAACTCGGAGCCTTGACATCCGATGCGTGGGGCAACTTCCAGATCGGCACACAGGCCGTGTGGGACAATTACTATTACGCCTTGGGCAACATCCGCGACATCGAACAACGTTTTGAAGAGAGATGCAAGGACGACCCGGAGATATGCGACAAAGTAAAAGCGCAACTTATTGTACTCAAAGCGTTTAAGACTTTCAAGGTGACTGACTATTTCGGCGACATCCCTTATTCGGAAGCCGGAAAGATCTGGTACAACACCACCGAGACAAGCAACAAGAAACCGAAGTTCGACAGTCAAGAGTCGATTTACAAGAGCCTCCTCAACGAACTCGTCTGGGCGCGTGAAATCCTTCTCGGCAACAAAGCCCAGACCGACCTCGGCAACGAATTCTTTACTCTCGGAGTTTACGATGTGCTTTATGCCAACAATTACGAGAAATGGGCCAAGATAGCCAACTCGTTGATTCTCAAACATGGTCTGAGAATGTACGACAAAGACATACAGTTTGCCGACACACTGTTGAAGACGGCTTTCAACAAGCCCGTCATCGATGACTACTGGTGCGGCAGCGGCGGCTTCATGCTCTGGCCGATGACGCTGACCAACCCTGTAGGCGACGTGAACTGGAGTTTCCGCGAGCACCGCAACCTCCGCATGGGCGAGACCGTCTTCGCGCAGATGTCAGACTCCGACGACCCGACAGGCGCCGGCATCTTCGACCTCCGCATGTACATATTCTTCGACACCAACCACAAGACCGACGAGTTCCCGCAAGGAGCCTGGAAAGGTTTCCCGCAGATGAAAGACGCCTCGACGCCGACAGAAGGCGGCACGCCTTACGAACGCACCCGCGACCAGAACTACGCCTTCAAAGGCCCGTCGTGCCTCTACTCCCCTTTCAACTATTACCTCATCAGAGACAACAGCGACCAGGCCGGCTTCATCCCGAGAATACTGATGAGCGCGGCCGAAGTATGTTTCATCAAAGCCGAGATAGCCTTCAGAGGAATCGTCTCCGTCTCACAAATGGAATCAGAACAATTGATTGTGTCGGGCATCACAAACTCTTATTACATCTGGCTGCAACTGCATTCAAATGCAACAGTTCAATATAACCCCGCCTGGAAATACACCTATCCGGCTCTGGCTGACGCACTCCAAGCCGGAGACTTCTATTCAGTCGCCAGCTCGTATGCCTCACAGATTCTGAACCACATCATTTACATGAATCCGGAATTTGATTACACACAAGAGGCGTATATCAAAGCTATCCATCAGCAGCGCTGGCTCGACCTGTTCCGTCAGCCGGGTGAGGCCTGGTGCCTCGCACGACGCGGCATGGACACGCCTACAACCACTGACCATCAAAAACTTACGTATTACCGCCTGCCATATCCTCCGACAGAAGTCACATACAATTATGACAATTACAACCAACAGGTCGGCAAGATGTCGAACGGCGACACCAAGTACACGAAAGTGTGGTGGATGGAGTAGAGAGTTAAAAGTTGAAAGTTGAAAGTGAAAAGTAGAAAGTAGAAAGATGAAAAAGACATTATTGACGATGGTCATGATTATGGCGGTCATGACGGGATTCTCCCAAGTGGAGCATGTGTACGACTTCAATAGCCTTTCCGAAGGCACGCAGAACCTCAACGGACAGGACGGCTGGGTGACGCATTACCAGACCGCCGCACAGTCGCAGGACTTCAACGTGGCATATACCAGCGACGGACTCATGTCACCAGACGAATCCATCGCCATTTTCTATCCTTACGGCGGCCCGGGCGTGGGAAGGACAGCGACACGCAAGGCCAGCGGCGACTTCAATTTCAACTTCCAGAGCGGCGGCATCATCGACCTTGAGTTCGACCTCTGCCGCAACTGGTGGGGCGCATTCGTCGGCGTGGGCTTCGACTCCGACAACGACGGCAACATCCTCGACGGGATGACCGACGGCGACGGCGGCGTCAGCCTCTGCGTGAAAGGCGCCGACAACAACGAAAACCACCCGATACTCAGACTCCCGTCGGCGGCGAGCGTCACGTCGGCGTCGTACCAGCAGGAACCCAACTGGGCGAGATACAAGCTCTCGTTCGACTTCAACGCCTTCGACGAAGCCGGCTCCGTCACCGTCTTCGTGAAAGAATACACCGACGGCGAAGGCTGGGGCGAATGGCAGCAGATCGCCGACATGACAGAACTCAACATGGGTCTCACACCAGGCTCCGGCGACAAGAACGACTACAAGGTCTGGGACGGCATCTATTTCCACTCGCAAGGCGCCACGGGCGGCTTCGACAACATCCTCGTGCGCCAGATGCCCGACGGAAACGTACAGTACATCAACATGCCCGACATCCCGAAGCAGCTGACTATCAACGGACCGATAACGCTCCAGGCGACGGCCACATCAGGACTTCCGGTGTCGTTTGAATACGTCTCCGGACCGGCGACGCTCAACGGCAACGTCCTCACACTCACAGGCGAGACAGGCGAAGTGAAAATCAAGGCGACACAGGGCGGCGACGCCACATGGCTCCCGGCACCTGAAGTCATCAAGACGTTCCTCGTCATCGACCCGATGGACTACACCCCGACTTACACCATCCGCCGCCCGTTCGACGGCAGCACGGTCTATATGCCGGAACTCAACGCGATGGTCATCTGCGTAAGCGCATACGTCGAACACTCCGACGCCATCGAGTTTGAAGAAGTGAAAGCTGTCATCGACGGCAGCGACGTGATCCTCGGCACCATGTATCCTGAAGACCACGAAAACGGCTACTTCTACGGCTATTGGACACCAGACTCTTTCGGCAGCCACGACATAGACATGAGCATCACCACAAGCGGCGGCAAGGTCACGACAGACCATATAACATTCGAGGTTTCAAACACCTACGACAACATAAACGTCACCACGATGAACGGCGACCTCGTCGTGACACCGAGCATCGCTTCAAGTATCAAAGACTATGAGATGCCGATGCACGTCGGGGCGTTCGATGACATCACGGCGAGTTACCAGCACAACTGCGTCGGCTCGTGCGACCCGTACGACCGCGTGGGCGGCGTGAAGGTGCGCAACTACCGCGGCGAGTGGATGGAGCTGTTCCGTTACATCAGTCCGTTCGGGGTGGAATGCGAAGCCGACCTCGACGTCACCGACTACACCTCGGTGCTTCAGGGCATCGTGGAGTTCGAGCTATTCTTCGAGACATGGAGCGGCGACGGCTACAACCCGACCCTGACCTTCGCGATGACGAAAGGCACACCTGAATACAAATACATCAACGTCGAGGAAATATGGTACGGCACGTTCTCGTTCGGCGACTACGCCAACCAGCAGCCAGTTCCGCCAGTAGATTATTTCTTCGACAGCAACGTGGAAAAAGCATCTGTCAAGGTGACGACGACGGGTCACAACTGGAGCAGCGGCAACAACGGGACGTACAATACCGGCAACGCCGCCGAGTTCCTCGAAGCGACACATCACCTATTCGTCAACAATAACAAGGAGTTCGACCAGCACAATTGGGAGAACTGCAACCCGAACCCATTCGGATGCCAGCCGCAAAACGGCACATGGACATACCCGCGTTCCGGCTGGTGCCCAGGCAGCATCGCCATGGTGTGGGACTTCGACATCACAAACCACATCGGCCAAGGCTCCGTCAACCTGTTCTATCAGTTCGACCCGACATACATCGACCAGTGCCATCCGAACTACCCCGACTGCGTGAACGGACAGAACAGCTGCCCGCTCTGCGACGCCCCCGACAACCCGATACTGAAACTTGCCGGAAAAGTCATCACCTACAGCAACAACGTTGAAGTCCTCACCGATGTCAATGAAATCACTGAACCTGAAGCATTTAATGTCGAGATATTCCCTAACCCAGCACAGAACCAGCTCAACCTCAACACCGACTACGAGCACGGCAACCTCTGCGTGCTGATTCTCAACGCACAAGGTCAGGTGATGGCCAACTTCACATTCAGCGGAAACAAGACCATCGACGTAAGCAGCTGGACACCAGGCGTTTACTTCGTCCAGACGTTAGGCGGAACGATGAAGACACAGAAAGTCGTCATCAGGTAGAAAGCTGACATTTTTTATAAAATATCCGATACCACGCTGGTTTTCAACGTGGTATTGTTTTCTTATATTGAAGCAGTACAGCTTTATTTCTTATGGAAAAAAGTTGTAAAAAAACAATCACAACAGTGGAAAAAAGTTGTATTTTTGCAGCAATTTCATTGGAAAAAAGTTGAAATATGTTAAGGAGAAAAATAATTGAATCACTTGACAGATGGGCGGTTAGAGACCATAAAAAGGCTTTGTTTGTCGAAGGTGCGAGGCAGGTCGGGAAAACGACATCCATCCGGGAGTTTTCAAAATCAAGATTCAAACATTATATTGAGATCAATTTCATAAAAAAACCTTTGGCAAAAAGTGCCTTTGATGGTGATTTAGACACTCAAACCATAGTGATGAACCTTTCCATGATGGGTTTTGGAACATTCGTCCCGCATGAGACTGTGATATTTCTCGATGAAATACAAGAATGTCCACAGGCAAGGACAGCAGTAAAATTCCTTGTCGAAGACGGGGCGTATGCAATTGTGGAGTCAGGGTCGCTGCTCGGTATTAATTACAAAGGTGAAACCCATCCTGACGGAGACACCATTGATGAAATAGCTTCAATTCCTGTGGGATATGAAGAGCATCTTGAAATGTATCCTCTTGATTTTGAGGAGTTTCTATGGGCTTGTGGAATAAACAATGACGTGATAAAAATATTGAAGGAGTCGTTTGACAGCATGAAACCTGTTGCTGATTTTGTACATAACAGGATTATGGAACTATATCGGAAATACCTTGTCGTCGGAGGTTTGCCCGAAGTCGTTGATAATTTTGTCAAAAATGAAGATTTCTCACACACTGTTTCAACACAAATTGACCTGATAAAAGGCTACCGTCATGACATTTCAAAATATGCAGGAAAAGACAAGGATATTGTAAAAAGAATATTTGATGCCATTCCTTCGCAACTTGCCAAGCAAGACAAGCGTTTCATTATCGCAAATCTTGAGGCGAATGCATCACGACGCAAATTCGCCGATCCGACCCAATGGCTGATAGATGCGGGGATGGCTTATTATGCCACTAATGTGAACGCACTCACACTTCCTTTTTCAAACTATGAAAACCGTAAATTGTATAAACTTTATATGCTTGACACAGGATTGGTCTGCAACATGAGTCTGAATGGACGGCAGTTTGAGGTCATGAATGGTGAAATCGGCATAAACGAAGGGGCTTTGACGGAGAATTTTGTAGCTGCCGAACTTGCAAAGAAAGGTGTTTCGCTTCATTATCACGACAAGAAAAGCAAGCATGAACTCGATTTTGTCGTAGCCACACCAAAAGGGATAAAAATCATTGAAGTAAAATCAGGACGTGATTTCAAGCGTCATGCGTCGTTGAGCTATACAATGTCAAATGAAGGCGAAAACATCAGTGAAGCCGTTGTTCTATGCAATTCAAACGTCGAGTTTGAGAATGGTATTAAATATCTGCCGTTGTACATGACGATGTTCCTATAGCACATTATTGGCATGGAGAGTAGCAGCGTCTCCCCATGCCACATCACATCCAATGAAGAAAAGCTATCTGTGTTCCACCCAAATCAGTTTGCTCGTGTCGTAGCCGCGTGCCTTCGCGCTGCCGAGCAGGAAATCCAAATCGTTCTGCGACAATTCAGGCGTGCGGCTCAAAATCCAGAGATAACTGTCTGACTTGCTGCCTATCAGTGCGTAGCGATAATCTGGCGCAAGCTCAAGGACATTGTATTCGGAATAGAAATTCAGGAAGAACGACACTTTCAGCTTGCCCGGCACGTTGTCGTCGGGGCGATAGGCCTTGCCCACCGACTCCTTGAATTTCCCGTCGAGGCTTTTCCTGTAGCCCGTGTTGGTCACTTTAACCTTGCCGTCGGATTGAAGCTCGTAGTTGGCCATGCAGCCCACGAGTCCGCGTTCGAAGCTGTGGTCGAAGCGGGCGATTTCGTACCACGGCCCCATGTAACGCTCGATGTCGAGTTCCTTGACCGTGGTCGTGACAATTTCAGCGTGCTTGCATGAGAACAAGCCGAGAAGCATGATGCCGCTCAAAAAAGGGATGATTTTCTTTTTCATAACTGTGTGTTTTAATTGATAAATCCGTTGTTTCTGAAGCATAACAACAAAGCCAACGGAATTGTTCATCGGCAGAACGAGTATCAAGAAATTGTAAATGTTTGAATGTTTTTTACGGTTAATCAAAATTTTTTAAAATAATTCGTATTTTTACGAACAAAAAGAAAAAAGTATTATCTTTGCCGCGAAATTTTGATGAGATGAATTCTGATTATACGGACAAACAACAGAAATTGGCACGTTACGCAAAAGCCTTGGGCAACCCTACCCGTGTTGCAATAATGGAGTTTTTGCTTCAGCAGAAAACCTGTTTCTTCGGCGACATCCACGAACAACTGCCAATTGCAAAAGCCACGGCGTCGCAACATTTGTCTGAACTGAAAGATGCCGGACTGATTCAGGGCGAAATCATGCCACCGAAAGTAAAATATTGCATCAACAAGGAGAATTGGTTAGAAGCCAAAGCCTTGTTCGGCGAATTTTTCGAGCATTGCGTTTGTAAAAACGACAAGTGTTGCGGCTGATATTTTTTTGAAAATCATGTTCGTAGTTTTACGAAATACAAACAATAATATAAACACTAAACAACATTCAAATATGGAAATTAAGATTTTAGGGACAGGCTGCTCGAACTGCAAGACCTTGTTCACCAACGTGCAGCATGTCGCCGCCGAACTCAAACTCAACGCCAACATCACCAAAGAAGAAGACATGATGAAAATCATGGCCTACAACGTGATGCAACTTCCAGCCCTTGTCATCGACGAAAAAGTAGTGGCAAAAGGGAAAATCTCCGTTGACGAAGTGAAGAAACTGCTTCAGAATTATTCTTTATGATGTTCAATTAACAAATTTAAGACAATGAAAATCAAATTGTTATCAGCTTTTTGCTTGTTTATTTCATTGATTGGCTGCGGCAACACGACAAATCAGAATGCCGATAGCAACCCGTTGGACGATGCGGTTCACGTCTATTGTTTCTATGGGAAACAACGCTGCCCCACATGCTTGGCCATCGAGAAGTTCACGCAGGAACTCGTCGAGCAGCAATACGCCAACGAAGCGAAATCGGGCAAGGTGAGATTCCAGCCCGTCAGCATCGACGACAACGAGGCTTTGGCCGGCAAGTACGAAGTCGCATGGTCGTCGCTCATCATCGACAGAAGCGGCAACATCTGCAATCTGACCGACATGGGCTTCAAATACGCCCGCAACAACCCTGACGAGTTCAAGGCGCGACTGAAAGCCGAGATCGACAAAATGCTTCAATAATGGAAACCCTGCAACAGCTTTTGGACAGCAGTACCGCGCCTGTCATCACGGCGTTTCTGTTAGGCTTGCTGACCGCCATCAGCCCCTGCCCTTTGGCGACCAACATCGCCGCCGTGGGTTTCATCGGCAAGAACATCGGCAGCAAGTGGGGCGCATTGCGGAAAGGACTTCTCTACACCTTGGGAAGGATATTGGGTTACAGCATCTTAGGCGTCGCGCTCATCGTCATCTTGCGACAAGGCGCGGGCATCTTCGGCATACAGAAATTCTTCGGCCGCTACGGTGAGATGTTCATCGGCCCAATCATTTTAGTTGTCGGTCTGTTCATGTTGTTCGGGAGGCGTCTGAACCTGCCGAAATTCGGTTTCCGATCCGACGGCGAGAACCTCGCAAAAAAAGGCGACTGGGGCGCTCTGCTGTTAGGCATACTGTTCGCTCTGGCGTTCTGCCCGACGAGCGGCGTGCTTTATTTCGGCGGCCTCATCCCGCTGTCGGTAGCGTCGTCGGGCGGTTATTTCCTGCCTGTGGTCTTCGCCATAGCGACCGCACTGCCCGTTCTCATCGTCGCCGTCATCATCGCGTTCAGCGTGGAGAACATCGGCAGATTTTATGAGAAGATGCAGACGCTGCAAAGATGGATGAACTGGATCGTCGGCGTGCTTTTCATCATCATCGGCATTTATTATTGTATTATCGCTTTTTTATAAAAATTTAAAAATCAATTCATTATGATTCAGAAATTCGCCGATTGGCTAATTTTCAACGTTGTAGGGTTAGATGCAGGCACGCACTTCGCCCTCGCCTTGAATTTCTTTGTCTTTGAGACCATCAAGGTGCTGATGCTTTTGTTTGTCATCAGCGCGATCATGGGCGTCATCAACGCATATTTCCCCATCGACCGACTCAAGCACTACCTGCAGACACACAAGCTCTACGGCCTGCAATATTTCATGGCGTCGGTGTTCGGAGCCATCACGCCATTCTGTTCGTGTTCGTCGATTCCGCTGTTCATCGGTTTCGTGAAAGGCGGCATTCCGCTTGGCGTGACATTCTCATTTCTAATCACTTCGCCTTTGGTCAACGAGGTGGCTGTCGCAATGTTTCTCGGTGCTTTCGGGGTGAAGACCACGGTCATCTATGTGGTGAGCGGCATCGTTTTAGGCACCATCGGCGGCATTATCTTAGGGCAGTTCAAGTTAGAGCGTCACCTCAGTCAGTGGGTGTTGCAGATTCAGAGAGACAGCATTGAGCAAAGCGAGAAATGGGAGTCGGAGCGCATCAGTTTCTTTGGGAGGCTGCCGAAGATCGTCAGCGAGAGTTGGGGCATCGTCAGAGGCGTGTTGATCTATGTCCTCATCGGGATCGGCATCGGCTCGGCCATCCACGGCTTCGTGCCGGAGGGGTTTTTCACAAAATACCTCAGTGCGGAGCAATGGTGGAGCGTCCCTGTCGCCGTGCTTCTCGGCATCCCGATGTACAGCAACGCCGCCGGCATCGTCCCCGTCGTCGAGGTCTTCGTGCGCAAGGGTGTCGCCATCGGCACCGCCATCGCCTTCATGATGGGCATCGTAGGCCTTTCGCTGCCCGAGATGACAATGCTGAAGAAAGTGATGAACTGGAGACTCATCGGCATCTTTTTCGGCACCATCGCCGTCATGTTCATCCTCAGCGGATGGCTGTTCAACGCGGTGCTGTGAAAGAACGGAAAGAAATTTTGTCTTATTCGTGCGATTTCTTGTAACATGATCATTCCAATTTCCCGATGATTTCCTCCTTCGGGAAATTCAGAATCGAGAATGCAAACCATTTCCATCACTTATTCCTTCACCCACTTCCCGCTCCCGGCCTCGCTCCCGTCCTTGATTCACGAATCATATAACGGAACTGAGATTTTTGTAGTTGACGACTTTGATGTCGCCGGCGGTGTTTTCAAAGTCTCCGGCATAGACGATGATTTTTTTTGCCACCGGTGTTTTCACATAATCCTGTATCTTCTTGAGCGATTTCTCGAATTCAGCAGTGTATGTTGACGACGACTTGACTTCAATGGCTGTTATTTCGCCTTCCTGTTTTAGAAGGATGTCAACTTCGTTCTGGTTTGAGTCGCGGTAGAAGAAGACGCCGTTTTCCAGGCCTTGGTTGAAGCGGTGTTTCAAAATCTCGAGCACGATGAAATTCTCAAATATGCAGCCTCTCATCTTGTCGCGTGAGAGTTGCTTCGGGCTTTCGATGTCGAGAAGGTAGCATGCCAGTCCGGGGTCGTTGAAATACAGTTTCTGTGATTTCACGACGCGTTTTGTGACATTTTCGAAATACGGCGGGAGCAGCGTGATGAGATACGATGCCTGCAAGACCGAGAGCCAGCGTGTGACTGTCTTCGAGTCAACGCCTATCTCGTTGGCCACTTCCGATGCGTTGAACAACGAGCCCACCCTTGCGGCGCACAGCTTCATAAATCTCATAAACTGAAGCTGGTCCTGGATTTTCAACAGGTCGCGGACATCTTTCTCCAAATATGTCTTAACGTATGAAGGGTAGAACAGCCTCGCTGTGTTTTTCTGTGCGCACACCGCCGGATATAATCCGTTGAACAGCAACTCATCAAGCGGCTTGCCCTGCTGTTCAGCTCTTGTTTCATCGTATGTCATCGGCATCAGCTCGAACACCCCGGCCCGGCCAGGCAACGACTCCGAAAGGCCTCTCAAAAGCTCGAGATTTGAACTTCCCGTGATGCAGAATCTCCTGTCGGGATGTTCATCCACGATACCTTGCATGTAATCTAGCAGTGCCGGAACTTTCTGAATCTCATCAATGAACATCATCTTGCCCTTGTCATTGTTAAGAAACGCTATCGGGTCGTTTTGGGCAAACTCTCTGACATTCAAATCTTTCATACTGTATGCGACAGCGTCTGGGAAAAGATGTTTGAGCAATGTGCTTTTGCCCGACTGCCTTGGTCCGGTTACTGAAATCACCGGGAAATATTGTGACGCTTCGGTCACGACACTTTCAATTTTCCTGTTGATATATGAAATCATATCTGATATATTTTATGTAATTTCGGAATCACGTGCCAAAATTACATAAAATATCAATGCCATTTACAGAAAAAGATATTTTTTCCATCAATTATTCCTTCACCCACTTCCCGCTCTCGGTCTCGGCCTCGCTCCCATCCTTGATCACTGTATTTTCAACAAATTGCACAACATAAAATTTGAGTCGCACAACAAAAAAAACGCCGGTACGCCGCAAAATTTAGACTTTTTTTGCAATTTCCCAGCGTATCGGCGTGAAAGGCGGTTTCACTACTTTTTCACAATCTTCTCCTCGAACACCTTTCCGTCGTCGAGCGCGACTTTCATAATGTACATTCCCGGTGTTATTTCATAAACACAGTCTTTGACAGAAGCGACATTAAATATAACCCGCAAGATTCGATTCCAAAGTCTCGTCAATGTATCTTGAGTCAATTGAGATTATTGACTTGATTTTTTTGTTGGATGTTTTGATAATCATCGGATTTGCCATGTCAAAACATACATCGTTCAGGATTCCCAAGGTGTCAAAGCACACGTCACAGTTGATTTTCTTCACGAAAACATCATCTTTGTTAAAGTCTATGACAGTCATGTCATAATTGGGTCTTTCGTTGACATTTTTTTCAAGCCAGAGCCATGTTTCCTGGATACAACCGTAACAGGAGAACTCTGGGATGACAACAAAGCAGTGTCCTTCGTTTGGGATTTCCATGTCGTACTGTTTCAGAACATTGTTGAAACTGTCTGTCTCTTTTGAATAACTCCCGCATCCCGCAAGCAGCAAGACAGATACGATGGCTGCAATTATATTTTTCGAATTTCTCATAATCAGAATTTAAAAAGTGTCAGTGTCAGACGTTTATCATTTTTTGAATTTTTCAATATGTAAACACCTTCCTTGCCCGGCAAAACCAATCTCGAATCATATTCGTCATTCTTAAAACAATATTCTTTTTTCACTGTGAAAGACGAATCCATGACAATTATCGACCACGTCGGGTCGTGGTCTTCAGCATATCTGCCGTTGTTTCCGACTTTCCTGAAATGTTCAGCAACTCGGTAATAATCATTGGCATAGCTGTCATAAATCAAACCGGAGTATTTGGGCTGTGACAAGATGTAATTCCTGCAATATCCCATGTCGAAGGCTTTTGTGTCGTCCATCGGGGCGAATCCGTCAATATACTTGCTCTTGCACAGGAAAGATTCTTTTTTGATTCCGTTTTCGTAAAAATAGATGCTGTCATCGCGTGCAAATGACATAATGCAGCAATCGTCATCCAAAGGGCAGATCACCGGGAACCAATCATAAAAATTGCCGTTGTTTTTTTTGTAAGACTCCGGAAATTCACCAAAGACATGAACGCCGCCGTCATTCAAATCGACACTGCAAACCGGACTGACGCTTTCATAGTACATTGCGCGTTCATCGGCGTACGCAACGTTATATTCCATTGATGAATTTCCAATAAACACTTGATTTCCAATGCCTTTCAAACCGATTGCCGGATTCATTGCCGCAACTGCCGGATCCAAGTCAATCTCGTCGCAAGCAAGACCTTTGCGATTTAATAATTGCAATGAATTTGTTTCGTCTGTCAACGGGAAATATGCAACCGTATCTTTGCTTTTAAAAAACATGAAATATCCGTACAATTCATCAGCGAAATCAATTGTTTCGTTGTCAATGACTCCCGTCGAATCGAATTTCACGATGTTGATATTTGAAAGATTGAGCCGCGACTGCAGCACCAAGACGTTTTCATCGCATTCAATCGCATTCGGCACGGCAATGAATGCTTGATTTTCATTCAGATGGATGTCTTTGACTTTTTCTGGCTCCTCAAATCGGCTTGTGCATGACATAAGGAATAATAAAACGGAAAAAAGCGACATTTTTTTCATATTACATGATTTACAGCGTGATAACGACAAAACATGACCATTATTGCATACGGTCTTATTCTGATTTAATCCTAAATACGCATCGCACGTTCTGAAAATTCAAATCATACGAATTTATTTCATTGTCGGAACTTATTGGCAACCCAATGTAAAAATCAACAGAATCGGTATTATTATAAAAATGGTGTAAATGTATATCACCATTTTTTATGCTGTCAAGAACATTTGGCATCAAATCCATTTCTGGAAATATTAATTTATATGATTCATCACAAAAAAATCAGATATGTTGCCACGTTCATAACATCTTTGAAACAGTCTTCCTGTATTACAAAATTCGTTTGTTCTCTCTGCAACAACTACTACAGTAGGTAAACAGTTCCCTTTTGGAAATGCGCAAAACATCATTGCTGGTATTGTAACAAGTCCATATTCAGTCCAGCATGATTGAGCTGGGAGATTATAAAATGTTCTCATTCTTTCTCTACTTGGTGAAGTCCTGCTTATATCAGCATATGTCGGTCCGTATCCATCATATTTTGTAATGGTTGAAGAATCTTCATAGCTTAAGATTTTATCTGTTTTCCTGCATGCTTCGAATGTCACCACGATGGCTGTCACCATCAACAATGCCACTGCAGATGTGGCGAGTTTTAAATAATTCTTCATTTTAATAATTTTTAAATTAACTTTTTCCGCACATGTTCATTTTTTCCGTTGTCCCGGCCTCCGCCTCGCCGTGCGCCGCGGGTCTTCAGTCGCCGTCTTCCCTTTTACCCTTTCACCGCCTCCCGCACCGATGATGAACGATGCCGTGCGGAAGGCCGAGGATGATGAATTTCAGTTGCGAATACATAAATCCCGGCGACACTCTCGTCATTTTGGACGAGATACAATATCACCCCGTTGCGCTGACAAGGCTGAAGGTCCTGACCGAAGACTGTGTCAAAAAACTCAACATTCAAACACCAAGACTCCGCAACCACCATCTTTCAGTCATTTTGACTAAAAAAAGTGATATGTATCACCATCTTTCAGTCATTCTCACCGAAAAAAGCGATACGTAACACCATCTTGCGGTCATTTTCACTAAAAAAAGCGATACATATCACCATCTTTCAGTCATTCTCACCGAAAAAAGTGATGCGTATCACCATCTTGCGGTCATTTTGACTAAAAAAAGTGATATGTATCACCATCTTTCAGTCATTCTCACCGAAAAAAGCGATACGTAACACCATCTTGCGGTCATTCTCACCGAAAAAAGCGATGCGTATCACCATCTTGCGGTCATTTTCACTAAAAAAAGCGATACATATCACCATCTTGCGGTCATTTTCACTAAAAAAAGCGATACGTATCACCATCTTGCGGTCATTTTCACTAAAAAAAAGCGATACGTATCACCGAAAACGCTGGCTTTGTCTATTTCTTCGTGCTGTCGCGGTGCGACTTTGCGAGGTTGTTGCATTCGTCGATTATGTCTTCGACCATTTTGAGTTCGGGCCGGTACAGTATTTTACTGTTATGTGTTTAGGTTTAACGTATGAATGTTGTTTTGATGTTTCCGACGGCAAAAACATGCAAAAGCCATGACGCTTTCAGGTGGTTAGGTGATCGGGAAATTCAGAATCGAGAATGCAAACCATTTCCATCACTTATTCCTTCACCCACTTCCCGCTCTCGGCCTCGCTGCCGCCGGAAATCACTTTCCAGACATAGACCCTACAAGGCCAGTTGGCGGCATCGATTGCCGTCTCATTCCTCGTAATGCCTTGGCTG
>JAKSMW010000018.1 GCA_024400395.1 Bacteroidales bacterium
CGCATTCGTCACTACCCCCTCAAAGTAGCGTGTCTACCAATTTCACCACCTGGGCTTTACCGTTTTTGTTCAGGAGTTTTTCAAAGAACCTTTTGTGTTTATCTCCCTTTCAAAAACGCTGCAAAGGTACACATATTTTCAACATGCGCAACACTTTGCAGCATTTTTTTTCAAAATATTTTCACATTTTTTATAACTCTTTAATTCTTAATAAGTTTTGTTGAAATATTTTTTTCATCACAAGTCATTTTCACCACATACACGCCAGATGCAAGACTTGTCAAAAACGTTTCAATTTCAGAGTTATCATCTTGAATATCAATATTATAAACCATCTGACCAAGTTGATTGAACACTTGGACGTTTTTCTCGCCTTCCACGCCGAAATCAACGAAAATCACGCCATTTGACGGATTCGGATAGATTTTTATGAGTTCCGAAGCTTCGTTTTCGGGTTCTTTTACGTCAAGATAATTTAATGCTTTTACGTAATCCGGGATGCCATAACCATAAAAGCTGTCAGGGTTGTCTGAATAATTTCCCGATTTTCTCAGACAATCCATAATCTCTTGTGGTTTTTTTTCGGGCATAGCCTGCATGAGGCAAGCTGTCATGCCGCAGATGACGGGTGAAGAATACGAAGTGCCACTGCCTCTTCCGAACCAATCGTCCACACTTCCTGTGACATAAACATTATATCCGTGTCCCATCACGTCGGGTTTTATCCTTTCGTCGTATGTTGGTCCGATAGAGCTGAATGGTGCTCTGACTCCGTCAACGCCCACGGCTCCGATTGTAAAAACATGTTCGGCGTCCGCCGGTGCGCCCATCCAACGCCATTCGTTTTGTTCGCTGCCTTCGTTGCCGGCGGAATTGACGACAAGAAGTCCGCGTGAGCACGCTATCTCGGCGCCGCGGGTGATCACGGCCGTTTTTCCGTCCATCTCATAATATGTGTGGTTCATCAGCGGGTTGTCGAAAGTGATATAGCTCAACGATGAATTTATTATGTCGGCGCCGATGCTGTCTAAAAGTTCCACGCCGGAGACCCAGTTGTATTCCTCGATGACGTTTTCAGTCCCCACGTCTTCCGTGCGGCACAGGAAAAACATCGCATCCGGAGCGGTGCCGACGTAAGTGTTCTCAATCTTTCCGCCAATCAGTCCCCATACCGCAGTGCCGTGCGCGCTCTCGTTGAAAACGCCAGTGCCGCCGTTAACGAAGTCGCGAGTGCCAAGGAGACGGCCTTCCTCGCGGGCCGCGGCAAACAGCGAGATATTGTCGGCCCCGGCGAAACCGCCATCGCATATACCTATCAAAACGCCTTCGCCGGTGTATCCGGCATCGTGAATAGCAATGCCATTGAGCTGATCAATCTGTTCAAAGGCCAAACCGTAATACTCGGAGTCAACCGCCGTTTCGCGACTGATTACATATTCAGCGTTCGACATATTTTCAAAATAAAACTTCCCTTTTATTTCCTGCTTCAGGGAATTGTCGTAACATCCGCGCACATCCACCACGAAATCAAGCTCCTTGATGGCATCGACGACAGATGGCTCAACCGCCCTTACGGTGACGCCATTCAACCATTTTGACGGATTCAGGATTTCGGCTCCGCATCCTGCGACAGCATCGATATACGCCTGATTGACCGGGATGTCAAGCTCATCAATGGCGATGTTGAATTTCGCACGGCGATCCAAGGCCCGCTGGCTTAGAAACTCCTCCGGACGATTAATAGAATAAGGTGTATTATTTTTGTCGGAAAACTGCACCCAGTATCTGCCTGGCGCGACCTGCGCGAAAAGTCCCGAAAGCATGGTCAGAAGCGCAAAAAGTAATAAAAATTTCTTCATTTTTTATACATTAATTAATATGGCTGCAAAAATACATATTTTTTCGGAAAAAAACACTAATTTTGCAGCCGGAAAAATTATATATATTCAAGCATTATGCGCATCGACATTATCACCATATTTCCGGAGATGTTCAACGGCCCGTTGACCGAATCCATCGTAAAAAGAGCCATCAACAAAGGTCTCGTTGACATTCACCTTCACAATCTCCGCGACTACAGCACCGACAAGCACAGACGTGTCGATGACTATCCGTTTTCAGCCGGAGCCGGTATGGTCATGATGATTGAGCCTGTTGACAACTGCATCACGAAGCTCAAGTCGGAACGCAATTACGATGAGGTGATTTATATGAGTCCTGACGGGATACTTCTCACGCAACCTGTTGTAAATCAGCTTTCAATGAATCAAAATCTGATAATGTTATGCGGTCATTACAAAGGCATTGACGAGCGCATACGCGAACATCTCGTGACGATGGAGGTTTCCATCGGGGACTATGTTTTATCCGGGGGCGAGCTTGCCGCCGCTGTCTTGACCGACAGCCTCGTCCGCCTGATTCCCGGCGCACTAACCGACGAGACATCCGCCTTATCCGACTCATTCCAGGACGGAATGGTCTCACCGCCGGTTTACACACGACCCCGTGAATACAAAGGCTGGAGCGTTCCTGATGTTTTGCTTTCGGGCAACGATGCAGTGATAAATGAATGGAAATACCAGCAAGCATTGGAAAGGACGAAGACTCGCAGACCAGAAATGTATGAAATTTTGAAAAAAAATTAATAAATGTAATACGTATTCAAAATTTTTATATATTTGCACGTTTTTTTAAAAGTCAAGAAATTAAACAAATAAATATACATACAATGAAGAGTCCATTAATTCAATTTGTTGAAAATCAAGTGGAAGTGAAAGAATTTCCACAATTCAAGTCAGGTGACACCATCACGGTGACTTACAAAATTATCGAAGGAAACAAGGAGCGTTTGCAGAAATTCCAGGGTGTAGTTCTCCAGCGTTCAGGTGAAGGCAAGATTGCGACATTCACAGTGAGAAAGATTTCCAACAACGTCGGCGTTGAGAGAATTTTCCCTATCGCAGACCCAATGATTGAGAGCATCGAGATCAACAAGATCGGTTCTGTGCGCAGAGCGAGAATCTTCTACATCAGAGGTCTCCGCGGCAAGAAAGCCAGAATCAAAGAAGTCATCAAGAAGAAAGAAAATTAAAAAAAGCGCCTTACGGCGCTTTTTTTATAACCAACGAAACATACAATCATCCGATTCTTTGCCGGACCACCTCGAATGTGACGATTCCTGTAGCCACGCTGACATTCAGCGAATCGATGTCGCCAGGCATCGGTATAACCAAATGATCATCAACGCGTTTCAGATACGCTTCGCTGATACCGTCTTCCTCCGATCCCATCATAATCGCTATCGGTCCCGTAAGGTCAGCCTGCCATATTGTCTGCTTGCCTTTTTCAGAAAAAGCTATGACTTTCAAGCCGCTCGCCTTCAGAAAATCAATCGCATCCTTGACATTTTCAACACGGCACACATTAATTAATGAGAGAGCTCCAGCGGATGTCTTCATAGCGTCACCATTGATTAATGCCGAACCGCGGGAAGGAATCACGATGGCATCGACACCGGCGGCGTAACAGGTTCTGGCGATAGCACCGAAATTGCGGACATCTGTGACGCGGTCGAGAATGACGACAAACGGAGTCCTCCCCTCTTCATAAACCATCGGGACCACATTTTCAATATTTTGGTAGGAAATCGGGCAGACAAACGCCACAATGCCCTGATGATTTTTCCGCGTCAGACGGTTCAGTTTCTCAACCGGCACAAATTGAACCGGCACCCCTTGCTCCTTCGCATAGCCGCAAATTGCCGAGATCTGCGGCGAACGCAGCCCGTTCTGCACAAAAATCTTCTCAAATTCCTTACCTGATTTTATCACTTCTTCAATCGGATGAACTCCGAAAATCATGTTTGAATCTTCCTTTTTGTTTCTGTATTCCATCGTTCAAAAATTAAAACACAAAAATATTATTTTTTTTTGTAACATTGCATTGAAAATTTGTACTATATTTGCGAGAATTTAAAAATAATTTGTAAATACAACTTTATGAAGAAATATAAAACACTGACCTTAGCGATTTTGCTGACAATCATGTCGTTATGCATGAATGTTAAATCGCAGACAATTACGCCGGAGCCCGTGTCAGGCAAGGCGTTGACAGGCAAGATCTTAAAAAGCCACATGATATATCCACAGAAAGCCCTTGACCAAAAACTCGGCGGGAAAATATCGGTTTCATTTACTGTTGACAAAAATGGAATCGGAAAAGACTTCAAGGTGGCGGAAAGTTTCGATGAGGAATGTGCGGAAGAGGCAATCCGTTTAGTTAAGATGATTGAGTGGCATCCTGCGAGTAAAGATTCTGAACCAATTGAATATCAGATGGATTACACAGTTGATTTTTCTCCGAAATCATACGCTAAAGCTGAAATGAAGAACCCACGCACCATGTTGCCGGTCCAGAATTACCCGACACAAAAAAGCAACAAAGTGTATGAAACAAAAGAACTGCACACTTCACCACGTTTTTATTTTTCAAATCCGCAAGCCACAATCGGAGGATATCTCCACAACGAGCTTCAATATCCCGAACAAGCGAGACAATTCGAGATTCAGGGAACTGTAAAGATGAATTTCATCATTGAAACCGACGGCAGGGCATCGAACATCGTCATCGAAAACAGCGTCGGAGGCGGCTGCGACAACGAAGCAATCAGGCTCCTGCAAAATCTGATGTGGACTCCAGGCGTCAAAAACGACAGCCTTGTAAGGACAAGGACATCACAGGAAATCACTTTCAAGATTGGAGAAAGAAACTATTACGACGGAAACGCCTATTGAGTAGAAAGGATTGGACAAAAAACTTGTGTAACTCGTGAAAATATCTTGTGTAACTCGTGTTAAAAAACTCAAAATGTCGGACAAAATAAAACTTGTGTAACTCGTGAAAATATCTTGTGTAACCTGTGTTAAAAAATTCAAAATGTCGGACAAAATAAAACTTGTGTAACTCGTGAAAATATCTTGTGTAACTCGTGTTAAAAAATTAAAAATCGAAAAAAATAATTATTAAATCAAATCACAAACAAAATGAAAAAAGTATTTTTACCCTTGATTGCGCTCCTCATGACAGCGCAGATGGTTTTCGCACAGGATGCGGAAAAGAAAGAATCGCCATGGACTCACGGCGGAATGGTCGGACTCAACTTCGCCCAAAGTCATTTTGACAACTGGGCAGCCGGTGGACAAGACAACATCAACTTGCTCGGGACCGCTGTTTACAACCTTGACTACAACAAAGACAAGCACAAATGGGAGAACGACTTTGACTTCCAACTCGGTTACAACTATTTTGATGTGAAGAAAAGACCTATCAAGACTGACGACCGCCTGTTCATCGGGTCACTCTACGGTTACAACGTTGTGAAAGACAAACTTTATGCATCAGCGAACTTCACGTTCCAGACGCAATTCGCCTCCGGCTACGATTACAAGTCGATCGATACCGCAAAAGTGTCAGAATTCATGGCGCCAGCTTACATAGCACTCGGTCTTGGTGTTGACTGGACTCCGACCAAATCAGACGCACGCGTGGTGTTTTCGATGAACGTGTCACCTTTGACAGGCCGCGTGACCATCGTGAACGACCAGGTCTTCGCCGATGAAGGCCGCTACGGTGTCAAAGCCGCCGAATATGACGAGATTACAGGCGAACTCATAAAACACGGCGACAAGACACACTGGGAATTCGGTGCCAAAGTAACCGCAAAGTTCAAAGCAGATGTGTTCAAGAACGTACTCTTCACCTCGAAGTTGGACGTGTTCGTCGATTACATCAACGAACTCAACAGAAATTACTCATGTCCTTTTGACTTCGACTGGGACAACCTCCTGACACTCAAGGTCAATGACTGGCTCAACTGCAATGTTTCAGCAAGACTCGTCTATGATGAAGACGCATTCCCGTGGAACGACGTTGACAACAAACACGCCGACGACATTCTCCAGTTCAAGGAAGTGTTCAGTTTGGGACTTTCATACACGATTCATTAAATCAGATGAAGAAAATAGGGTTATTATCCGACACTCACGGATGGTTTAATCCGAAAATCCTTGATTTTTTCAAGGACTGTGATGAGATATGGCATGCCGGCGACATCGGTAACACCGAAGTCGCCGACAGGCTCTCGGCATTCAAGACGTTACGTGCCGTTTACGGCAACGTTGACGGACAGGAATTGAGACTGATGTTTCCAAGAATCCAAATATTTACAGTTGAAGATGTGAAAGTGGTCATGACACACATCGGCGGTTATCCCGGACGATACGAGACAGGTATGACACTTTTGCTGACCAACGAGAAACCTGACATTTTCATCAGCGGCCACTCACATATATTAAAGGTGATGCGCGACACCAAACTGAATCTTCTGCATATAAACCCAGGCGCCGCCGGCAACTCCGGATTCCATAAAGTCATAACAATGATCAGATTCCAGATTGAAGGAAAAGAAATCTCAAATATGGAAGTTTACGAAATGGATAGAAAAATGGCACCAAACGATTATTTGATGCCATATTGACTTTAACAAAATAACAAAAACTATCTGATTCTATCAACAGATTTCAAAAGTTCAATGTCTTTCTTGACACCCCTGATTGCCAACAAGCTGAAAATCATACTCGCCAACGGGAAATAAATTCCAATCCGGTAAATTGCGATTTCGGCATTAATGGTTTCCTGGACGTCCGATACATAGTACAAGAACACCAAAACCACAAAGATAACGTTCAAAAGCATTTCAAGCTGACAGAGTTTCACCTGAACCTCACGTTTCTTATAAAGGAAAGATGTAATTACCGGAAGAGCCGTCATCAAAACAGCCAACACAGCCAACGGCCATGTGTATGCACTGCTGAAATACGTTGCATCAAATTGATTATCAACACCTAAAACAGACAGATTCATCATCACGTCACCATAATCAAAAGATGCAAGATTGAAAGCAAAAAGAAGACCGCCTAAAATTGCGGACAAAAACATGTAAAGCGTCTGGATTCTCTGAATCATTTTTCTGAAATTTAAGACCGTAAATAAAATTTTTGCAAAAATAAAACTTTTTTTATTCACGTTTGAAAAAATATTGTATTTTTGCACCGTCAAATGAACAAAGGCAATTTTGTGGTTGTTCGACTGAGTGGTAACAATTCTGTTCCGCGATAAAATTTCAAGTTAATTCCCAACGCAAAAAAAAATTCAAAAGGAAAAACAAACTGTATGTATGATATTTTTGAACTAAATGAAAAATCTTTAGTTGAATTAAAAGATATTGCAATCAATCTTGGCATTGAAAATTACAATCTTCCCAAAGAGGAGTTAGTTTACAAAATAGCAGACAGGCAACAATCTCACCCTGATATTTTTACAAAAATGAACGACGAGACAAACGAAAACGGCGTCAACGCAGTAGCATCTGTCGTGCCGGAACAAACAGAAAAAGCCAAAGGCAGACCTGGACGCAAGAAAAAAGTTGCGACATCAAATCCACAAAACGCTGAAAACAAGGACGTTGATGACGGCAAAGAGACGACAACGGAAGAAAACGCAGCAAAAGAGACAACTAACGCGGCAGCAGGATCGGTGGATACTCCAAAACGCGGCAAACGTCCGAGAATAGGCAAACGTGTCGATGCTATCAAGACGACATTTGAAAACGGCAATGACGACAAGCCACGCCAGCATGTTTCATATCCAAAACCGAAGCCTCAAGCCGTTGTTGACACTGCAAATGAGAGACTTAATGAAGACAACAATGATGCAGAAGAAGAGGTCGTTGAAAACATCCTCATTGAAGATAATGTCACCCCTGTCATTGACAAACAGCCTGCTTTTGAACAGAAATACATCAAGAAGACGTTTGATGACAACGCAGACCAATATGATGACCAAAAGAAACAAAACGAACAACAGCAAGATCCGAATCTGGAAGACGACAGCCAGCCGACATTCCAGAAACGTGACGAGTACATCTCCGAGTTTGAAGGCGTTGTGAAAGCGGAAGGCGTCCTTGAGATAATGACAGACGGATACGGATTCCTTCGTTCAGCCGACTACAACTATCTCAACTCCCCTGACGACATATATGTCTCACAATCACAGATAAAGCTTTTCGGACTGAAGACCGGCGACACCGTGCTCGGGGTCATCCGTCCGCCAAAGAACGGCGAGAAATATTTCCCGTTGGTGAAAGTTGACAAAATCAACGGACGCGCACCTGAGGAAGTCAGAGACCGCATACCTTTCGATTTCCTGACCCCGCTGTTCCCTGACGAGAAGTTCAAGCTCACCGGTCACAAAGGCGGCACGGTATCGACAAGAATCATGGACCTCTTCGCTCCTATCGGCAAAGGCCAGCGCGGACTTATCGTCGCACAGCCGAAGACAGGTAAGACGGTTTTGCTTAAGGAAGTGGCCAACGCAATCGCGGCGAACCACCCTGAGGTTTACCTTATTATATTATTAATCGACGAGCGTCCGGAAGAAGTCACCGACATGGCACGCAGCGTAAACGCGGAGGTCATTTCAAGCACATTCGACGAACCGGCTGATAAACATGTCAAGATTGCAAACATCGTCCTCGAAAAGGCAAAACGTCTGACCGAATGCGGACACGACGTGGTGATCCTGCTCGACTCGATCACAAGATTGGCGCGTGCATACAACACCGTTTCACCAGCTTCAGGAAAAGTCCTTTCCGGCGGCGTGGAGGCTAACGCATTGCAGAAGCCGAAACGTTTCTTCGGAGCTGCACGTAACATCGAGAACGGAGGTTCACTAACAATCTTGGCCACCGCCCTCATTGACACCGGCTCCAAGATGGACGAGGTCATCTTCGAGGAATTCAAGGGAACGGGCAACATGGAGCTCCAGCTCGACCGCCGTCTGTCGAACAAACGAATCTATCCTGCCATCGACATCGTGGCGTCAGGCACACGTCGCGACGACCTGCTCGTTGACGAACGCACCTTGGCACGCGTCTGGGCTCTGCGAAACCACTTCGCCGACATGACACCTGTCGAAGCAATGGAATTCCTGAAAGACAGGATTTCAAAGACAATATCAAACGACGAGTTTTTGGCGACAATTGACAAATAATTTCAAAAATTTTAAATAACCAAAACGAAAGCGGGCAATCTTGCGAAGTATAATATTTGACAAACATTGTTGGCATAGAATTTAAATATCAACATTAACAGAAACAACATGTTAAGACAAAAAATAAGAGAAACCCGCTTGTATTCCGGCATCAAGCAACAGGACATGTCGAAATTGGTCGGTGTCACAAACAGCAGATATTGCAAGATGGAGAACGGCCATGTGAAATTCAGCAAAGATGATGTCATAAAGATTGCGAAGATATTGCAATTAGATGAAAACGAATTAGTTAAATTTTGGATTGCCGACAACATATATGATTTGGTGAAATTTAACAGGAAGCTGACACTTGAAGCAATTGAAATTGTGTCCAAACATCTCGACGACTTTGAAACGTTAGTGAAAACGCCGGAAAGTCCGAGGTCGCACGACAACAATCCGGAATTAAGTCATTGGCGCAACAGAAAAACCAAATGAGCAGAAAAAAGTTTGGAACTTTTAATATTTTATTTAATTTTGCAACTTGAAATTTTACAGTGAGACTTTTGTAAAAAAAAGTCAGTAACTTACTGAAAACGAGACAATAACAGGACGATTATCATTTTTCAGATATGACAATATACCTCTTTTTGAAACTTTTAGGTTGCCTTGCATTGCTCATGTACGGAATGAAGACCATGAGCGAAGGCTTGCAGAAACTCAGCGGAAGCCATCTCCGCAACATCATGGGAACAATGACAAAGAACCGTTTCACGGGGCTGCTCACAGGTGTCTTCGTCACGGCGACGGTTCAGTCGTCAACGGCCACGACAGTCATGACAGTCAGTTTCGTTAATGCCAGTCTGCTCACTTTGGCGCAGGCTATTTCCGTAATCATGGGCGCAAACATCGGGACCACAGTGACAGCGTGGATTATGTCGGTGTTCGGGTTCCAGATGAACATGAGCAGCGTGGTTTTCCCGTTGTTCGCCTTGGCAATCGTTTTGATTTTCCAGAAAAAACCCACCGGCAAGTCGTTAGGTGAATTCATTTTCGGCTTCTCATTCATGTTTTTGGGACTTTGCACCTTGCGCGAAAACGCAATTGAGATGAATCTTCCGAGTAACGCAGCGGTCATCAATTTCTTCACGAAGACAGGTCAATGGGGTTTTGCTTCCACCCTGCTCTATCTGCTTGTCGGAAGCATCCTTACAATGTGCGTGCAGTCGTCGGCGGCAATCATGGCAATAACCCTCATCCTTTGTTCAAGCGGCGTTCTTCCTATCTATCAAGGCATTGCGCTTGTCATGGGTGAGAATATCGGAACGACGGTGACATCAAACATCGCCGCGTTGAGTGCCTCGACAAACGCGAGAAGAGCGGCTTTGGCGCACATGGTCTTCAACGTGTTCGGTGTCATCTGGGTTTTGATAGTCTTCAAGCCGTTTGTCAACATGGTCTGCGGATTTGTCGGGTTCGACCCGAATCCGGATTATGTCCCGCAGTCAGATGCCGAAATCGCCGAGAGACAGGTCACGATAACATACGCGCTGTCGGCGTTCCACACCGCATTCAACGTCTGTAACGTATTGATTCTTATATGGTTCATCAAACCTATTGAAAGACTTGTATGCAGATTTATCAAACAGAAAGAAGAAGACGAGGATTCACGCCTCAAATTCATCTCCGGCGGAATCATGTCAACAGCCGAACTTTCAATCTTGGAGGCTCAAAAAGAGATAAGTCTGTTCGGAGCGCGCACACAGAAAATGTTCGGTTTTGTCCCGACACTTCTCTTTGAAGCAAAAACAGAAGAAGATTTCAGCAGACTCTACACCAGAATTGAGAAATACGAAAGCATTTCCGACAACATGGAAATAGAGATTGCCAACTATTTGAACAAGGTGACCGAAGGACGTCTGAGTGCCGAGAGTAAGACAGAAATCAGATACATGCTTCGCGAAGTCGGGGAACTCGAAAGTATCGGTGACAGCTGTTTCAACCTCGCACGCACCATCAAACGGAAACATACCGCGAAAGAACATTTTACAGACCAGCAGAAAGTGCACATCAGACACATGTTCGAGCTTTGCACCAAAGCATTGGTTCACATGCAGAAAGTCCTTGACGATGACCTTAACAAAGTCGATACCAACGAATCGTTGAACATTGAAAACGAGATTGACAACTACCGCGCGCAACTTAAAGACGCCAATATCAACGACATCAACGAGCATCTTTACAACTACCAGGCCGGCGTTCAATACATGGACATCATCAGCGAATGCGAGAAACTCGGCGACTACGTAATCAACGTCGTCGAAGCACACGCACATAAAAAACTCACCAACTAAAAGAACATTTTCGTTCATATTGTGTTTTGCTTGAAAACAAACAACAATACACAATATGAACGAAAAAATGTTTTGTTTCCAATGTCAGGAAACAGCCAAAGGCACAGGCTGCACGCTCAGAGGCGTTTGCGGCAAAGAGGCGACGACCTCTGCTATGATGGACATGCTGCTGTTCTCAGTGAGAGGGCTTTGCATCGTCACAAACTTATTACACAAAAACAACATCAGCATTCCTGAAAAAGTTGACCGATTTGTTTTAGACGCACTTTTCACAACAATCACAAACGCGAATTTCGATGAGAAAACCATTCAACGAAAAGTTGAAAAAGGCTTAAGACTCCGTGACTCCATGATTAAGGAAGCCACGAAAAACGGTGTCAAGATTCCGGGAACAGACGAAACCATGTATTCAGGAAAACCCGATGACTACTACGAAAAAGCGAAAAGCATCGGGGTCTTGCGAGAGGAGCGCGAAGACATCCGCTCACTTAAAGAGTTGATACTCTATGGTTTGAAAGGAATGGCAGCTTATCTTGAACACGCTTACAACTTGGGGTTCAAAAGTCAGGAATGTTTCAAATTCATTCAAAGGGCGATCTCGGATATCACACTCAAAGACCTTGACGAGATGCAGCTCACAATGCTCGTCTTGGAAACCGGCAGCTACGGATTCAAGGCCATGGCATTGTTAGACGAAGCGAATACAAATTCATTCGGCAAGCCGGAAATCACCCATGTCAACCTCGGCGTGCAAAAAAGACCGGGAATCCTTGTCTCCGGCCATGATTTGAAAGACCTCGAAATGCTGCTTGAGCAGACAAGAGGCACCGGAATCGACATTTACACACATGGCGAGATGCTTCCCGCAAATGCCTATCCGGAATTTAAAAAATACACGCATCTCGTTGGAAACTACGGCAATGCGTGGTGGAAACAACGAGAGGAATTTGAGAAATTCAACGGGCCTATCCTGATGACCACCAATTGCATTGTGCCGCCGCTTCCGAATGCCAACTACATCAACAGGATGTTCACAACAAATTCAGCGGGTTATCCTGGCTGCAAACACATTCCTGCTGACGAGAACGGTAAAAAAGATTTCTCGGACCTCATCAGGATGGCGTTTGTCAGCGAACCGCCGGAGCAGATCGAGAAAGGCTCTATCACAACGGGCTTCGCACACGACCAGGTGACTAAACTTGGAAGATATATCTTGAATGCGATACGGAATGGCAAAATCAGGAAATTCGTCGTCATGGGCGGCTGCGACGGCAGGATGAAAGAACGTGAATACTACACGAATTTCGCGAAAGAACTGCCCAATGACGTTGTGATTCTCACAGCCGGATGTGCGAAATATCGTTACAACAAGCTCAACCTCGGAATGATTGGTAATATTCCACGCATCATCGACGCAGGTCAATGCAACGATACTTATTCTTTGATAATGAGTGCTTTATGGTTAAAACAAGAACTAAAACTCGATGATATCAACGACCTTCCGATTATATATAACATCGCCTGGTACGAACAAAAAGCCGTGATTGTATTGTTGACACTGCTCTCTTTAGGCATCAAAAACATCCACCTCGGCCCAACTCTTCCGGCGTTTCTTTCACCAAATGTCAGAAATGTCCTGATTGAGAAATTTCATCTTTCAGGCATCACAACCGTAAATGAAGACATCAAGAGCCTCATTTCCTGACCTTTGACGATGTAATCACGAAAGCCAATGCGAATGTTAATTATTTTTGAAACAAAATGCATATATTAAAAAAATTCTGTATTTTTGCCGAAATTTAAATATGTAAAAATTATGACAATATGGCAAATTTGGCTATTAGTAGCATTGGTTTTCGTGGTTATTGAAATTTTCACAAGTGGATTCGCAGTCGCTTGTTTTTCAGTCGGTTGCGTATTCGGTTCAGTACTCGCAGCATTAAATCTTTCAATGACATGGCAGTTCATGGGCTTCGCCGTCGGAACGTTTTTGGCATTCATCTTAATACGTCCATTTGTCCTGAAATATCTCGACAAAAAAACAAATGGCAATAATGTCAAAACGAACATGGACAACATCATCGGCAGGACCGCCGTTGTAACAGAACGGATTGAAGAAGACGGTTTCGGACGCGTTAAGATTGACGGTGACGACTGGAAAGCCAAGACTGAAGACGGAAGTCCAGCCGAAGTCGGCGAGAAACTCAAAGTTGTTACTTATGAAAGCATTATTTTGACAGTAAAAAAATAGATAATAAACCTAAAATTTAAATTATGTTAGCAGTAGTAGCAGTAATCGCCGCGATAGTTGTCATTTTCGCGCTCGCAGGACTGAAAGTCGTCCCGCAATCAGAAACGAGAGTCATCGAACGCCTCGGCAAGTTCCACAAAGTGCTTCCGGCTGGCCTTAACATCATCTGGCCGATTATCGACCGCCCGAAAATCATCACGACAAGAAGAGTTGAAACCGGCTATCAAGGCCGTCAGGTCGTGAGAATGAGCGAGACATCAAAAATCGACCTTCGCGAACAGGTTTACGACTTCCCGAAACAGAACGTGATCACCAAAGACAACGTGACGACGGAAATCAACGCCTTGCTTTATTTCCAGATCATCGACCCAATCAAGTCGGTATATGAAATTGACAATCTGCCGAATGCAATCGAGAAACTGACCCAGACAACGTTGCGTAACGTCATCGGAGAACTTGAACTTGACGAGACTTTGACATCACGCGACACCATCAACGCAAAGCTCCGTGCCGTCCTCGACGATGCGACAAACAAATGGGGCGTAAAAGTAAATCGTGTTGAATTACAAGATATTACACCTCCAGAGACCGTCCGTCAAGCCATGGAGAAACAGATGCAGGCCGAACGTAACCGCCGTGCGGAAATTCTGAAAGCCGAAGGTGAAAAAGCATCGGCGATCCTTAATTCAGAAGGTGAAAAGACATCGGCCATCAACAAAGCCGAAGCCGAGAAACAGTCAACATTGCTGAAGGCTGAAGGTATCGCAAAAGCGAAAATCATGCAGGCCGAAGCCGAAGCGCAGGCAATCAGCCTCGTCGCAGAAGCCATCAAAGCCACAAAGACCGACCCGGCATCGTACCTCCTCGCCACAAAATACATCGAGACATTGAAAGAGATGACAAGCGGCAAGGACAACAAGACAGTTTATCTGCCATACGAAGCCACAAACCTTCTCGGTTCAATAGGCGGAATAAAAGAGATTTTTAAATAGTTTCCTTTTCATTTCAAGACGGCTCATCCGATAATTTGGGTGAGTCGTCTATCTTTTGACATTTACAATGACAACAGTAAACCACGAACTATCAGAACGTCAGCGCAAAGTCGTTGACAAACTTAATGAATTGAACATCCCTTTTGACATTCATTTTCACCCGCCGATTCCGACCATCGAAGAAGCGATAAATTACTGGAAGGAGTTTGATTCTACACATTGCAAGAATCTGTTTTTCCGGAATCACAAAGGCGACAAACATTATCTCGTGATTTTTGAATGTATGCAGCAGATGGCAATTCATGATTTGGAGCACCGACTTCATCAGGGAAAACTGAGTTTCGCATCAGAGGCGAGAATGGACAAGTACCTCGGTCTGAAGCCGGGCAGCGTCTCCCCTTTCGGCATCATCAACGACGCAGAACATCATGTGTATCTGTACATTGACAAGAATCTGCTCAATGCCGAACGCTTGAGTTTCCATCCGAATGACAACACCGCAACATGCGTGATAAAGAAGGACGATTTCATAAAGTTCCTCGATGCAATGGGAAACGGATACGAGTTCATTGAACTTTATTAGGAACTTGAGGTGTGTAGGTGATTGAGGTCGAAAAGTGATGAAAAAAGTTTTTCGTTTTTAAATGAAAGATGGATTTTTTTTGTAATTTTGCAAGTTGAAATTTACGGGGTGTGAAAGCCCTTATTGTTGAACGAAAAAAATTTTTATGGATTATTTCCGATGTATAAAACCTTGTGTTGAATCAGAGATTGGAAAACTTGAACATGTCATATTGCACGCTCCAGGTCGTGAGATAGAAAATATGACACCAGAAAATGCCCACAAATTCCTTTTCAGCGACATTTTAAATTATCAGGAAGCTCAGGAAAACTACAAAAACTTTGAAGGAACCTTGAAGAGGGTGACGAATGTTTTGTATTTCAAAGACTTACTCATTGACATACTTAACAAACCTGAAATTCGCAAAGACCTCATCCAAAAGATTTGCGAGAGAGAGAACCTTCAGTATTTCATTGAGTTATTCAATGAATTCAGTGTCGAGGAGTTGGCGCGTGTTCTCATTGAAGGATACGACAACAGCAACTTTTCAGAGCGTTTCCTCTTCCCTCCCATTCCGAATCTGTTTTTCATGAGGGATGCATCGTTCACGATGTACAACAACGTGATGATCAGCAAGATGGCGACGACGGTACGCGACCGCGAGACATTGATTCTCGATGCTATCTTCAACAATTCAACCATTATTGACACAAAAGCAATCCATCCTATCGAGCATTACAGCATGAACGGACTTGGATCCGTTGAAGGCGGCGATGTTGAAATCGCACGTCACGACATCATCTTGAGCGGATGCGGCGCACGCACGAGCCGCGAAGGTATTGACGCCATGGTGGAACATCTCAGATGCCTCGGCGGTGTCCGTCACCTCATCATGCAGCAGCTCCCGCTCACTCCGGATTCATTCATACATCTTGACATGGTGTTCACTTTGCTCGACAAAGACCGTTGCATGGCATTCAAGCCAGTGATAATGAATGACAAATTCAAGACATTACATATTGAGATCAAGGATCACGATTACACGAAGATTACCGAAGAGACGAATCTTATAGAGGCGTTGCGCAAACTCGGCATGAACCTCGAACCTGTCTTCTGCGGCGGCGACAACGAATACGCCGGAGCACGCGAGCAGTGGCACAGCGGAGCCAACTTCTTCGCCTTCGCACCGGGCAAAGTACTGGGCTACGCACGCAACTACAACACGATCAACGCGTTAGGCCAGAACGGCTTCACGATCCTCGACGCCGCTGATGTCGCATCAGGGAAGAAAAACGTTGACGACTACCAACGCTGCGTCGTGGCATTCCAAGGCAACGAGCTGTCGCGCGGCGGCGGCGGCGCCAGATGCATGACGATGCCGCTGAAACGCCAGGAAGTTAATTGGTAAAGAATTGATTTTTCATTGAAAGAAACAAGCCCGGGGCGAATTATTGAATGTCTGCTCCGGGTTTTTGATTTAAATTGCGGCGGGAAGTGTTGCAGTAGCTTCCGCTATCGGATAGGTAACGGCTGGGAGGAGTGACAATCTCTTTTGCTGCTTCAATTTTCTTGTCTTTATACCTAACCACACCTTTTATTGCCAGCTTTTCTTGCGCTGATATAAAGTGATGCATAAAGTCGTAGTCGATTCCGTCAGAGCCGTTTACTGGCAATGAAATAATATCTTTCTGAATTTTAGTCTTTGAAATAGAATCGCCCCAATAATAAATAGGCTTTAAACATTTATATAGTTGAGAAACTAAAAATAACTGACATTCTTTATTTTTACTTAAAACATCCTTAGAATACAAAGCAAGGTTATGGCTATCGTTTGAAAAATAATCCTTCTCTTGGTATGTTACTACCAAAGTCTTGCCACCTATCATTATTGAATTGCCTTTTTCTATGCACCCCATATCGTAGGAAATATAAGAAGATACAGAATTATTGCTTTCACTCGCTGTACAATAAGGATATTCACCACTATTTTCCTCTATCCAACTTTGCAAAATGCTATGAGTATTATTAACAGAGAAAACACCGTCATCTCCACAAATCTTCCACTCCTTAAACTTCACTTTTCCATTCCTAAACTTCTCTAATGCGGCTGTTTCTTCTGCGGTAAGTGTGGTATCATTCAAACCAGAATCCTTTAGAAACTTATCCACCTGAAGCATTTTTTCTTCTTCTAACAAGGAAATGTATTGTTCCATGTAGTTGTATGCAGGCACTTTATTAAAAATAGGTAGCAGTATCTCTGTATTATAAAATGTTTCTTCAAAATCTCTTACCAATACACCTAAATACTTTTTCTGAAATTTGTTTAA
This sequence comes from Bacteroidales bacterium, assembly GCA_024400395.1. Taxonomy (GTDB): domain Bacteria; phylum Bacteroidota; class Bacteroidia; order Bacteroidales; family F082; genus Limimorpha. The sequence continues at coordinate 17,574 of JAKSMW010000018.1, forward strand.
TAAAGAAATAAAATACAATGCTATACTTTCATTGAATTTCTCGAACTTCGGATAAGCAGTTTTAGTAAATTGACCTGCATAAAAATCTTTACGCATATAAAAAAATTGCATTCCCATCATTCCAACAGCAATGCTGTTACCTTTTATCAAATGTTCTTCATCCAAAAAATTCACCTGACCAAATATTCCATTATTGAAAACAGTCCTTGTAAAATATGGATATTTAGCATTTTCTGAAAACACAAAACTGTCTTTGTCTAATTGAGGATTTGATTTTAATAAAAACAGATCTCCCACTCTCCATTTTTCAAATTCACCCCCGCTTGCCACAAAGTCCTCTTTAAGTTTTGTCAAGCGAGGGCTTACTGAAAATTTGCAGCGTCCTCCTTTATGATCGTTGAGAGCTTCCAGCTCAAATAATCCGAAACAGTCTTGCGGAAATCTGCCTCGGTTGGCATAGTGTCAATCTTGCGGTATTCAACACCAAACTTGTCGAGTTGCTTCTTTGCAATATCCTCGATTTTTTCTTCGATACTTTTTGCCATACGCATTCTTTTTTTAGCGTATGACATTTGTTCCCTACGAACACAGAACGTGGGCGAAACCTGCCCTATACTGCGGTCGTAGGAAACCGATACATACAGACAAGAATGCCCACGCTGTTGTGAACATTCGCAATCTGCTCTCGGTATGTATTTGAAATTTCCTACGTTTCAGTATACTCGAACAAATAGCAAACGCTATGATTTATAATATGTCAGTTTATAATTCTTTCTTACTTTATTTTATCATTTTGTAAATTAAACAATTCTTTTTGTGCTTCTATCTCCCTGCGGAGTTCTTCTTCCGAAGGCAGATATAGTTTATATTTTGAAGCGAACAGTTGTTCATTGCCTTTCAGAATGGAATATTTTGCAATGTCCGCATCCGTTTCACTGCACAACACAATGCCAATGGTCGGATTGTCGCCTTCCGTACACTTCAGTTCATCGTACATCCGAACATACATATCCATCTGTCCAACGTCCTGATGTGTTATTTTACCTATTTTCAAATCTATAAGCACATAACATTTCAATACTACATTATAGAACACCAAATCTATAAAGTAGTCATTGTTTGCTGTTCTTATCAATTCCTGACGTCCCATAAAAGCGAAACCACGACCAAGTTCCATGATGAAATCCTGCAAGTGGTTTATCACGGCACTTTCCAATTCTGTTTCACTATAGGAATCGTCTTTCTTGAATCCAAGAAATTCTGCCACGATGGGACTTTTCAAAAGTTCCAGTTTATCGGGGATGGAATCCTTAGTTTCGTTTTCCAACAATTTCGGTTGCTTGAAATGTCGCTCGTAATATTGCGTGGAGATGTTTCTGTCAAGTGTACGAACGCTCCACATTTCTTGCGAAGCGGCTGATAGATACCAGCGTACGGCTGTTGGATCCTCAACTCGTAAAGTTTTAATAATATGAGTCCACGTTAAATTGTGCAATCGCGATTGCACAATTTCCAAATCACTGAATGTCAAGTAAAAAGAACGGAAATACTGCAAGTTTCTTTTACTAAATCCCTTGCCGTATGCTTGCGTCAATTCTTCAGAAAGCTGCTTCCATATTCGGCACGGTTTGCTCCTTTTTGCTCTTGCAACACAATACGTTCGCCTATTTTCCAATAGGTTTCTATCATCAGCCGACTCACAGAGGCATACGCTTGCTGGCGTCCCTGCTCAACAAGGTGCTTCACTTCGGCAAGAAAAGATGCGTCAATCGTGCTTTGTACTATGTTTTTTATTTCTTTCATTTCAAATCTAAAGCAAACGCTATGATTTATAATATGTTAGTTGAAAAAATTTTCTCTGTTTTTTTATATAAATTTATTTTTCTAATTTCTTTCTTTCTTTTTCAAGTTCGAGTTTCAACTCTTCCTCTGAAGGCAAAGTTAATTTATATTTAGATGCAAATATCTGTTTTGCTTCATTTAAGATGGAATATTTGACAATGGCTTCGTTTTTTTCAGAACATAATATTAATCCAATTGTAGGGTTGTCATCGGGCTGCCTGGTCAATTCATCAAACATTCGTATGTAACTATCCATTTGTCCCACATCGCCATGAGTCAATTTCCCTAATTTCAGGTCAATTAACACATAACATTTAAGTATGCTATTGTAAAACACCAAATCAACATAAAAGTCATCTTCTTCGTAGCGCATCCGTTTCTGTCGAGCCACAAAACAAAAACCTTTACCTAATTCAAGCAAGAAATCCTGGAGATGTGAAATCAAAGATTTTTCAATATCTGACTCATGCAGAGACGGATAATCTTTCAAATTAAGAAAATCCAAAACGTATGGATCACGAATAAACTCCAATGGGGAAAAGTGACTCCATGTCAATTCGTGACGCAGTGTGTCACAAATTGGGAACGCTTTGAAAAACAATCTCATATATCTTAAATTGCTTTCGTCAAACCCTTTCCCGAACTCATTAGTGAGTCGTTCTGCCAGATTTTTCAAAACCTGTTTCCCATATTCGGCACGCTCCCATTTAAGTTCATCTTCGGTTATCAAGCGTCCAATCTCCCAATAGGCTGTCACCATTGTAAAATTCGCAGCACGATAAGCCGTCTGTCTCGCTTGTTGCAAAACGGAAGAAATGGCCGTATATAAATTATTATTGCTTATCAAACTTTCTGGCATCGCTTCGATATCTTTTCAGTATAGCAGCAAACGCTATGATTTATAATATGTTAGTTTAAAAAATATTTCTTAATTATTTGACATTTAACTATTTAATGAATAATTTTTGTTTATTTAATTCGGTGCAAAGATAATTATTTTCAGTCAGAAATTGAATCTGTTTTCAATTTTCTGTTGTTTTTGTGCCGTTCACAGTCGCGCGACGTTTTTTTCTCTATGTTTTTCCGAAACGCATCTGTCAGGTCAACGCCGGTCTGATTCGCCAAGCAAATCAAAACCCAAAGCACGTCGGCCATCTCATCGCCGAGGTCGTGGTTTTTGTCGGAGTCCTTGAACGACTGCTCGCCGTACGTCCGCGCGATAATACGCGCCACCTCCCCCACTTCCTCGGTGAGAACCGCCATGTTCGTAAGCTCATTGAAATAGCGGACACCGACGGTTTTAATCCAGTTGTCCACTATTTCCTGAGCTTCCTTAATTGTTATTTCAGCATTCTTTTGTTGCATTTTCCAAACGTTTCATCATTGCGAACATGAATATCGCGGAAATCACGCAGAGAATGATAAGCACGCCCCAGATCATCACGAGCGAGAGTCCCGTGTTCCATATCGAACTGATGACAGATGTAAGGTAGTTGCCTATTGCCGTCGCGCCGAACCACAATCCCATCATAAGGCCTTTGAGTTTCGGAGGCGCGACTTTCGAGACGAATGATATTCCCATCGGGCTGAGGAGAAGTTCGCCGAATGTAAGAACCAAATACGTGGAAATCAGCCAGTTAGGTGACACGAGTATGTCGCTCACGCCGCCTGTCACCTCGAGTTCCTTTGGTGAAGGAAGTCCAAACGAGGCTGCTGCCATCACGCAGTAACCGAGAGCTGCGACCAACATTCCCAACGCGATTTTCCGTGGTGCCGACGGCTCCTTGCCTTTCTTCGCCAATGCCCCGAAAAGCGCAATCGAGACCGGCGTCAAAGCGACGACGAAGAACGGGTTGAAATGTTGGAAAATCTGTGGAAGCAAGTTGACCGTATCCTCGACATTTGCGGCTTTGTACCACACGCCCGCCACACACAACAAGATAATCAAAGCGGAGACAATCCTTCCTTTCGCATTTTCACTTTGGAATAAACCGAATAACGCATAGACGCCGACCGCGATGATTGCGAGTGTGAAGACATCGAAGCCGATTCTGGTCCAGCCGGTTGCGGTTGACGCAGTGTAGTCGCGGGCGAAATATGTCAAAGTAAGGCCGGCCTGCTGGAATGCCATCCAGAAGAATATCACGACAGCGAAGACGAGGCAGAGAGCCACGACGCGTTCTTTCGTCTGTTTCGGAGTGAGTTCAACGACATTTTCGGTGGCGGCAGTTTTCGCGTCTTTGCGGACATCAACATGCTTGAACAGGCGGCGGAAACCGAAGTAGATGGCGATTGACAAAATCAACGACAGGCAGGCAACACCGAATCCGTAGCTGTAAGCCACTGACAATGAATCGATATAGCTGTTGCAGAACGTTGTAATATCACCAGTAAAACTGCTTTGGCTTGCTGCGAGTGTCTCAAGACGTGTCATGCCGTCAGTGGTGATTGTTCCGTCGAGGAATTGGTGAGCCAACGACGGGATGTTGGCGTCGTAGGTGAAGCCGCTCTTGCTGAGAAATGAGTTTGTGACGGCGGTGGCGGTCGTCGGGGCGAACATCGAGCCGATGTTGATTGCCATGTAAAACAGGCTGAAGCCGCCGTCGCGCTTGGCCGCGTACTTCGGGTCGTCGTACAGATTTCCGACCATGACCTGAAGATTGCCTTTGAAAAGTCCGGTGCCTACCGCGATGCAGACCAAGGCAATAATCATCATTGTCAACGCCATTCCGCCGACAGCGTCTTTCTGCAAAAGCAGCAGCAGATAGCCGACGAACATCACGATGATGCCGGTGACGACAGTCTTGCCGTAGCCCCAGAACTTATCGGCGATGAAACCGCCTACGATTGGCATGAAATAAACGGCAGCGAGGAAGCCGCCGTACAATTGTCCGGCAGTCTCCGCCGCCAGACCGAATTTCGCTTGCAGGAACAATACGAAAATCGCAAGCATTGTGTAGTAGCCGAAGCGTTCGCCAGTATTCGCTAACGCCAAGGCATACAGACCTTTAGGATGACCTTTAAACATAATTTTTAATCTTTAAATATTTGAATCTTAAATAATCTCTATTGAACCCGAACCTCATCAATCATTATCCACGCCTTCTCGCCTGCGTATGCGTGCTTTTCCGGGAGAACGCCATAATTCTCGGCTCTCACATTGATATATTTCACCTCGTATGCATCGACTTTCGCCCTCGCCTCTGCGCGGAGGCCGTTCTCGCCGAAAAACATCGGGAACTCGGCAAGAACAGGTTCCGAGAAATTGACACCGTCCGTAGAAGTTGAAACCCAAATAGCTTTTGGCGAAAGCACCCAAGCATCGGAATGAATGGCGAAACCGATAAAAGCCGTAAAAACATCAGTTGGTTTTGAAAGCTCGATCGTGGCGTCCATGTCATCGCCCAAGAAACCGATCCAGTTTTCTCCCCAGTTCCCGATTGCGCCTATCTTATTGTCCATCAATGCCGTTTCTTTGTTCGCCGAATAGTTTTTATGCGGTTCGGCTTTGTAAACGGTATTTGCAATTAAAATCCTCTTGAAGTTTTTTTCGATTGTAAATGAAGGGATTGCGCTTTTCACAAACGCTTTCGCCTTCACCAGCGTCGTCTCGTCAATCGTGAACGGTTCTTTATAAAGTCTTGATGTTTCAGTAGGCTCGCTGCCGTCCAAAGTGTAATAGATTTTCACATCAGGTTCATCGACAGAAATTGTCACTTTCATCGGCCTGTTAAATTCTTTAAATTCAGATGTGATTACAGGAGTTTCAACATGTTTCTTCATCGAAAAAATGTTTTGTCCGCAAAGTTCATCAACATCTTCGTTTGACATGTTAAATGGTCTCAACCTGAAGGTATATTCATAAACTCCGTTTTTGATTAGATATTTATCGAGCGCATCGGGGCCGCAGGTGGCCGTCCCGAGCGGTGCCTGTTTGTGATCGACATTGACAGTCCAGCGGTCACTTTCATCTATCTGATTGATTCTCTCGGCTTTAGTCAACGCCTCATCGGAATATTGATAAATGCTGAAGTTGATGTTTTCCTCGCCGGAAACCAAAAGTCCGTAACCGTTTTCATTTATCACCTCAAACCAGTTCAGGTCAGAACGGTTGCCGCTTTCCTGCGGTTCTTCGTGCATCTCGAAGAAATCGCCGGCGTTTTTCTCGTAAACTCCCAACCTGCCGGAAGCGTTTCTGTCAGGATAATTTTCAGTGTCTTTACCGAAATATTTCACCTTGTTGAAAGACAACGGCATACAGAATTGCGTCCCGATTTTCGGGAAGGTCACCACCTTGTCTGTCGGTTGGACATTCATCGTGACAACGACATTACCCCAACCGTCAATTTGATATAACTGTTTGGTTTTCAATACTAAATCATTGTTTTTGTTAAAATACTCAAGCTCAATGGTGGCGTATGCATGACCACTATCAATTTTGTCGATGTGGAAAGAAATGGCATTTCCAACTGTAAGGTTGTCAAGTCCGGCGAGTTCCCAGCGGCGGCGGCCGTTCCTGTCAACATCGTCGTTCAGCGTCGGCGCACGCCAAAAATTAGGAGTGATGTTTCCTGAAAGAATTTCTTCTCCTTCATATACAAACGAGGCTGGCACAGCACCATTTTCCAAGTCGATGTCAAAAGAGAAAGACTCGTTGCTGAAAGTGATTGTTGAAGGCTTGTTTTTGTTCATTTTCACATGCAATTCCAAGGTTGGTGCGTTTTTAACAGCTTCAGCATCAGTCGATTCCACCAATAATTTAATTTGATCGTATGCAATTTCATATCCTTCAGGCAACATGCCTTTACTTTCCTTCAACTTAAATGAAAAGTCAATGAAAAATTCTTCTCTTGGTCTGATTTCAATTTCTTTTAAATTTAAAACAGGAATTGTAATTTGAGTTGACTCATCTGGATTGCAACTGATTTTCAATGTCTTGGATTCAAATTTTCTTTCATTTGAATAAATGCTATAAGAGCAATCCAACTCATTCAAGTTTGTAAAATTGAAATTGTTTACAATTTTGAAAATGCCTTTCTGAATGTCAACAGGAATAACATCGATGTTTTGGTAGCATTTTTTCACTTCCGCAATATGGTTATGCGGTATTCTGTCGCTGGTAATCAAGCCGTTAACGCAGAAGCTGTCATCATTGCCGATGCCTTCGAGCGAGCCGAGGTCGCCGCCGGCAGCGTACCATTTCACTTTTTTCTCTTCGTCATATTGAACTATTGTCTGGTCAACGAAGTCCCAGATGCAGCCGCCCTGAAGCTGGGGATATTTCTTGAAGACTTCCATGTAATCCGAAAGGCCGCCCAAGCTGTTTCCCATTGCATGGCAGTATTCAACAAGGATGAACGGACGGTTTTTCGAGTCAAGTTTTTCATTTACAAAGCGTTCCAAGTAATCGACACTTGAATACATAATTCCGATGAAGTCGGTGTTGTAATCATAAAGCGCACGTTCGCAGATCACGGGACGGGTGTCGCGCTGTTTCATCCAGTCGTAGCATGCCTTCGTACAGACACCGTTTCCGCACTCGTTGCCCGTTGACCACACGATGACCGACGGATGGTTCTTGTCGCGCTCAAGCATGTTGCGGCATCTGTACAGAAACGCCTCTTTCCATTCTTCTTTCTTTGCGAGGCTGTTATCTCCGTAACCCTGCGCATGTGATTCATTATTAGCCTCATCGATGACGTAAAGACCATATTTATCGCAAAGCTCATACCAATAAATATCGTCTGGATAATGGCATGTGCGAACCGTGTTTATGTTGTTCTCAAGCATGATCTTCACGTCTTGCTCCATGGTTTTCCTATCAACACATTGACCTGTAAATCCGCTGTGTTCGTGGCGATTCACGCCTTTCACCATGATGGCTTTTCCGTTTACTTTCAATTGGCCGTCAACAACTTCCGTAGTGCGGAAACCGATTTTTGAACCGACTGTTTCAATCACTTTCCCATCTTTATCTTTGATCCTTATTGTCATGTTGTAAAGATTCGGTTTCTCCGCCGACCACGGTTCTATCCCTTCCAAAATTGCATTTTCGATTTCAAATGAATAACACGTTGCATCTTTATTATTTTTCAAATCTTTTTTAGTAAAATCAGCAACAAACAATTTGTTGAATATCGAATCATTATTTGCGTCATTTTTCAATTCAACTTCTACCGAAAACTTGGAAGGAAGACTTTTGCAATTGAAATTCAAATCTACAGTCATTCCGAATGTTCCTTTTTCATAATTCTCGTCAAGGCCAGCATTTACAAAGAAATCCGAGACGTTGAGATGCGGTTTTGAATAGACAAAGACATCGCGTGTGATGCCACTCATGCGCCAATAATCCTGATCTTCGAGATAAGAACCGTCGCAGAAGCGATAGGCCTCGACAGCAAGCCGGTTTGGACCCGACATATTAATATAAGGTGTGATGTCAAATTCCGCAGGAGTCTTTGAATCTTCGGAATACCCAACAAACTTACCGTTAATCCAAAGGTAAAATGCCGATTTCAAAGCACCGAAATTGATATAGACATTACGTCCGTCCCATGTTGTCGGGACTTTGAAATCATACACATAGCAACCGACGGGATTATATTTTTCCGGTGCGTACGGAGGATTTGCCGGAAATTCATTTGGAACATTTGTATAGACAGGAATACCGTAACCATTTAATTCCCAATTACTTGGAACTACAATTTTATCCCAGGCGGAGACATCATAACCGAGTTTGTAAAAACCATCCGGCTTTTCAGATGGTGTCTCAACCCAATAAAAATTCCAGTTTCCATTCAAAGATTTATAAAAAGCCGAATGCTGATAATCAAGATTTTCAATCCCTTTTTCATCAGAATACGGAATGACATTTGTCCGCGGCTTCATTTTATTCACCTGAAACACCGAAACGTCGTTCCACCATTCGCCCACACTCCGTGCGGAAACTTCAAAATTCGTTATCAAAACAATGATACACAATAAAATAGAAAGTCTAAACTTCATTTTTTTCTCAAATTATTTATTAAAATTATGACTTTGCGAAGATAAAGATTATTTTTAAACATTTAAAATTTTGAGATATTTTTATTTTTTAATTGACAAAAATCTAAAAGAAAAACCGTATCTTTGCGAATTAAATTTGCAACAAAAATATCATGAAAAAAACACTTATATTATTGGTTATTATCACATTATTTGGAATTTTCACTTCATCATGTGAGAAACAATGTGTTTGCTACAACCTCACGACAGGCTCAAGCGGAATCATGTACAACGCCTATTCCCAAAGTGACTGCAAAGGCTGGGAAGAAATCTACAAAACCGATCCGCATTTCAATCCGGACGGCCACATCATTGAATGCAAGTACGAAAAAAAATAGATTATGAAAGATAAATTATTGAATATCAGCAGGAAGCATCCGCTTTCAATAATTATTCTCACGGCATTGGCTGTCAGGATAATCGCGATGATTTTCTCCAAAGGATATGGTTTTGAAAACGAGCATTTCTTTTATGTGGAAACGCCAAACGCATGGCTTGACAACATCGACAATACCGGCTACGACAGCCCGCGCGGAATCAGTTTGTTCTATGTTTCAATAAATTATCTCATTTTTGGTTTTTTCAAACTTTTCGGCATTCACAATCCACAGTGGCTGCTGTTCTTCAGCAGAATTATTCATGGCTTAATATCATTGACAATCATCACATTAGGATACAGAATCACAAAAATCATTTCAGATAAAAAATGTGCAGTCAATGTCGCCTGGCTGTTAGCTTTGCTGTGGTTCACACCTTACGTCAACGTTCACAACATCGCTCAAAACGTGACCGTGCCATTTCTGCTTTATGGGACATTGCTAATCGCAAAGCAGGAAAAGTTACGCAACGAATTAAAACACAACAATTTACATCGTTCTTCTTTTATCATCGCTGGAATATTCTTCGGCCTTGCCTTTTCCGTTTGGTATCAAAGCATCTTATTTTACGCCGGAATCTTGGTTGCTTTGATTTTGCTGAAAAACTGGAAAGGTTCATTGATGTCGTTGCTCGGTTTTGTCATCGCAATTTGTGTGACACAGACGCTTCCCGACCTCGTTGTCTGGGGACGTCCGTTCGTCGAATTACGTGAATTTCTTGGGAAAAGCAGCGAGTATCTGTTTAATTACGACGCTCATGCACCATGGATTTATTACAGTTTCCTGACAGTATTGGTCGCACTGATTCCACCTTTAAGTTTCGCATTGATGTTCGGATTTTTCAAGGCCTGTCGCAAACAATTCCTGTTGTTTTTCCCGACTTTCATTTTTCTTCTTTTTTACACGATTTTCCCAAATTACGATGAATTGTACATACTTCCTGTCGTCCCGATTTTCATGATAATAGGCATGACGGGATGGCATGATTTTAGAAAAAAATCGTCATTCTGGCTGAAACACAACAGATTAGAGAAATACATGCTTGCTTTTGGATGTTTCGTAAATGCAATTTTGATTGTCACGACAATGTTCATGTATTCAAACAAACCTGAAGTTAAAGCGATGACATATCTTTCAAAAAACGAAACAGTCGATTTCTTTGTCATCAACGATGAGACGACAAACGAAACAAAACGTCCGCCGCTTTTTTACGAGAAGCATTGGTCGAATTATATCATTGTAAATCAAAACAATAGCAATGACACTACGCTTTTCAACAGAGATGCCGATTACGTTATTTTCAAAGAGACGGAAAATCTCGACAGCAGAGTTGAGAAAATGAAAGTTTATTATCCGAATTTAAAACATGAGGTCACGTACAAGCCATATTTCGCACAGATTCTATACAAATGGCTGAACAACTCGAAAGATGACGGATGCGTGGCGATATATAAAGTGGACCATGAATATTGATGAAGCAAAGAAAAGAATAGCAGAATTAAGTGAATTGATTGATATTCACAACTATAACTATTACATTCTGTCACAACCCACAATCAGCGACTACGACTTTGACATGCTGATGAACGAGTTGATTGAGCTTGAAAAAGAATTTCCGGAACTTGCTTCGCCGACATCGCCGACAAAACGTGTCGGAGGCGATATTACAAAATTATTTCCGACCGTAAAGCACAGGTATCCAATGCTTTCACTTGCTAATTCATACAATCGGGACGAAATTATAGACTTCATCAACAGGACAAAAAAACTCCTTGACGAGAACAATGAGCAGGTGGAATTTGTGTGCGAACTGAAATTTGACGGGGTTTCCATAAGTCTGACCTACGAGCACGGAGTTTTAGTTCGTGCCGTCACACGCGGCGACGGTGCACAAGGCGATGACGTCACAAACAACGTAAAGACAATCAAGACGATACCGCTGAAATTAAGGGGCAGTTATCCCGGCTTTTTCGAAATGCGCGGCGAGATCATAATGCCACACGAAAGTTTCAACAGAGTCAATGCCGAGCGTGACGACCTCGGTCTCCCGTTGTTTGCAAATTGCAGAAACGCGGCGTCAGGTTCACTTAAACTGATGTTTTCAAAAGAGACCGCAAACCGCCGACTTGACAATTTCTGTTATTACATGATGATGGACAATATTCCGTATTCGTCTCATTATGAAAGCCTTATAGCAGCAAAAAACTGGGGATTCAACATTTCACCACACATGAAAGTCTGCCATACAATCGGCGAAATCGAAGACTTCATCAATTATTGGGATGTCAACAGGAAAAATCTTCCATTCGACATCGACGGAATCGTAATAAAAGTAAACAGCTTCTCACAACGTGAAGAATTAGGTCTGACCTCAAAGTCGCCGCGATGGGCTATCGCCTATAAATTCAAGGCCGAAGAAGTCAAAACGAAATTGTTAAGTGTTGATTTTCAAGTCGGACGACACGGCACCATCACTCCGGTGGCGAATCTCGAACCCGTTCAACTTGGCGGGACCACAGTGAAACGCGCCACGTTGAACAACGCCGACTTCATCAAACAGCTCGACTTACATTACGACGACACCGTTATCGTAGTAAAAGGCGGCGAGATAATTCCAAAAATCATCGGCATCGACACCGATTCAAGAAAACCTGACAGCCAGGAAGTTGAATTTATAAAAAGATGTCCGAAATGCGGAGCCGAACTCATAAAAAACGAAGGCGAAGCGGCATGGCGTTGCCCGAACACCATTGGGTGTCCCCCTCAAATAAAAGGCAGGATTGAACATTTCATCGGAAGAAAAGCCATGAACATCGAAAGTCTCGGAGAAGGGAAAGTCGAGGTCATCTTTGACAACCACCTTATTAATAGCTACGCCGACCTGTACGACCTGACATACGACAAACTCTACGGACTTGAAAAAATCATCGTTGTTGATGACGAGTACAGCCTTATGAATGAATCAGTTACTAAGAAAGTGTCGTTCAAGGAAAAAACCGTTACCAACATTCTTAATTCTTTGATAAAATCAAGGGAGGTGCCATTTTCAAGAGTGCTTTTCGCATTGGGAATCAAGGAGGTAGGCGAAGTAACCGCCAAAATCATCGCCAACACGATGGGAAACATCGACGCTATAATGAACGCCTCCGTCGAAGAATTGCAGGAAATAAATACAGTCGGTCCGACTATCGCGCAAAATATCAGAGATTTCTTCGACGATGAACGTAATATTCAAATTGTCAAGAGATTAAGAGATTTCGGACTGCAATTCGAGGAAGAAAAGAAAAACGTTTCCGTGAATCAGGTTCTCAATGGCAAATCGATTGTGGTGAGTGGCGTATTCACTAATTTCTCCAGAGACGAAATCAAGCAAGTCATTGAAAATCACGGAGGCAAGAACGTCTCATCAATATCCTCGAAAACAGATTTTGTCGTCGCCGGTGAGAAAATGGGACCCGAAAAGAAGAAAAAAGCCGAATCGCTCGGCGTCAAAATCCTGACAGAGACGGAATTTATTGAAATGATTGGATATACACCGCAAACAAATTCGACAGGAACTTTGTTTTAAGACACAAATAACAAAGTTTTAAAATTATGAAGAAACACATTACATTGATTATCTGCATGTTGGTTGCGAATATATGTTTCGCGCAACACTCCAAGACGTATGATTTCATTGAAAAAGACGGACAGGTTCTAAAACTTGACGTTTATTTTCCAGATGACGGCATGGCGCAGCATCCGTGCATAATGTTTTATTTCGGAGGCGGTTTCATAACCGGAGCCCGCACTGATTCGACAGTCGTAAAATTCTGTGAGACAATGGCTTACAAACACGGTTTCGTTGCTATCGCCGCCGATTACCGGCTTGGATTAAAAGGTGTGAAAAACATCGGCGTTTTTAACACGAAGCCTGTGAAAAACGCCATTAACATGGCCGCCGAAGATGCCATTTCCGCAATCGCTTTTGTACTTGACCATTCTAAAGAATTGAAAATCAATACTAAAAAAATCATTTTAAGCGGTTCAAGTGCAGGGGCGATAACGTCATTGCAGACCGATTATTTCATCTGCAACGGATTCGGGAACGCCGGCATTCTGCCCGAAGATTTCCATATCGCCGGTGTCATTCCATTTTCAGGCGCGATATTTTCAACAAAAGGGGCGGTGAAATACAAAAAGCACTCCCCCGCCCCGACAATGTTCTTCCACGGCATGAAAGATAACCTCGTCCCGTACAAACAGATAAGATTCTTTAACATCGGGTTCATCGGCTCCGACAAGATTGTCAGGCAATTTGAGAAACACGATTATCCGTATTTCATCAGAAGATACGAAAACTACGCCCACGCCGTTGCCGGCTTTTTCAATGAAAACATTGATGAAATCCTCTGGTTTTATGACAATTACGTTGAGCAACAAGCTGATTTACAAATTGATGAAAAAGTCAATTATATAAAAAACGCTCCGAAAGTCAGGTCTGACATTTCAAAGAAAACCGACCTGTACGATTAGAATTTTACAAAAGAAAATTGAAATAGTATGTTAAAAAAACTCAGAATCACTTTAGCTGTTATCTTCTCACTTCTGATAACGCTGCTTTTCCTTGATTTCACAGGCACTCTACATGCCTGGTTCGGCTGGATGGCGAAACTTCAGTTCCTGCCGGCACTTCTCGCTTCCAATTTCATTGTTGTCGCGGCGATTGTCGTGATAACATTAATCTTCGGAAGGATTTATTGTTCGGTCATTTGCCCGCTCGGAGTTTATCAAGACGGCACATCGTGGATTGGTGAAAAAATCCGCAAGAACCATTTTCGTTACAGGAAAAACCGCAAATGGTTAAGATATTCAATAGCAATCGTTTTCGCTGTGTTGCTTTTCCTCGGACTGAACTGGATCGCAATTCTCATCGCGCCTTACAGCATTTACGGAAGAATCGCCTCAAACATTTTTGCGCCTGTCTATCAATCAATTAACAATATTTTCGCATACTTTGCTGAAAGATGGAGCAGTTACGCATTCTATCACGTCGATGTCTATATCAAGAGCCTGCCGATTTTCATCATCTCTTTGGTTTACTTCATCGGAATCACCCTTTCGGGAATGTTTTTCGGCCGCGGATATTGCAATAATGTATGCCCAGTCGGAACGGTTTTAGGCATTTTTGCAAAATATTCATTGTTGAAACCGCACATCGACGCCGAAAAATGCAAGTCATGCGGACTTTGCGAGAAGAACTGCAGATGCAGCGCAATTGATTCAGAATCAAAGACAATCGACTATTCAAAATGCGTGACGTGCTTCAATTGCATCGGGAAATGCAACCGCGGAGCGATAAGCTACAGATTAGTTAAAAGTGAAAAGTTAAAAGTTAAAAGAGAGGATGGAGGTGAGATAAAAGATGAGGGAAGCACTTCAAGGAAAATGTTCCTTGCCACGATAGCCGGGCTTGCCACTGTTTCCGCAGTAAAGGCGCAAGAGAAGATCGTTGACGGCGGACTTGCGATAATCGAAGACAAGAAAGCGCCGAAGCGCAACACTCCTCTGAAACCAGCTGGTTCTCAAAGCCTTAAGAATTTCACATCAAGTTGCACAGGTTGTCAGTTGTGCGTGCAGTCATGCGAAAATCATGTGTTGAGGCCGTCAACGAAACTCGAAAACCTCATGCAGCCGGAGATGTCGTACGAACGCGGCTACTGCCGTCCCGAATGTACGGCCTGCTCGGAAGTGTGCCCCGCCGGCGCCATAAGAAAAGTGTCGAGAGAAGAGAAATCATCAATACAGATCGGACATGCGGTTTTCATCGCGAAGAATTGCGTTTCCTTCAACGGTGAAGCCGAGTGCGGCAACTGCGCAAGACGTTGTCCTTCAGGCGCAATCACCATGATGCACAGCGACTCCGATGACGAATCATCACCGATGGTCCCGATTGTGAACCAGGAACGTTGCATCGGCTGCGGAGCCTGCGAGCACGTCTGCCCCGCCCGGCCGTTCAGCGCGATTTACGTCGAAGGCAACGAAGTTCACAGAACGATTTGAGAGTTGAAAGTTTGTAAAGTTCATAAAGTTTATAAAGTTTGAAAGTTCATAAAGTTTGAGAAAAATGAAACAAAATATAACGAGAAAGGATTTCCTCAAGGCAATGGGAGCGACGGCGGCTGTCACGACGATAGCGTTATCAGGCTGCAAATCAGAGACTTCGGAACAGACAACAACATATTCCGAAAGTGACATCCCGAAAGATAAGATGACTTACCGCGCGAACCACAACAACGGCGACAGCGTCTCCATCCTCGGCTACGGCTGCATGAGGCTTCCTCATAAAGACAACGTCATCGACCAGGAGATGGTCAACAAGCTTACCGACTTCGCTATGGAACACGGCGTGAATTACTACGACACCGCACCTGTCTATTGCAAAGGCAAGTCGGAAGAAGCCATGGGAATTGCACTGAGCCGCTACCCGCGCGACAAATACTTCATCGCCACGAAGCTGTCGAACTTCGCGGAAAGCACATGGAGCCGCGAGGCGTCGATGCAGATTTACAAGAACTCATTTGAAAACTTGAAAACAGACTACATCGACTATTACCTGCTTCATTCTGTGGGCAACGGAAGCCGCGGCCGCAGCGGCTGGGAGACGTTCAACCTGCGCTACATCGAGAACGGAATGCTCGACTTCCTCATGGAGGAGCGCAAGGCCGGACGCATCCGCAACCTCGGGTTCTCGTTCCACGGCGACCAGCAAGTCATAGAGTATCTGCTTGACAATCAGGAGAAATATCATTGGGACTTCGTGCAAATCCAGATGAACTACGTTGACTGGAAACACGCCCACGACATCGACTCCGACAACATCAACGCCGATTATCTGTACAAACGTCTCACCGACCTCAACATCCCCGTCGTCATAATGGAGCCGTTGCTCGGCGGGCGTCTCTCTGACTTGCCAGACGTTCTCGCCAACTCGTTGAAACAGAGGACACCGGAACGCAGCGTGGCATCGTGGGCGTTCCGTTTCGCCGGCACATTCCCGAACATCCTCACCGTCCTGAGCGGAATGACATACATGGAACATCTTCAGGACAACCTGCGCACTTATTGCCCGCTTGAGCCGTGTTCCGACAAGGAAATAGACCTGCTGATGAACGTCGTCGACATGTATCTGAAGTACCCAATCATACCGTGCACCAGCTGCCAGTATTGCATGCCATGCCATTACGGCATCGACATCCCGACGAACTTCAGTTTCTACAACAAATGCGTGAACGAAGGCACTATTGTCGAGGACAAGCAGTCGGCGGAATACAGGAAGTCGCGCCGTCGTTTCCTGATAGAACACAACCGTCAGCTCGAGTCCGACCGTCAGACAGAGCACTGCATCGGATGCCGTCAGTGCGTGTCGCATTGTCCGCAGAAAATCGACATTCCGGCAAGGCTGAACGACATCAACGCAATTGTGGAGCGGCTGAAAAGAGATTAGAAAATGAAATTCCAATAGTTGATGACTTTTATAGGATGCTTCAATCCAACACAAGTAATCTCGTGCAACTTGTGTTGTGAACTTGTGCAACTTGTGTTAAAGGATACAACGCAACTTACAGCAGTTCCTTCAACGCCTTCACGAAACTCTCGATGTCGTCTTCCGTCGTGTCGAACGAGCAAAGCCATCGCACCACGTTGTTGTCAATGTCCCAGTCGTAGAAGAAATACTTTTTCTGCAACTCGGTCCAGACTTCACGAGGCAGCTGCACGAAGACGCCGTTCACCTGAACAGGATACATCACCTTCAGCTGCGGTATGTCCTTCACCTTATTATATAAAAGCTGCGCCATGCGGTTTGAATGCTCGGCGTTGCGTTTCCAGAGGTCGTCTTTGAAATACGCCTCAAACTGGACAGCCAAAAACCTCATCTTCGAACACAGCTGAAGCCCCTGCTTGCGGCGATATTTGAAGTCTTTTGCCAACTCCGGGTTTAAAAACACCACCGACTCCCCTATCATCAGTCCGTTTTTGGTGCCGCCGAACGAAACGACATCAACGCCGGCATCCGTCGTCATCTCCTTGAACGTGCAATTCAAAGCGACCGCGGCATTCGCCAAACGCGCACCGTCAACGTGCAGGTACATGTTGTATTCGTGCGCCAAATCAGCCAACGCCTTGATTTCATCAATGGTGTAAAGCGTTCCCAATTCCGTTGATTGTGTGATTGTTATGGCTTTAGGTTGCGAGTGATGTTCGAAGCCGAAACCATGAAGACGAGTCTTCACCAACTCCGGCGTGAGCTTGCCGTCGGGCGTGTCAACGGTCAGCAGACGGCATCCGACGATACGTTGCGGCGCACCGCATTCGTCAACATTCACGTGAGCAGACTCTGCGCAGACCACCGCTTCGTGTGAACGAACCATCGAGTCGATAGCCATGACGTTGGCACCGGTGCCGTTGAAGACAAACGACACAACAGCCTGATTTCCAAAGTGTTGTCTGAACAAATCCTCAACTCTTGCGCAATATTCATCGTCGCCGTAAGCCAGTGCGTGTTCAACATTCGCATCGGCAATCGCTTTCAAAACCTCCGGACTGATGCCGGAATGATTGTCACTTCCAAAACCTCTTTTCATTTTATTTAGTGTTAAGTTTGCAGAGTTGAGAGTGAAGTTTTCAATCATCTCAACCCCATTTTATCTCAATTTATTTCAATAACATATTTTTCTTTTTAAACCCAAACATGCAGCAAATCACAGAAGCGGCGAGTGCGAGGAACATACCGTCGATTGAAAACCGCAAAAACTTGGCAATCAGCAACATAGCCGTTCCGACAAGGATTGAAGCAAACACCCATTTCGATTTGAAACGCCCTGGAAAAAACAAAGCCAACGTAAGCGGGACGAACGCCGCCGTTGTCCTCAACCCCATCGAAAGAAAACCGAGGTCGTTGATGTAACTGCCTGAGAATGAAGCAGCCACGATAACGGAAAGAAGCAAAATCGCAACTATCGTCGTTCTTGTGATTCTCAAATTTAGTTTTGACTCCTTGAATTTTGAAGAAAGCGTCACGAAGACATCTTTCACCAAGATTGTCGAAGCACCCAAAGTCAGGCCGGAGCCGCCGATAATCACGGTAATCAAAAGCGTTCCGAGAACTATTCCGCCGAGGAATTTAGGCAGGTGATTTGTGACGAACATCGGGAACGCCTGCGCCGATGTTGCAATTACGCCAATTCCTTCCGGAACATCTTTTCCGATGGCAATCAACGAGTTAAGTTCCGCTTCGGTGATATAATGCGCACGCATGTACATCCCGACGAGGACACAAGCGAATCCTATTGGAATCGAGATCAAAGCGGAAATCAACGCACCTTTGCGTGCCTTGCCGTCGGTCCTCCCCGACCAAATCGCCTGCGCGTAAGTCTGAGTCGCAAGCACGCCGAGGATAACGGAAATGCAAGAGCCGAGGTCGTTTGACACTCCGCGTGTGAACGGATATTGATAAACATGATTTACATCATCGCTTGAAGTGAATCCGTCAATGAATTGTAAATCAGTCGATAACAAAATGTTTTTTATTGAATCCATCAATCCGGAATAGCCTTTTGAAAGGAACAGCACGACCGTTCCGGCAGCGAGAGCCGAGAGGCAGAGAAGTATTATTTTCACCACGCCGCCGATGCCCGCGCTCCACAGCCCGCCGAAGACGACATATATTATCATCGTTGCCGCCGCTATCGAGGCAGCCACCCAAAGTCTCATCGGGAAAAGCGTCATCAGCATCGCGGCGCACGAAAGAACCTGCGCGATGATGCTCACGAACATCCCCAACGAACACAGCAGCGAACCTGTCATCTCAGCTTTCCTTCCGTATTCTTTTGAGACGATTTCGAGCAACGTCGTGCTTCCGCTCCGCCTCAACGGAATCACATAACCTATTGCGAGAACCACACATCCCAACGCCATTCCCATCGTGAACCACCATGCCGACAAGCCGAAAGTGAAAGCGAGCTGCGCCGTCCCCACCGTTGACTGCCCGCCGACAAGCGTCCCGATGATGGTGCCGGTGACAACCCAAGTGCCGGCTTTTCCGCCGCCAACACTGAAATCATTGGCATTCTTCACTTTCCTAACCGACAGAATACCAACGACTTCTATTATCGCAATAGCTAAAATTATTCCTAAAATATGATAAAACGATATGACCATTTTTTCAATCAAAAACGAATGCAAAATTACAAAAATTTAAGCTCCGATTTCCATTTTTTCCATTCAGGAAACTCTTTGGCCATCAACGAGTAAAATCCCGCCTGATGGTCGAAGTAAACCAAGTGGCACATCTCATGAACCATCACCTGCTTGATGCAGTTTTCGTTGAGTTTTATCAACTGCAGATTCAGGCTGATATTTCCTTGCCGCGAGCAACTCCCCCACCGCGATCTCATGTCACGAATCGTGAATTTCCGCGGGGAAACGTTGTATTTCCTGAAACTTTCGATGATTGGCGGAAGCAGCTCGTTGAACTTTTTCACCGCCATCTTCTTATACCAATTTAATAATGTTTTTTCGACTAATTCGTCACTTTTACAATTGACAATCAAATAATTATCAACGATTTTCACCGAATTGGAATCAGATCCGACAACTTTCAGCTCGTATTTTTCGCCAAGAAAATAATGAGTTTCACCAGAGATGAATTTCTTGTTTTGGTTTTCGGCGTTTTCCACGATTTTATCGTAATGGTTTGTCAGCCAACGCCAATGTTGTAGAAGGAACTTCGTCATGTCATTGACCGTATATAATAAAGGTGTACGGACTTCAACCGTGCCGTCTTTGCATATTTTCGCCACCACGCTCCGTCTGCAAGAGCGAAGAAGATTGTATTTCAACTCCTTGCCGTTAATTGTTATGATTCCTTTCATGTTCGCAAAAGTACTAATTTTTCCTTGTATATGTAAAAATTTCGTACTTTTGCAAAATTTTAAAACAGAATCATGGATTTAAATATTTCTTACTGTTCAGACAAGTATCAATACACGATGGGTAAGTCGTTCTACGACAACGGGATGAAAGACAAGCGTGCCATTTTCAACATGTTTTACAGGAAAGCGCCCGACACGAACAACTGGGCTGTGGTGAGCGGAATCAGCGAGGTCGTGAAGATGATAAAAGGCATCGGTCAGGCTGACGAGAAGTTTTTTGAGCAATTTCTTCCAGGAGAAGAATATGCCGAGGTGAGGAAATATTTCGCCAAGATGAAGTTCACCGGCAATGTCTATGCGATGCGAGAAGGAGAGATTGCGTTCCCGAAGGAGCCTGTCATCACCATCGAGGCTCCTATTATCGAGGCGCAAGTGCTTGAAACTCCGATGCTTTGCATCATGAACCATCAGATGGCGATTGCCACGAAGTCGTCGCGTGTCACTCGAAGCACCACAAAACCCGTCAGTGAGTTCGGAAGCCGCAGGGCGCACGGCCCGTGGGCGGCGATCTACGGCGCGAAGGCAGCATATATCGGCGGCTGCCAAAATTCGTCAAACATCGTGACCGGCGTTGAGTTCGGATTCCCGTCATCAGGGACGATGGCGCACAGCTACGTCACCTCGTTCGGATGCTCGGTAAGCGGTGAATATCAAGCATTTGACACTTATATCAAGACACACAGAAACGAAATCCTGATACTTTTAATCGACACCTACGACACTTTGAAATGCGGCATCAAAAACGCCATCAAGGCATTCAAGGCAAACGGAATCGATGACAATTATCCTCAAGGCTACGGCATCCGTCTTGACAGCGGCGACCTGACTTATCTCTCAATAAAAGCTCGCGAAATACTTGACGAAGCCGGTTTGAAAAACTGTAAGATATTCGCGACCAACGCTTTAGACGAATACTTGATTTCAGAACTCGAACGGCAGGGCTGCAAAGTTGACAGCTACGGAGTCGGCGACGCCATCGCGACAAGCAAGCACAACCCTTGTTTCGGAAACGTCTATAAACTCGTTCAGGTTGACGACATGCCGGTTTTGAAACGTTCTGAGGAATCAAGCAAACTCATCAATCCGGGATTCCAAATCACATATCGAATCATACAGAACAACAAATTCAAATGCGACGTCACCTGCCTGAGAGGTGATTCATTGTCGAAAGCGATAGAAAATTGCGAGACAATAACCCTTCGCGACGAAAACGACCGCTTGCGTTCTTCGACATTCCTTGCGGGAAAATACAGCTACCGCGCACTGCAGCAACAGATTATGAAAGACGGCGAGATTTGCTACAACGACAACACTATTCAGGAAAAACGCAATTACTATCTCGACAACCTCTCACATCTTGACGACTCCGAGAAGCGACTGATCAATCCGCATTATTACAAGATTGACATTTCCGATGACCTTTATAATTTGAAATATAAATTGATTAACAACATTATAAAGGAAATCGAAGAGTTTGAATAACAGATTTCATCTCACACAAAAGAGGCAATTGACAAATTCGCCTCTTTTTTTTTATTTGTTAAACATTTTTCTTGTTTTTTACATTTAACGTTTATAATTTTGCACATCAAAACATGGCACTAACGGACTTCGTGCTTTGTTTTATTTACTTGAAGTCCTTAATTTAATTCCTAAAAAATGAAGAAGGTATCTTTTCTTTTCGCACTGATGTTCGTTGCAACGACAGTGTTTGGTCAAGCTGAAAAAGCGTTGAACGTTCAAAATCAAGCAATTGACCAGTATGGTAACAAAGTAGATGTCAAAGATTTGTCAACGACAAGCAGAGACGGCATCTTGGTTTTTGAATCAAAAAACAAAGATTACAAGTTCTGGTTTGACGCCAGGGTTCAGGTGGATTTCGGCGCGTTTTTCGGCGAGCAGGAATGGGCTGACCCGATTGGAA
>JAKSMW010000019.1 GCA_024400395.1 Bacteroidales bacterium
TGAGCCAGAAAACAGGCAAGACATATACATTGCCAACCGAAGCCCAATGGGAATATGCAGCTCGTGGCGGCAACAAAGCCGACGGTACAAAATACGCTGGCAGCAATATGATTGACGCAGTGGCGTGGTACTATGACAACAGCGGTAACAGTACGCACCAAGTTGGCACAAAGCGCGGCAACGCCCTCGGCATTTACGACATGAGCGGTAACGTATGGGAGTGGTGCAAAGACTGGTACAGTAGCAGTTATGTCAGTTATGACACGAACAATCCAACGGGGCCGTCTTCCGGGTGGTCCCGCGTGTTCCGTGGCGGCAGCTGGAGCCTCAACGCGAGGTACTGCCGTGTTTCGTCTCGCTTCAACAACATTCCAGACTACCACCGCGACAGCGACCTTGGCTTCCGCGTGGTTCTTGTCCCATAGCTTAATATATCGCCACGGGAGAGACGGATGTCCAATATGTTAAACAAATGCCTGTCCTGCATGGTGAAATTTCCGACTACGGCATTGTCCGTTAGGGAAATGAGACACCATGTGAAAATGAGTGAACGTGTTTCACCAAAGAATCTGCCTTAGTAGCTTCAGTCGGATGACTTTTGCCGAAAGGGCAGATTCTTTCCTAAATTCAAGATACAATTACAACTTTAGCAAACCTAATCGCTGAAAATCATAATTTTGCCTCAAAAAAAATCAATATTCATCGCGCTATGTCAACAGTTATTTTTGGCATACAACACAAAAGCAGGAAATTGATTATTTGGAGGAGCAGGACGGCAAATTATATGCTTATGAATTTAAGTGGAATGTCAATAAGAAAGCAAGATCCAATCCATCAATAATAATCTTCATCAAATCCGCAAGACAAAAATCATTCCATATTATACTGGTAACTTGCAATCTTCAGCGTGTCGCCGTTGTCTTGCACGCGGCAGAAAGAGTATTCAAACTTTGTCTCATCGCCGAGCAACTCATTGAGGTCATCGACACTGAAAAAACAGACACAGTTGTCGAAATAAATCTTCGCCTTCCTGTCGGCCTCCTCAATGCATGCCTCGTCGCTCTTGCCGTAAATGGAATAACGGAACGACGACCCGACGGCCTGAGCCCCTTTCTTGAGGATGTAGTTCTTCAGATTGTTAATGTCGGCTGTGTGGTTTGACGAATAATGTGTGAGTTCGCAGTTGTACGTCACGATGACAGTCCTTGCCTGTTCGCACGAACCGAACACGAGGCCGATTGCGAGAATCAACAGTACGGATGCTATTTTTTTCATGGTATTTGTGTAAAAAAGAGGAGAGACATCACATCTCTCCTCTTTTGAATTTAATCTTTAAACTATCTCACGACAAGTTTCTGTGTCTTTGTCCCGTTGACTTTCACGAAATAGACACCCGATTCGAGGCTTTCAGTTGAGATTGTCGTTTCGTTGCCGCCGACTTCCTGTCTAATGATGGTCTGGCCTGTCATGTTGAAGATTTCGACAGTCTGGATGTTGTTTCCTTCAATCTTCACGAAATTGTCAGCCGGGTTAGGGAAGATGTTGAATGACAATGCGTTGACATCTTCGATTGCGTTAGGCATTGTGGTGAAGGGAACGAGTGTTATTGTGCCCCATTCACCGTTTGCGTTAAAGCCCCGTGCGAAGCCATAGTATTCTGTTTCAGGCGAAAGATCAAGCCATATCCATTCGCTGTATTCATAGTAAGGATATATGTCTTCCTGGATTATCTGGATGAGACCTTCTTCGCCGATTTCTTCGTAATATGCCTTTTCGATAAGTCCGTAGTGGTATTCCGCTGTCTGGTTGTTAGGTGTGGTGTATGTCTTGACTTCTGTTGGAGAAAGCACCTCGACGGTCATCTCGATTTCTGAGACGCCGGGGCCGCCCGCTGCCGTCGTCGTGGCCGTGGCTGTCACCATCTCGCCGAGGGTCTCGTCAGCGTTCACAGGCACTACGTAGATGGTGTATTCGGTGCCCGGAGCCTGGTCTGTCCATGTGTATGTCTCGACACCGGTCGTCTGGATGCCCCACTGCATGACGAGCTGTTCCAATGGTGTCTGCATCATCTGCACCCACATCGCCATTTCAGCCTCCGTGCCGATCATGTAGTAATATGAAGCGCAGTTTTCGTTAGGCGTGAAGGTCGCGGTCACTGTTGTGTTTGTCGTTGTGATGTCTGAAATCTCGACGCTCGCGCCCGCCGTGCCGGTGCAGTCATGCTCCTCGATGCCGTAAGGTGCAAGTGCGGTGATAATTGTCTGTGCGTTGTTTATTGGCCACAGGTCGTTGATGACGATGGAACGGTCTGGCTTGATTAATATCACTGTCGGATAAGCAGAAATTCCGTAGGTGCTGCAGATGGAACCGCCTCCGCTTGAAGTGCCGATGGTCGGATACTCAACGCCATACTGATTGCACCAGTTCTGGCATTGTGTGTCGTTGTCAGACGGGCTGATTTCCATGAAGAAAACATCGTGCATGTTGCAACCTAAAAGCTGGTAGGCTTCAACAACTTTCGGGCATGCTGTGTTGCAAGGGCTGCATGTGGTGTAGAAGAAATCGATGAGAACACACTGTCCGCCGTCGAGAATGTCGAAGAGATGTACTTCCGTGCCGTGGCAGTCTGTTGCTGTGAAATCAACGGCTGTTGAAAGCGGACATTGAGCGAATACATTGATACTCAATAATGTAGCTAAGATAAATGTAAAGAATTTTTTCATAAAATGATAAATTTAGTTAGTAAAATGATGAAAATTTTCAAGCCGTAAAAGTATAAAATTTTTCAATATTACAGTATGTTTTAATTATTAAAATCAAAATTTCGTATTTTTGCAGCCGATTTATTAACCGCGTAGCGGTTACACATCAGTATGAGTGAAGAGAAACCGATAAGAAAGCGTGACCGCATCATCAAAGGGTTTTCGAAGTTGCTGAAGGAGGACAAGTTAAAGGTCGTTTCAGAGTACATCGAGAACCCGGGCGAGTTCATCGCCTTGCTGAAGAGTTTCTGGTATTCCGACGCCGAGAAGCAGCGGCAGTTTGATGAGTTCAGCGAGAACACCATCTCCAACTTTCACATCCCGTATGGCGTGTCGCCCAACGTCTTGATAAACGGCAAGCATTATGTCGTGCCGATGGTTATTGAGGAGAGCAGCGTCATCGCGGCGGCCTCGGCCGCCGCGAAATTCTGGGGCGACCGCGGCGGATTCCATGCCGAAGTGGTTGATACACAAAAGGTCGGACAAGTGCATTTTTGCTACCAAGGGAGAAAAGAAATACTCTTCTCTCTCCTTCCGGAAATAAAACAGACACTGCGTGACGCGACAAAGCCTCTCACCGAGAAAATGGAAAAACGCGGTGGCGGAATCATCGACATACAACTGATCGACTTCACCGACAAACTGCCCGACTATTATCAGCTGCGCGTCACCTTCTGCACCTGCGACTCGATGGGCGCGAATTTCATCAACTCGTGCCTCGAGACCTTCGCCCACGCCCTACAAGACTTCTTCCTGCGTCAGAACCAACTGCCTGAGAATGAACGCCATGTGGAGATAGTGATGTCGATACTTTCCAACTACACTCCAGAATGCCGCGTAAAAGTCTGGGTCGAATGCCCCGTCTATGACCTCGACGGCGTTGACGAACATCTTGACGGACAGGCGTTTGCGGAGAAATTCAAGAAGGCTGTTGACATCGCACACATCGACGTATATCGTGCGACGACACATAACAAAGGTATATATAACGGCATCGATGCGGTCGTCATCGCCACCGGCAACGATTTCCGCGCCACCGAAGCTGCCGGTCATTCTTACGCCGCCCGTAACGGACAGTACGAATCGCTGTCATCGGTTGAGATTAATGACGGAAAATTCAGGTTCATCCTCGAAGTCCCGATGGCTCTAGGCACCGTCGGCGGCCTCACTTCGCTTCATCCTTTAGCGAAAGAATCGCTCGAACTGCTCGGAAAACCATCGGCTCCAGAACTGATGATGATTGCCGCCACGATGGGTCTCGCAAATAACTACGCAGCCGTCAAGTCACTGACAACCAAAGGAATACAGCAAGGTCACATGAAAATGCACCTCGCCAATATCCTTAATCAGATGAATGCCACCGATGAAGAAAAAGCCGCGGCACTCGTTCATTTCAAAGACGTCACCGTGACATACGCCGGCGTTGAGGAGTTCCTGAAGGAGGTTAGGAGTTTGAGGTAATTAGGAGTTTGAGGTAATTAGGAGCTTGGGGTAATTAGGAGCTTGAGGTAGTTAGGAGTTTGAGGTAATTAGGAGCTTGAGGAGTTTTAGGTGGTCGTTCAGTATAAAACTTGTGCAACTCGTGTTAAAAAACTCGTGCAACTCGTGTTAAAAAAACTCGTGCAACTCGTGTTAAAAAAACTCGTGCAACTTGTGTTAAAATAGTATGGAAAAATTCAGAGCTAACGGAAAATTCTTATTGACTGGCGAATATCTCGTGCTTCAAGGTGCTTCAGCCTTGGCGTTGCCGTTGAAATTTGGGCAGACTCTTGAAGTCAATGCATTGGAAATCAACAACGGAGTGCTTCACTGGGACGCTTTCACTCCAAAAGGTTTCTGGTTTTCAGCGATGCTCAACAAAAGCGACCTCACCGTCCGCGCCTCCGATGACATGGAGAAAGCCGAGATGCTGAGTAAGATTTTTCAAACCATTAAATTATTGAATCCCAATATTTTACAAGAAAATCACGATTATTCATTCACTACTCATCTTGAATTTGACAAAGACTGGGGTCTTGGCAGCAGCTCTACTTTGATTTCATGTCTCTCACAATGGGCGAAGGTCAATCCATACGAAGTTTTGAAAAGGACAATGGGCGGCTCCGGATACGACATTGCATGTGCAACGGCAACAAAACCAATAATTTATCGTTTGGAAAACGGCAATCCTGTCGTTGAAGAGATTGATTTCAAACCTGATTTTTCCGATAAACTGTATTTCGTTTATCAAAACCACAAGCAAAGTTCCGGCAGGGAAGTGAAGTCGTTTAAGGAACGCCTGAAAACCAACGATTTTTCAAAGGAAATCAGCGAGGTATCCGAAATCACGATGAAACTTTGTACCATTGAAACTTCAGAAACTCTTGAAACTTCTGAAACCCTTGAAACCCCTGAAACCCTTTTCAACCGTCACGAAGAAATCATCGGAAGTTGCATTTGTCAAAATCCATTGAAGAGTCAATTTTCCGATTTTCAAGGAGTTATAAAGTCACTCGGTGCCTGGGGCGGCGACTTCTTCATGGTGATGACAAACCTTCCTGAAACGGAAGTGCGTCGGTATTTTGAAAAGAAAGGATTGACGACGATATTCAGATATGACGAAATTGTGATTTGATTCATTTTTTCTTGTAAACCACCTTCATCCCGCCAATCGGCGTCTTGATGTCTGAGATGATTCTTCCGTTTTCCAACGTCCCGATTTTCATGTTTTCAATGAAAATTTCGTTGCCATCAATATAATAAAGGTAGTCGCCGTTCATGTCGGACATTATTATGTTGACAATACTGTCGTTTTTGAAAATCAGAGAGTTATGCATCTCCTGCTCGCCTGATTGTTGAATCATTTCAGGTGTGTTCCGCCTTTCGTCGAAGTCGAAAGTCACCTTTTCGACTGTCCACTTCCCGATGATTGTGTCGGGATGTGAACAGCCGGTGAGAAAAAACAAGGTTATTATGAATATTATTTTTTTCATTGGATAAAAGTTAAGAGTTAAAAGTTAAAAGAGAATCAGCGTGGCTTCGCTTCTTTTAACTTTTAACTTTCTACTTTTGACTAAAACAATCCCGGGATTCTTATCCATTCGCGTGCTTCGGCGCAGGTGGCTTCGACTTCCGCTATTGTCTTTGGTATCGGACGGCCGAGGATGCGGTTGCCTGTCTCGGTGATGAGCAGGTCGTCTTCGATGCGGATGCCGCCGAAGTCCTTGAAACTCTCGAGCTTGTCGTAGTTGATGAAGTCTTTGTGCTTGCCTTCTGCCTTGAAGATGTCGATGAGTGTCGGGATGAAATAGATGCCTGGTTCGTCGGTGACTACGAAGCCTGGTTTCAATGTCTTTCCGCAGCGGAGGCAGCTGAATCCTTGTTTCGTTGAGCGCGGGGTCTGCCTGTTGTAACCCACGTTGACTTCACCGAGTCCTTCCATGTCGTGGACGTCCATGCCGAGCATGTGGCCGAGTCCGTGAGGCTGGAACAGATAATGTGCGCCGGCTTCGAGGGCGTCGTCGGTGTTGCCTTTCATCAGTCCGATGCCTTTGAGACCGTCGATGAGGGTGCGTGCCGCGAGCCTGTGCATCTCCATGTATTCGATGCCGGGACGTGTGTTCTTGGCTACTTCGGTGTTGGCTTTCAACACTATCTCATAGACGTCGCGCTGACGGGCGTTGAACTTGCCGCCGACCGGCGTGGTGCGCGTGAAGTCGCTGTCAAGGTAATTGCCTGTCTCCGCGCCGCAGTCGCAGACCATCATGCGGCCTTCAACGAGGACGTTGCCGTGGTTGTGGTTGTGCAGCGTCTGGCCGTCCATGCTGACGATGTTCGGGAACGATACAACGCCGCCGCGTGCGATGGCGATGCCTTCAATCGTCCCGCTGATCTCCTGCTCGATGACACCCGGCTTACACATCTTCATGGCCGTGGTGTGCATGTAATAGGCAGTGTTTGCTGCATATTCCATCTCTTCAATTTCAATCTGGCTCTTTATTTCGCGGAGGCTCACGATGGCTTCGATGAGCTGCTGGCTCACGTATTTCTCAACCTCGCACGTGCAGATGTCCATGTAATTCGCGATCTTGATGGTCATGTCGCCGCGGTATGTCGGGGTGATGTGGACCTGGCGGCCTTTCTCAACGGCTGCGCGGATGTATTCCGGGAAACGGTTGATGTCGCGGCAGTCTTTGATGCCGATCATGTCGCCTTGCTCCTGTAACGACGGAAGCGGCCCGCACCAGATGACATCATCGATGGTGACTTCCTGACCGAAGAGAATCTCCTCGCCGGTCTCAAAATCTATAACTCCAACTAAATCAGGGTGGTTGAGACCGAAGAAATAGGCGAAATTGCTGTCTTGACGGTAATGATAAGTGTTGTCAGGGTAATTCATTGCTGCCTCGTCGTTGGCTACGAAGAAAGCCAAACCCTTGTTCATCAGCTTCTTCAATGCCTCTCTGTGACCGGCGTAAAATTCTTTGGTAAACATGATATTTTATTTTTTATGATTCAAAAATTATTTCGCAAAGTTATAAAAAAGACGTTAAACAAAACCATCTTTTCGCATAAATTTAATGATTTGTTTTCAATGCGATTCATTTGAATAGCATCTTGCAACGTGATTCTCTGTTTGTGACATCGTCTTTAATCCTGATTATGACAGGCATGTTGACCCAATAATCGTTTATCTCACAACGATTTTGACCTTTGACAAGTGTTTTATAGATTTCATTTCCGTGGAAATCATATACGAAAATTGATGCGTTGATTTCTTTTTTTGACGTGATTATTATCTTGCCATTGGAATGGACGAACTCGAAATCATCTTCAATATCAGTTGTTTCTGAAATAGCGGAAGGCTCGAGTACTGTCTCCGTTGCGATTTTTTGAAGGTAGCTGGCTGTTTTCTCGCTCATGTTTTCCGGAAACCACAGACCGTTTGGACTTTCGTTCCATAGCAGAGCGTGTAATGTGCAGGCGGCAAGGTAACTGCCTTCGATTGTCGGATGACTGTCGTCGCCGCTGTGCAACACGATTTCTGATTCTGCCAAGACTTTTCTCCAGGCTTCCCCGACAGGTGCCGTCAACCCGCCGAAAAGTTCGCGGCATTCATTGTAAGCACTTGACAATGAGTCCTGCATGTGGTCGAAGTCGCGGAAGTCTGCGCTGCAATACAGTCCCAAGCCGTAGTTTTCGCATTGTTGCCCGCCATGGCGGCGTCCCCATGTCATGTAACCGACAATCTGGGCGTCGGGGTTGTACAAAAGCACGGAGTCGCGCAGCTGTTGGTAACCACTGTGCATGAACTCATAACGGTAAAAGTCGATGCTCGGCAGCTGACTTTGTTCTTGCAACACAACATAATCCCATTTTCCATTACGTATCAGATTGATACTCTGCGTGTTTTCGACATGTTGCTTGAGGAGATAACCTCCAGGAGTGTTGGCTGCCGTATTCATGACTTTCCGGCTGCTTTCCGCAAGAGAAGCGCACAACTGCGGCAGGTTGTTGACATTGGTATATGAGTTTCCGAGAAATAAAACGTTGATGGTGTCTTGCGCCCATAAAATATTGGTTGCCAATAATATACAGATGATTATGTGTGCTTTTTTACGCATATTTCAGTATAATGTTTACAATCTTGCCAAATCTTCAATCTCAATCGGCAAATCACCGAAGAGGTTAATCGGTTCATTTTCAGTGATTAAGATGTCGTCTTCAAGTCTGATGCCGATACCTTCCTCGCGGATGTAAATGCCAGGCTCGCACGAAAGCACCATGCCCGCCTTGAACGGCTCGTACTTGTCGAGGTTGTCGTGGCAGTCCAAACCGACGTGGTGAGCCATGCCATGCATGAGATATTTCTTGTACATCGGTTTTTCAGGCTCTTGATTATCAACGTCTTGCTGCGTGAAAAGTCCGAGTTTTATCATTTCTTTTTCCATCAAGGCGTATGTCGTGCGGTTTATCTCGTCAATTGTGTGGCCGATTTTATAGAGCTTCGTAATCTCTTTTTTCACTCTTAAAACGGCTTCGTAACATTCTTTTTGCCGAGGCGTGAACTTGCCGTTCACCGTGATTGTCCTGCTTAAGTCGGAGGCGTAATTTTTATATTCGCAACCCATGTCGAAAAGCAGTAAGTCGTTGTCATTCAAGATGCTGTCGTTTTTGGAGTAATGCAGGCAACATGCGTTTCTGCCTCCTGCGACGATTGGGTGGAAAGCGTGTCCGGAAGCGTTGTTCATCTTGAAGATGTATTCCATCTCGGCCTGCATCTCATATTCGTAACGTCTTGGTTTTACGGTCTTTACGCAATGCAGGAACGCTTTTCCAGTGATGTCGCAGGCCTGTTTGATGATTCCGATTTCCTCTTCCGACTTGATTTTTCGCAACGTATTTAATATAGGTGCTGAACGTTCAAATTTATGAAGTGGGTACTGATTCATGATTTCCTTCACGAAACGTTCTTGGATTGTCACGACCTTCGTCTCAAAACGTGAATATTCGTAAAGGTTCAGATAAACTGTTTCTGCATTGAGAATCAGTTCTTTGAGGATGTCGTTGAAACCGTCTGCATACATCACGTTTTCGCATCCCGATATTTTTTTGGCTTGTTTTGCGTCAAGCATTTCCCCGCGCCAGATGGCCTTCGTCTCGCTGTAAGGCTCAATGAAAAGTATCTCACGCATTGCCGGATTCGGGTGGTCGGGATAAATAATCAGAAATGCGCCCTCGCGGTCAATTCCGGTGAGGTAAAAGAAGTCGGAATTCTGACGGTAAGGATAGCATTGGTCGCCGTTTCTCGGCATCTCTTCGTTCGCAGTGAAGACGGCAATGGAGTTTTTTTTCATCGCCGAAGCGAAATTCTTTCTGTTCTTGACAAAAAGCGAATTTGGTATGTTGTTGATTGACATTGTATTACGTTTATCTGATGATTTCAAATTTTTATGCGGACAATGTTTTCTCAAATTTTGTCCGTTTTTTTTAATACGCACAAAAATAATGAAATTTTTTGGAATAATTTTTTAATTTCAAATTTAAAAAAATTGTAATTTTACGGAACTAAAATAAAAAGTCAAATGAAAGCTAAATTTTTACTATTTGCATGCGTTATTGTGTTGAGTATCAATGTGTCGGCACAATATAAGGAATTCCAATTCGGTTTAATGGGACAGCCAGGTTGCAGCTGGTTCAAGGATTCAAACGATAACATCTCTGATGTCAAAAACAAATTCACCTCGAAATATGGGATTTTTGGTTCGTATTATTTGACCGAAAACTACGGTTTTACTTCTGGAATAGTCATTAAAAACATGGGTGCACGCTATGATTTCAACTATGTCACCGAAGCGTTTATGACCAAATATCGTCATGATTTCAAAAACACATATTTGGAAATTCCGGTTCTTTTCAAAGGCAGGACCGACCAGTTTTCGAGATTCAGGGTGCTTGGCGAGTTCGGTGTCGGCTTTGACTTCCTCGTCAGCAACAACGAATCTTTTTCCAATATCTTTGGCCCGGACGAACATCTGAAACTTAAATACCGCACTTTCTGCCCGACGTTGATGATTGGACTCGGAACGGAGATAAACATTTATAAATCAAGTTCTGTGCTGTTAGAACTCGTGTTCGACAAAGGCCTTGCAAACATGATCAGGAAAACCGACGAAACCGAAAATTACTACGATTCCGCAATGAAGACGACCTGTCTATATCTGCAAATCGGTTTCATTTTCTAAAAAACATGAAGATAACTTTAGCTCAGAAAAGTTTCACTTCGTGTGATATTGACTTGAATGTCAACAAGATAATTGAGTCAGCACATGAGGCGAAAGGTTCGAGTCTTGTGATTTTTCCGGAATTTTCTGTTTGTGGTGTCAATCCATACGACCATCTTCATGATGAAAGTTTTGTTGAGAAATGCGAGAAAGCACTCGACCGAATCGCCGCCGAATGTGAACACGTTGCGGTGTTGGTCGGTTGTCCGATAAGAAACATTTCCGGCAAAGGGAAACCGTTTTACAATGCAGCGGTGTATATGTTTCAAGGACAGCGTAAAGTGTTCAAAAAGAAACAGATAGGACTCGCTGACAAACGTGAACTCGACTTTTTCGAGCCTTCGGATGTGAATGAGATTCTTCAAGTCGGCTGCCATAAATTCGCCGTCACAATCGGAAGCGACCTATATAATATAGGTGAAGACGAATTTCTGATTCAAAACAGAGTCGATGAACTGATGACCCTCGCACCTGACGTGATTATCAACATGGCTTCTGAAGAATTTGATTATCATAAGATTACAAGACATCGTGATCAACTGCGGCAGAATGTTTTGAAGACAGAGCGTCCGTTGGTTTATGTCAACAATGTCGGCAAAAGCGAAGGGAAGATTTTTGGCGGCCATTCGATGATTTTTGGTTACGAAGGCTACGTCGTGGCGTCAAATCCTTTCTTTGAAGAAAAAGTCAACGATGTCGATCTGGTTTGCCTTATTTCAATGAAACAATCTGATATTCAAGATATTCCATCGGAAAAGGAATTGGAGAACTTAATCAGTAAACTGTAAAGTTGAAAACCTTTTTTAGGTTTTAACATCAATTTATATTCTGTCTAAAACCGTGACAATCAGTTTTTCCATTGTCGGGTGATAGTTTGGCGAGAATTTTTCCAAGACGCGGTTCGCTGCTATTGCGCAGACTGTCAATGCGTTGTGTCCTAATATCTTAGCTAATAAAAACAATGCTGACGACTCCATTTCGAAGTTGGTGATTTTCCATTCGTTGAATCTGAAGTTTTCAATGTTCGTGTTAAGATTCGGATAATTGAGTTCGGCTCGGACGCAACGTCCTTGCGGACCGTAAAAGCCTGGAGATGTGGCGGTTATGCCTTTGTTAAAACCTTCGGCAACTCTGTTGAAAAGATTTGATGACGATTCGACCATGTATGGTTTTGGCAAATCGGTGGGGTAGTTCAAGTCTCTGATGAAAGCATTAGTCATTTCATTGTCAATCACCGACTTATAACCTTTGTAGAAATATGCGAGACCGTCAAATCCGACGGCATAACGTGAAGCGACGCAGGTGTCAACGTCAATTTCAGGTTGAAGTGCGCCGCTCGTCCCGATGCGTATTAGATTCAAAGTCCTGTGAGTGGCGTTTGGAATGCGTTTTTCAAAGTCGATGTTTGCCACGGCATCGAGTTCATTCACCACGATGTCAATGTTGTCGGTTCCCATTCCGGTTGACATCGCTGTGACGCGTTTTCCTTTGTAAGTGCCTGTGTGTGTGATTATTTCGCGGTTGCTTCTTTTATATTCTATGTTGTCAAAATATTTTGAAACCATCGAAACACGATTTGGGTCGCCGACTAAAATCACATTGTCGGCCAACATTTCCGGAAACAAATTCAGATGATATATCGCACCTTCTTCATTGAAGACCAATTGCGAATTTGGTATGGGTTGAACGTTCATTTGTAAAAAAATTTTTGCAAAAATAATGCTTTTTTATGGTAAAAAGTCCGCAAATGTTAAAAATTGTAAAAATCGTGAAAACAAAGATTTTAATGTGTAACTTTGCAGCCTGAATTTTTAGTTTTTGACTTTATCATGAAGACGAATAACGACTTTGTAAAAGCAAAGATAATCTCAATTGGTGACGAACTGCTGATTGGCCAGGTGGTGAACACCAATGCTTCTTGGCTCGGTAATAAATTGACAACCAATGGAATACAGGTTGTTTCGACATTGACTATAGGCGATGGTGAGAAGGATATTTTGGATGCGCTGACAGCGTGTTCGGATGTTGATGTCGTGGCGATTACTGGCGGCCTCGGACCTACTGCCGATGATATTACGAAGCCAACGATGTGCAAATATTTTGATACGGAGTTGGAATTTTGTCAGGATGCGTACGATAACATAATGAGTATCTTTAAGTTACGTGGCTATCCGATGAGCAAGCGCAACGAAGGTCAGGCATATATCCCGAAAGCATGTAAATATATTCCAAATCGTTATGGCACAGCACCTTGCATGTGGTTTGAGAAAGGAAAGACGGTTTATGTCTCGATGCCGGGAGTGCCTTTTGAGATGAAAAACGTTTTTGAGAAAGAGATTTTGCCGATGCTTTTGGAACATTTCAAAGTGACACCTTATTTAAGTAAGGTGGTAATGACGACGGGTGTCGGCGAGTCGTTTCTTGCTGATAAAATCAAAGACTGGGAGGAGGCGTTGCCCGACTTCCTTTCATTGGCGTATCTGCCGCAATACGGAATGGTGAAACTGCGTTTGGACGGTCGTCATCCAGATAGAGATTTACTTCAGGAAACACTTGATAATGAAATAGATAAGCTTGTTTCGCTGATTGGCGACCATGTCTTCGGATATGATGAAATTTCGATTGCGGAGGCTGTTTTCAAACTTTTAAAAACAAAAGGTAAAACCGTCGCTTCAGCCGAAAGCTGTACCGGCGGAACCATCGCTAAAATGATAACGTCGATACCAGGAAGCTCGGCGGTGTTTAAAGGCACTGTCGTTTCGTATGCCACGGAGGTGAAAGAAAATGTCTTGAATGTCAGTCATTTAGATGTTGAAAAATATACAGTTGTGAGCAAGCAGGTCGTCGAGCAGATGGCTGCCGGAGTGAGAAATTTATTGAAAACGGATTATGCCGTCGCGACTACAGGCGTCGCAGGTCCTGACGGCGGAACCGAGCTGACACCAGTCGGGACCGTGTGGATAGCCGTCGCGACACCTGATGGCGTTGTCTCAAAAATCAATAATTTTGGCAAAGACAGAGGCAATAACATAGAACGCGCTTCCATCACGGCTTTGGAAATGTTGAGACAGGAATTGAAAAAATTAAATTGATATGAGAAATATTTTAATTGCTTTGCTTGCAGTCATTTTTGTATCATGTTCAAATTCAACAGGATACAAAAAGAAACTTGACATAAATTGCAGTGATAGAGAGCCTTTGGAATTGGTGGTCAAACAATACAACAAGGCACTTTTCAGCCTTGACACTGCAAATTTTGCTGAAGAAATATCAGCTTTGCATGATGATTTTCCTGAATTGATTCCGTCAGACCTTGATGAGGAACAGATAAATTTTCTTAAGTTGTTTGTAATTGACACTTTCTGCTTGAGAATCAATAAGATGGTAGAGCAGGCGTTTCCTGACATCGCTTTTGTTGAAGATGATGTGAAATCGGTTTATCAGCATTTGAATTATTATTTCCCTGAAATTCCGGTGCTTCCGACATACACATACGTCTCTGGAATTGACATGTCAAGTGGTCCGGTTATGCTTGCTGACAATTATGTGATGATAAGTCTCGATTATTATTTTGGGAATAAAAACCTGATTTACGATTATGTGGGGATGCCGCGTTTCATGTCGGTGCGTTGCAGGCCTGAGAATATGCCGCGAGATTTAGCACAAGCATTGTATTTCAAGTATTTACGTCAGAATGTCATCTCAAAGGACGTTCTTTCTGAGATGATTGAGAGAGGGAAAATGTATTATTTCATTGAAGCGATGACACCGTCGGTGGCTGATTCTGTTTTGCTTGGATATTCTGCGAAACAGATGAAGTGGGCTGGCGATAATGAGGGTCAGGTTTGGGCTTCTGTTGTTGGAAACAAGATGTTGTATAGCAATAATTTGGAAATAAAACGGATGCTTTTCAATGAGGGGCCGTTTACGGCGGCGTTTTCGGAGGAGGCGCCGGCGCGTCTCGGCGATTTCCTCGGACTTCAGATTGTACGTTCGTTCATGTCGTCGAATGATGTCACACTGACTAACCTGTTGAATATCACTGATGAACAGGAGATTTTCCAGATGTCGCAATACAAACCGTCGAAAAGATAAGGATGAAATGACTGCCGCGGTCGCGTGACGGAGAACGCCGCCGCATTACACAATCGGGGCTGCCGCCTCGGTTGTTGGTATTTTGAACATTGCACAGACAACCGCACAATTGTCTGAGCATGGTTATTGTCATTTTATTTTTAGAAATCAAATAATGTTAGTAAAAACTTATGGAAGTGCCCTGAACGGCATTGATGCAATCACGGTAACAATTGAAGTGAACATCGACCGCGGTGTGCAGTTTTTTCTTGTCGGACTGCCCGACAGTGCGGTGAAAGAAAGCCAGCAACGAATTGAATCAGCATTGAGTAACAATGGGTTAAAGTATCCGAAGCGGAAAATTACGATTAATATGGCACCTGCCGACATCAGGAAGGAAGGCTCGCATTACGACCTTCCGTTGGCGATAGCCATCCTTGCCGCATCGGAACAGGTGAAGGACGACATGCTCGACAAATACGTCCTCATGGGAGAGCTGTCACTCGACGGAAGCATCAACCCGATTAAAGGTGCGTTGCCAATCGCGATTAAGGCGGCGGAAGACGGATTCAAAGGAGTCATCATTCCGAAAGTGAACGCAAAAGAAGCCGCTGTCGTTGAAGACATCGAGGTTTACGGCGTTGAAACGATAATGGATGTCATCAACTTTTTCAATGGTTTTCAACATGTTGAGCCGACGAAGTTAAGCATGGATGACGAGCCTAACGGCGATTTCTATGACTTCGACTTCGCTGATGTGAAAGGGCAGGAGAACATCAAAAGGGCGTTGGAAGTGGCTTCCGCCGGCTCGCACAACGTGATCCTTATCGGCTCACCAGGTTCGGGAAAGACGATGTTGGCGAAACGTCTGCCGAGCATCTTGCCGCCGATGACGTTGAAGGAAGCGTTGGAAACCACGAAGATACATTCTGTCGTCGGACTGCTGGCGCATGACGTGTCGTTGCTTCGGACGCGTCCGTTCCGCAGCCCGCATCACACGACGTCGTATGTCGGGCTTGTGGGCGGCGGCACTTACCCGCAGCCCGGCGAGGTGAGCCTTGCGCATAACGGCGTTTTATTTCTTGACGAGTTCGGTGAGTTCAAAAGAAACGTACTTGAAGTTCTAAGGCAGCCGATGGAAGACCGTGTCGTGACGATAGCGCGGGCGAAACAGACTGTCGAGTTCCCGGCGAGTTTCATGCTTGTCGCCGCGATGAACCCGTGTCCGTGCGGCTACTACAACCACCCGACAATGGAATGCACCTGCAAACCAGGCGTCGTCGAGCAGTATCTCAACCGCATTTCAGGGCCGATTTTAGATAGAATCGACCTTCATGTAGAAGTGACGCCTGTACCTTTTGAAGACCTCACGAAAATCAAAACCGGAGAGAAAAGCTCCGTTGTCCGCGAACGCGTGGTGAAGGCGCGCATGATTCAGACACAACGTTTCGCCGACGTGCCGGGCGTTCACTGCAACTCGCAGATGACAACGAAACTAATACAACAGTATTGCCAACTCGACAGGGAATGCAGTGCGTTGCTGAAAAACGCAATGGAACGGCTGAACCTCTCGGCACGTGCTTACGACAGAATCCTGAAAGTTTCAAGAACAATCGCTGACCTTGACAACTCATTGGAAATCAATGCTGGACATCTGTCGGAGGCGATACAATACAGAAGCCTGGACAGGGAGAACTGGGGAAAGTGATTTGGTTGGAGAAATTTAAAACTCAACAATCAGTTTCAGATTCAACTGCCTGCCGGTCAAGTAGTTAGGGACGGCATACTGGATGTTGTAAACGTCGGTGACCCACATGTATGAGCTTACGTTGTTCACGCCGAGCAGGTTGAATACCTCGAGGCTCAGCCAGCAGTTGTCGATGTATTTCAACGGGTTCTTCGGGTTTTTGAATTTGGTGCTTTCACCGATGAGCTGTTTGCTGAAGCCGATGTCAACGCGACGGTAAGGCGACATCCTCATTGTCTGCTGGTAACGTTCTGAATTTGAGGCCCCGAACGGAAGTCCGGTGCCGAAGATGAGTTTCAGGTTCACCCTGAATGACGGGATGAACGGGATGTAGTCCTGAAAGAAAATCGCGAAGTTGACGCGCTGGTCCGACGGACGCGGGATGCCGTTGATGATGGTGTCGTGGTCGAAGTCGGCACCGTTGTTGACATCGCTCTGCGACAGCACGCTTCCGTCGGCGGCGACGTAATATTTTATGTTCTCCGCCGTCTTCATCACCGAAAGCGACGCCCAGCTGTCGATGCCTTTCACAAACTCCCCGTTGATTTTCAAGTCGATGCCGGTGGCATAGCCGGTCGCTTTCTGGTCGGCGAAATATCTTATCCTGATGTTATCGACTTCGTAAGGCACGATGTCTTTAAGATATTTGTAATAAATCTCACTTGTCAGGACGAATGGTCTGTCCCACGCCATGAAGTTGAACTCGTGGCCGAGGACAATCTGGTACGATTTCTGCGACGAGGCGTTGTCGGGGTCAACGAGTGAGCCGTCGAACATCCTGATTTCCCTGTAGAACGGCTGTTGCACGTAAACGCCGCCGGAGAGTCTGAACACCATGTTGTGGTTCCAGTGCGGTTTCATTGCGAATCCGACGCGCGGGCTGACATCCGCTTTTTTGTTGTAACCCCAGTAGTTGGCGCGAAGTCCGGCCGTGATGACGAAGATGTCGTCTTTCTCGTTTTCAATCTGCCACGAGTCCTGGATGAAGGCGTCAACGTTGTTGATATGCAATATGTTATGTCCGTTGGCGACGTTTTTCAACTCAAGCGGTGTCTGCATCGGGTTCGACGGGTTCAAGATGGAATCGGTGGAGTGGGGGAGTGTGAACCCCGTTGAATCGACCATCTCCCATTCCCTGATGATGTCGTCAATGGCTTGATGTTGATAGCGGACGCCCCATTTCAGGGTGCTTCCGTTGTGGTTGTATGCGCCTTTGTGGTCGATGTTGGCGACTCTCGAATAGAAATAGTTGCGTGCGTGTTCGATGTACGTGCCGACACCTTGGTTTGTCACCACATCGCCTTCCTGCTCGGTGCTGTTGGTCGTTTCCAAAAGTCCGATCCAGTATTGACCTTGAATATCAAATGTTTCCGATTCCGAAGCCGAATACATCGAGCCGATGAGTTTCAGGTTGAGGTCTTCATTGGGGCTGTAGTTGAGTGTCACTGCGCCGAGGCCGGTGTTATAATGGCTGGCTTCTTTTCCGTCGAAATAGACCTTGAGTCGATACGAGGCTTGAAGGTTTCCGAAGTCGGTCTCACGTGTCTCCGGAACCATGGTGTAGCTGTTTCTTGAGTAATATCCGAGAGCCGAAATTTCGAATTTCGGTGTGATGTTATATGTCATAAGTCCTTGTACATCAATGAAGTTCGGCTGGTAAACGCCTTTTGTCTCCATTTTTCCGAGAATGTATTTCGTGTTTTTGTAACGTGCTCCGATGAGGTAACTTATTTTATTACGTGCTGTGCGTCCTTCGGCGTGAACGTCGGCGCCGAGCATGCTGAGCGTCACCGAGCCTGCCGTTTTCGTCGGTTTTTTATAGGTGATGTCGAGCACTGACGACATCTTGTCGCCGTATTCGGCGGCGTATCCGCCTGCCGAGAACTCGATGTTTGAGATGAGTCGCGAGTTGATGAAGCTGAGGCCTTCCTGCTGGCCGGAGCCGACGAGGAATGGTTTGTAAATCTCTATCCCGTTGACGTAGATGAGGTTTTCGTCGAAGTTACCGCCGCGGACGTTGTACTGTGAGCTGAGTTCGTTGGTCGAAGACACGCCCGGAAGCGTCTTCACCAAGTCTTCGATGCCGCCGGAACCTGACGACGGAAGCAGCACCGTCTCTCGTGCGTCGAGCCGCGTCACCGTCTCCGACTTCACCGCCTGGTCGCTGACGGTGGCCTCTTCGAGCATCGTCGAAGTGACAGAAAGCC
Source organism: Bacteroidales bacterium (assembly GCA_024400395.1). GTDB lineage: Bacteria > Bacteroidota > Bacteroidia > Bacteroidales > F082 > Limimorpha. The sequence continues at coordinate 18,554 of JAKSMW010000019.1, forward strand.
TCATGTCCTGTTTGCGTCTCTCTTTGTTTCTCAATTTTACGCTGACGCTTTTCTGTTCGTATCCGACGAATGAGTAAACGACTTCCAACGTGACATCGGCCGGAAGCGTCAGCGAATACTCGCCGCGACTGTCGGAGACAACGCCGTAAGGAGAGTCTATGACAGCAACGTTGACGTATTCAAGTGCCTTGCCGTCACCATCGGTTATCCTGCCGTACAAAACACCTTCGTTTTTCTGCCCGAAAGCAAAAAACGGAAGTAAAATCATTATGATAACCAACAGTTTAAATCTCATAAACCAATTAACGGCATTCTGCTTTAAAAATTACAATCAACAACGAAAAAACCGACATGACATCCTGTCAGACTTAAAAAAAAAGCCGCCTTGATACAGACGGCATTGATCTTTTTTAAGGTATATATTACCAACGGTTCAGATTACCGGCATCCTGTGCATCGCACATCGCCTTGTAAACACCCTTCTTGTCGATGGTGCGGAGACCTGCCGCTGAAACTTTCAATACTACCCACTCGTCCAACTCCGGAACATAGAATTTCTTAATCTTCAAGTTCGGTTTGAACGTTCTCTTAGTCTTCTTGTTTGAGTGTGAAACGTTGTTTCCACTGATGACTTTCTTTCCTGTTATCTGACAAATTCTTGACATAACTCTGACTTATTTATTGTTCAATTTATTCTTCCTAAAACGAGGTGCAAAAGTACAACTTTTTTTGATTGAAAAACATGTTTGCGCAAAAAATTTTTTTCTATCTTTGCAACCTGATTAAATCAAGCAAAAATGCAACAGATTCCAATGGTTGACCTTGTCGGTCAATATAAAAAGATTAAGTCAGAGGTTGATGCCTCGATACAGCAGATTCTCTCGACAGCCGGCTTCATCGGCGGCCCTTTCGTGAAGAAATTCCAGGAAGATTTACAGGAATATTTGGGTGTGAAACACGTGATACCGTGCGCTAATGGCACTGATGCCCTGCAAGTTGCCATGATGGGCCTCGGCCTTGAACCCGGCGACGAAGTGATCACGACATCGTTCACTTTCATCGCGACAGCAGAAATCATTGCACTCCTCCGTCTGAAACCTGTCGTCGTTGATGTTGAGCCTGACACTTATTGCATTGACCCTGAAGCAGTTGAACGCGCCATCACTCCGCGCACCAAGGCCATTGTGCCGGTGCATCTCTTCGGACAATGCGCCAATATGGACGCCATCATGGACATCGCGAAACGTCATAATCTGTATGTCGTTGAAGACAACGCGCAGGCAATCGGCGCACGTTACACTTTCAAAGACGGCACCGTGAAGAAGTCGGGCACGATAGGAAACGTCGGCTGCACCTCGTTCTTCCCGTCGAAGAACCTCGGTTGCTACGGCGACGGCGGCGCACTGTTCACCGACGACGACGCTCTCGCCGAGATGCTGCGCTGCGTCGTGAACCACGGCATGAAAGAACGTTACTATCACGACTACGTCGGCGTCAACTCACGTCTCGACGCAATCCAGGCCGCTGTCCTTGACATCAAGTTGAGACATCTCGACGAATACATCCACGCCCGCCGGTATGTCGCGGCATGTTACGACGAGGCTTTCGCGCAGACAGAACACATCGTTACGCCGAAGCATCCGGCTTTCACCGACCACGTGTATCATCAGTATGTCGTTGTCTTGAAAGACGTTGACCGCGCCGGCCTCATGGCTCATCTTCAGTCGAAGGGCATCGCGAGTGCGATTTACTATCCGGTGCCGCTCCACATGCAGAAGGCCTACGCCGACCCGCGCTACAAACAGGGCGACTTCCCGGTCTGCGAGTATCTCTGCGACCACGTCGTGGCACTCCCGATCCACACCGAGTTCACCGATGAACAGCTGAAATATGTGACAGATTCAGTGCTTGAATTTGTTGAGAAATAGAGGCTCTTTCATATTGTGTTATTCAGCAGTAATTCTTTACTGCAATGTAATATTGAAAACGCGAACCATTTTCTGCCAAGGTCTTTCAGCGACGCACCGAGATGATATATTTCATCAATGATGGAATATATCATCTTGATAAAGGCCCGCATGATTCTGATGTTGTCAATGACATCTTCTTCCTCTTTTCTATCAACCGTTTATCTTACTATTATCTTCTGCGTCTTCACTTCATTTCCCGTCAATCTCACGATGTATGCGCCGGTGGTGAGCTTGCTGACATCGACTTTCTGCCCGTGGATTTCTTCGCTGATGACGACTCTTCCGAGTACGTCGAACACCTGGAGCGTGCCTTCGCCGTCGATGACCAGCTCGTTGCCGTACTGATACACGAACTGCCCGTTATCGTCGTCGCCGTTGCTGACACCGAGCCTCACCGTGAAACGGTCATCTCTGTCGGCAGGCGAGCCTATGAACGAATAGCTGCTTTCGAGAAGCATGTCGGTCTCTTCGCCTGTCATGTTGTCGATGAGAACCAGATAGTTAAGGTTGTCGGTGGCCTTGACGCTGATGTTGTATTTGTCTGTCGTCATGGCCTTGAAGTTGAGCGGCATCTCTGAACGTCCCGTTGTACTTACAGAGGCGACGGCTAATTCTTCGTTATCCTGATAGAAACAGATTTCGGAGGTGTTGTCAAGCAGCCTGAACTTCGGCAGCGATTCTCCGTTTGTATTCAGGATGGCGCGGTCGATGACGTTGCCGTTGGTAAAGAGTTCCACGCGGATGTCACGCAAGGCGTTCTTCTCGCCGCGGGTCACGTTGGCGGCGGCGTTTGTTGGGGTGAAGGTGACGGTGGCATCGCTGTTGGCGGCCACGGCGAAGACACCCGTGCAAGGTGCCAGCACCGGATTGGCGACGACTTCAACGGCAGTGCCGTTTCCGTTCATCCTGTAGAAGTAATTGGTGCTCCGCAGGTTGCTGCCCGAGATGGTGGCGTTGCAAGGATAAGGGTTGCCCACAAGGTTGAAGCCGGCGAAACGGGCGGCGCCGTCGTATGCCAATATCTTGGCATCGGTGGCGGCAAGCGCACCCCTGAAAATGAGTGTCGTGTTATTCTTGTTGGCATAAAGATAGCCGCTTTGGTTTTCGATGCCGAATGTAGCTGCCCTGTAGTTGCGCCATTCAGCATTTTCGCTTTGGTCGAAGCGGTAGAGGTCGTAGTTTTCGGCGGGATAGGTTATCATCCCTGAAGGAAGCGTTGCCGTTGCCACCGGCGACGAAACCAGATACCAGTTGCCATCGCCCGTGCCGTAGCCCGCAATAGCTTTCATTATGTTGTAATTACTGCAATTCACGCTTCCGTTGTTTATCAGTTGCGCACCGTCTTCAAGGATGATGCCGTCTGCCGTCAGAGTTTTGTCTTCGGCAATGGTGAACGTCTTGCCTGCGGCAACGGTTACTGTTCCAACTTCGGCATTAACATCTATTTGGCAGTTGGCGTTGATAAACACATTTGGGCAGTGCTGGGCAGGCACTTCGTTTTCATCCCAGTTGCTTGCAACACTCCAGGAGTTGCTGCCTATGCCATTGAAGTTGTAGGTTCCGCCATCGTATTCAATGAAAGTGTAGCCATGTCCAATCCATGCGTTTTTGTATGATTCCGTTGTGTTTTTTGGAATGTAAACATTTTCCGAGTCATCTGGAATATAAGAACTTATGCTTGGTGCGATTTCGGCTTTGGAGATGATGTTGGTGAAATTGCAATTATTAAAAGCTCTGTATCCAATACTTGTCACGGCGTTGCCGATGGTGAGTGAGCCGGTGAAACCTTTACAGTATTCGAAAGCCCATTCTCCGATGTTTGTCACGGAATTCGGAATGGTGAGCGAGCCGGTTAAGCCTTCACAGTAGTAAAAGGCACAGTCACCGATTGCTGTCACGGTGTAGCTTATGTCATTGTAGGTGACGGTTTCGGGCAGTTCGATTTGGCCTGTGGGTTTGGTGAAACCATCCCATCCATTAGCGTTGTCGCCATTCGGTGCCACGACGCTCACCCAATGCTGTTCTGCATTGATGATTCTGTAGTAGAGTGTCTGGCCTGTGGCGCAAATGGCGGAGAAGTCGTATTGCCTGTAGAAAACGGCCACAAGGTTGTGGTCTCTGTCCAAGGTCAAGGTGTAAGGGTTGGCTGTTGATACCAGCTCACTGTTTTCGATCCAATTGGAGAACCAATAGTCATCAGTGGGCGTGGCGGAAACGGTGACGATTGCACCTATAGGTGCCGATTCCACGGTTACGCCGCCGCAGGTAGCCTCAACTGTGCCGGCTTCTTGCGGGTCGGCCGAAACTGCAATGCTGCACTTCGGCTTGTCTGTGCATTTGAAGAAGCGCAGGTTGCCTTGGCTTGTCCCCGTATGTGTCGTAATGATGTTGCCGTTGTGGCAGACGGTGTAGCCAGATGAGCCAGCCGAAGAGATGTTGCCGTCCGTTATGGACAAAGCAAAAGGATCTGTCGAGTCAAATGGGCTGAATGTTGAGAGAGACACTCCCTGCGTGGTGATGGACAAATCTCCGTTATCGCAATATGCATAAACAAGATTGTAACTTTCAAAATCAGCGAATCTGTATTCGACAGGATTTGCAGGATATAATGACAGCTTCATTTCTCCGGCTTCCATTCCCGAAGAGTGCAGGTAGTAATTGTTGCCATCCTGATAGCCGAGCACATAAATGTCATTAGAGCTGATGTGCGAAGGCAAGGACTCGATAGGCTCGTAAATGTATTTCTTTTCCCAAAAGTTGGCCACAAGGTTGCGGTCGCTTTCCAAGGTGAAGGTGTATGGGTTGTCGGTTGAGACCACCTCGCCGTTTTCCGTCCAGCATGTGAACATGCAGTCTATGGCAAGCGGTGTGGCGCTAACGGTGACTTGTCCGTTGTTCTGGCAGGTGGCGGTTTGGTCTATGCTTGCCGAGCCAAAATCAGGGTTGGCTGATGTCACCGTAAGTTCGAATTGAACAAAATCCTCCCATATAATGAGAAATTGGCTCCACCCCCTCGCGTTTTTATAATCACTGCCACTGCCGCAAGGCACAACGGGTTCATTCAAAAAAAATTTTCCGGAAAAGCATCAGGCATCAAATTAGGCGGCGAGGAACATCTGGAAATGATTTGTGTAAAATGGGTATGTTCAAAAGCTTTGTAACCAATTTGTCTAACGGATTCGCCGATGATGAGCGTGCCGGTGAGCTCACCACATTTTGCAAAAGCATAATTATCAATTCTTAACACGTTATTGCCGATGGTGAGCGTGCCGGTGAGCCTACCACCGTCTGCAAAAGCTCTTTCGCCAATTTCCATCACTTTGTAGGTCCTGCCTTCGTGATTTATGGTAGAAGGTATGACAAAATCATGGGCTTGGAAGTACCGGGTGCATTTCACCAGCTTAACGGCGGGTATGTAGTCATACAAAACGCTGTATATCAGGTCGTCGCAAATGAAATCTTGCGCCTTCAGCGCGAAGCAGCACAGCATGGCTGCAAGGATAAAGAATATTTTTTTCATTGCTGTCAGTTTTAATTCATTTTGAAATCGGCTGCAAGGGTACGGAATTTTATAACACGAGTTGCACAAGTTTTTAACACAAGTTGCACGAGTTTTTAAATACTGAATACCTAATCACCTGTCCACCTGATTACCTGATTTCCGTCCCTGCCAGGTGTCGCGTTCCGCCATGCGTTTCTCTATCATCGACAGGACTTGGTCGTAACGCAGGCTCTTCCATGGCTTTGAGACGAGGAAACGCGGCGGCACCTCACCGGCGAAACGTTCTATCACGATATTGGGGTTTAGTCTTTCGATGAAATCAATCACGAAGTCAATGTATTCTTCGAGCGTGAACAGCCGGAAATCCGACGGGTTGGAGAGGTATTCGTCGGCTATCAGCAATATAACGCGGGCTATTTTCCGCCACAAGACATCATCTCTCACAATAACTTAGCCTCCCTGTTTTGTAAAGCTTCCACAATGTCGTCTGTAACATATTCCACCATTTTCAATCGCCATGACCGCAAAATGCACTTTGTCGTACGCTTCTGTTCTGAAAAATACTTCCATAATAGTAATTGTTTTAAAGTCTGATTATTGTTTTTCCGGCTGCAAAAGTACTACATTTTCCACATACTTACGAAAAATAAACAAAATTTAGTCGTTAGTCGTTAGCCATTAGCCATTAGTCCGTTGACCCTAAACACTAAAGACTAACGACTAAAGACTAAAAACTAAAAACTTTTCAGTCATTTTCACCGAAAAAAGTGATGCGTATCACCATCATTCAGTCATTATGACCGAAAAAAGTGATGCGTATCACCATTTTTGCAGGTTGCCAAAATAGTTTTTCATATAGGCGGCCCGCGGAATCTTTAGTCTTTAGTCGTTAGTCGTTAGTCGTTAGCCCGTTGACCCTAAAAACTAAAGACTAACGACTAAAAACTAAAAACTTTATTCCATTTTCCTGAACTCCACTTTTTCGGGGCTGTAGAGTCTGATGGTGGTTGTGCCTTTCGTGACATCCACGGCGGGGCAGTCGTCGCATGGAACTCCCATCTCGCCGAGGGCGGAATTATAAATCGCCTTGGCGGAAGCGATTGCAGCGAGGGCTTGTGCTTTGATGATTTCGATTTCATGCGGGTTGGCCGCCGCATTGATGGCATCAATCGCATAAGTGGCGATGGCTATAATATCGGCATTGGTAACACCTATTATGGCAGCATTGATGGCGGCAATGGCTTCATTTTTTACATTGGTCATTTCATCTTTCACTATTACATATCGTAATGCTGCGATATAAGATGCAATATCATTGTCGGTGTGTAATATTTCGTTTGTCGGAGGGGTAGTGTTGTCTGCATAAACGGTGAACGCTGTAGCCACCTTGATGTTTGAGCCGGAACCTTCTTCTCCGCCACCGATACCAGCAGCATTTTGTCCACCATTTGCCGTAACCGTACCGCCATTGATGGTGATGTTTGAACCGGAACCTTCTTCACCACCACCGATGCCAGCAGCAGTGTCTCCACCTGTTGCCGTAATCGTGCCGCCATTGATGGTGATATTAGAACCAGAACCATTATATCCACCACCGATGCCGGCACCATGGTGACCACCATTTGCCGTAACCGTACCGCCATTGATGGTGATATTAGAGCCGCTACCATGATATCCGCCACCGATGCTGGCACCGTCATATTCTCCGTTTGCGATAACTATACCGCCGTTGATGGTGATGTTAGAACCGTTACCATCTTCTCCACCACCGATGCCTGCACCAAATTTTCCACCGTTTGCAATGAGTTGGCCGGACTGGGCGGTCTGACCGTAGATGGTGAGAGACTTGCCGTCGCCTGATACGGTGATGCCGGCATGTTTCTTTTCTCCCGTTGCCGTGAGTTTCGCACCGTCGGCAAGGATGAGGTGGACTTCGCCGTTGCAGACCGCACCTTTTGCGAGGGTGATGTCGGCACCCTGCACTACATACCAGCCGGCAGACCAGGTGACCTTTTCGGAGGCATTCCTGATTATGGAGACATTGTCGTGCGTCTGCGGTTCACCATTGGCGTCGATATACGCCACATTGTCGATTGACGACAGGGACTGTAGCGAATTTGAATATGTCAACACATCGCCGTCGTAACCGCGATACACGGTGCCGTGGCTGTTGTTCAGCACGGGGAAATTGTCAGTGTCCAATGTCTGATACCATTTCTGTGTGCCGTCGGTCACACTATAGTTGAGCATGTAGCACACTTCACCGGAAGCGAAGGCTGAGGCGGACTTTACCTCCACATTGGTAGCAGTTGGATTGCCATTCGGATCTGTCCATCCTATCGCATTCGTTGTTCCTGTTGAATTTATGCTTTTGGCATAGCAGTTCTCAATCGTTCCAGTCAAGGCACCGCAAACGAGGCCGCGGCTTCCGTTGCCGCTGACATTGCAGATTGAATAGCTGTCTTTTAGGACGGCATTTGTAAAGACCGAGCCTGTCAGTCCGCCACCGTCACCAGAAGTCACATAGACTGCCACCTCACTCCAGCAGTTCTCTATCAGGCCATTTGCGAAGTCGCCGCAGATGCCGCCCACGTGGTCTTGGCCATAGAAGTAGCTGTCGCTGACGCCGAGGTCGTGGATATGCGCTCCGGATGCCGTCTTGCCGAAGAGACCAACATTCTTCATCACTCCGTTATTAAAGTAAAGTCCGCTGATGGTGTGGCCGTTGCCGTTGAACTCGCCTGAATGGTCTTTGCCGTTCCCATTAAATCCGCCTATCGGGGTCCAAATAATTTGAGGAGTGCCGTTGAGGGTTCCGTCATCATTCAGCACGCCGCTGTTCACTACAATGTCCGCCATAAGCATGGCATTGGTCGATGCGTTTCCTGAGTTCACATGGTCGGCAAACCAGACGAGGTCTTCTTTCGTCTGCAATTGGTAGAAACCGTTCACTTGTTGAGGGTCCGCCCATGCAGTCATGCAGCACAGCAGGAGTGCTGCCGAGAATAATAGTTTTGTGATGTTCTTATTCATTATCGTCATGTGTTTAATTTTCTTCAAAATTAAGTATGAATTTCGGGCGGCAAAGATACGACAAAAATCTTTTTGATTCAAAGATTCAAAAATTTAAAGATTTAAACCTCTGAAACCTTGAAACCTTGAAACCTTGAAACCCTTGAATCTTTGAATCCTTAAATCTCTATGGTTTCAGGCAGCCGATGGGAATCACATATACGCCGTCTTTTCTGCGGTAGGCGAATTGTCCGACAGCGGTCACGACCATAAGGAATGCCGGTTTCTTCATCTTGTCGGTATCAATTTTCTCTGCAAGTGTGTGCAATGTGGCTGCTGCTTTGTCGATATTATCCGGCCCGCCAAGTTTGATTTCTATCAATCCATAAGACCCGTTGCGTCTATGCAGGACAGCATCACATTCCAATCCGTTAACATCGCGGAAATGATAGATATTGCCGTCTAAAGCATCTGCATAAACACGCAAATCTCGGACAGCCATGTTTTCAAAAAGGAGTCCAAATGTCTGCAAATTGTTCACTATGTCTTTGGGGCTTGTTCCTAATGCTGCCGCCGCAATACTTGGATCGCTGAAATAGCGGACGTCCGAGGACTGAATTGCCGTCTTACTGCGCAGATTAGGATTCCATGCGGGCGAATCTTCCAACACAAAGAGTTTCTTCAATGCATCTACATAGTCGGAAATCGTCTCGTATGTAATGGATGCATTATCATTCTCTTTGATATCAGCGGCCATTTTATTGAAACTGACTGTCGCTGCTACATTCCGGGCGTATGAGCGAAGCAGCAATCGAGTCCGTTCACTATTGCGGCGTGTCTTGTCCACACGCTGAATATCCATTTTGTAAATGGTTTCATAGTAATCACGTGCCTGTTCCAACGCCACTCTTCCCGTCATGAAGGTGGCTTGAGGCCAACCTCCGCGACATAACAGGTAAGCTATCTGATCCAAAGTCAGGGGATTATCCTGTGGCTCAATGTCTTTCCCTTCAAACAAGTCATCAAGAGACACGGAACCCGTTGACTCTCCCGATTCCCACAGACTCATCGTTCGCATATTCAGTCTTCCGATGCGTCCGTTTCCGCTATGCCGTAGCTTATCTTGCTCTATCGGTGTGCTGCTGCCCGTGAGGATGAATTGTGCGACATCGCCTCGGTCATCCACTTCCGAGCGAACCATGTCCCACAATTCCGGAATGCTTTGCCATTCGTCTATCAGTTTTGGTGTTTCGCCTGCCAATAACGACATCGGCTTGATTTGATATATTTCGAGAGCATCTCGCAGAATAGCGGTATTGCCTAAATCAAGCACACTTTTAGCCATTTGTTTGGCTGTCGTAGTCTTGCCACACCACTTGGGGCCTTCCAACAAAACGGCACCTTTCCCTTGTAGCTTTTGGTCAAGTAGAATATCCACTATTCGCTGTTTATATGTCCTCATATCGGTATATTTTGAATTTGGCTGCAAAGGTACGAAAAATTTGATACATACAAAATTATTCCGCAACTTTTGTAAAAGTTATTCCGCAACTTTTGTAAAAGTTATTCCGCAACTTTTGTAAAAGTTATTCCGCAACTTTAGTAAAGATTTAAAGATTCAAAAGTTTCAAGGGTTTCAAAGTTTCAGGAGTTTCAAAGTTTCAGGAGTTTCAAAGTTTCAGGAGTTTCAAAGATTTAAAGATTCCGCGGGTCGCTGGTGATTTCGGCGGCTCGCGGAACCTTGATGATTTTACGGGGTTATCGACGCTGTTTATTCCGTTTTCCTGAACTCCATCATTGGCATCAATATGCACCACATTGTCGATTGACTCAACTCTAAAGGGCACAATTATTTGGCAAATTGCTCAAATCGAAAAACATAGTTGCTATTTTCATAAGACAAGGACAAATTACCGGTTGAGATAATATCCATCCCCATTACCATGTGCACCGGCAATGATGGGAGAACATCTACTTGAACACACCACTTGTCATTTTCCGACATCGCAACAATACATTCCGATTCCCATCCTTCTGCAACACCGGCACTACCTTCTACATGGATTTCATCACCACGGTCGAGTTGCAGTACATCACTGACTTCTTGGCTAATGGCAGAGTGTTGAGACCCCGTATCCAAAATAGCATCAATTATACATTGCCTGCCAGTCAACGGATTCGCCAACAGACACGGAACGTATATCACGTCGCATTGGGCGGGTAAAACTAACTCTAACATATTCGTGTTCTTTTCCTGTAATAATACTTTGTGCTTGTCGCCTTGGTCTATCACCAACCGGCAAACTGAATCCCATAAAATGTGTCATATTTTCAGATTTAGAGCAGATACTTTGTGATAGTCTTTTCATTTTCAGGCTGCAAAGATACAACAATTTTTGGATTCAAAGATTTAAAAATTTAAAGATTCAGGGGTTTCAGGGGTTTCAGAGGTTTCATAGTTTCAGGGGTTTCAAGGTTTCAAAGTTTCAGAGGTTTAAAGATTAAGATTCCGCGGGTTGCCGGTGATTTCGGCGGCTCGCGGAACCTTGATGTTTTTGCGGGCTTATCGTCGCTGTTTTACTGTTTCTTGAATTCCACTTTTTCAGGATTATACAGTCTGACGGTCTTGTCACCTTTCTTGATTTCCACCGTCGGACAGTCGGTGCAAGGTTCAGCCATTTCGCCGAGAAACTCCTTGACCGGGTCTGCGTATTCGCAATTGAAATATCCGCTATGCCAAAGGGTTGTACTATTGACCAGTCTGTCGTTTGCCAACCAGGTGGAAGGTATTTAAAGGGCGACCGGAGATTCGGCTGTGCCGATATCGCTTAAAGAAGCATTATCGAGCACCACAACCCCTGAAAATGTTACAGATGTTACATTGGTGCAAGTTGCGAATGCGTTATCTTTAATACTCGTCACACCTTTACCAAATGTGATTGTATTAAGGTTTGTGCAGTTTTGGAATGCATTATTTTCAATACTTCCTGCTTTTATAGTCAGATTGGTCAGTGATGTCCAACCTTTGAATGCTTCATATCCAATGTCGGTCACCGTGTTTGGCCATGCTACAGCAGTCAGGGTTGTGCTATTGGTAAATGCCCAATCACCAATGGTCGTTATATCGCCATCAAAAGAGATAACACCATAATCCTGCTCTGTATAGTACGTACTATTGGCATCATTGTAAGTAGCGCCAAAAACGTTTTGATGATATGGCGTTATTTTTTGATGGTCAGATGACCTGTACATAATCTGGTTGTTGGCAGGCGTCGGCAGTGCCGGCGGTTCTTGTGCTTGCGCCAAGCACGCAGCAGTATATGACTGCAAGAACAAATAGAATTTTCTTCATTGATATTTTAAGATTCAAAGATTCAAGGGTTTCAAAGTTTCAGATGTTTCAAGTTTCGAAAAATGCCAAAATCGTGGTGTTTACTCTCAACCTTTTATCTAACAATAATCTTCTGCGTCTTGACTTCATTTCCAGTCATCCTCACGATGTATGCGCCGGTGGTGAGCTTGCTGACATCGACGCTCTGTCCGTGGATTTCTTCGCTGATGACGACTCTTCCGAGGACGTCGAACACCTGGAGCGTGCCTTTGCCGTCGATGACCAGCTCTTTGCCGTACTGATACACGAACTGCCCGTTATCGTCGTTGCCGTTGCTGACACCGAGCCTCACCGTGAAACGGCTCTCACTGTCGGCGGGCGAGTTGAAGCCGTGCGCCGCGCCGGTTGTGAGGCTGCGTTCAATGTCTCCGGCATTGATTTTGCCATTGAATTCGAGTGTCGTGCTGTTTTCTATATGGTATATGTAGCCGACGCCTTTGTCGATTGTGGTGAAGTCGGGGTTGGCGATGACTTGAGTGAAAAAGGTGCTTGCAAAAGCATTTTCTCCAATGCTTGTCACGGAATTCGGTATGGTGAGCGAGCCGGTCAAGCCTGTACAGTTATAAAGAGCATGATCCTTAATGCTTGTCACGGAATAGGTCGTGCCTTCGCAGGTCACAGTGGCGGGAATGACAAAATCATGGGCGGTGAGGCCTGCGGTATGTCCCGTCAACTCAACGGTGGGCGGGCTGGGTCTGTAACGCGGTAGTTCAGGCCATTAGATGTGAATTCTTCTTGCGCCTTCAGCGCGAAGCAGCCACACAGCATGGCTGCAAGGATAAAGAATATTTTTTTCATTGCTGTCAGTTTTAATTCATTTTGAAATCGGCTGCAAAGGTACGGAATTTTATAACACGAGTTGCACAAGTTTTTAACACGAGTTGCACGAGTTTTTAAATACTGAATACCTAATCACCTGTCCCCCTGATTACCTGATTTCCGTCCCTGCCATGTGCCGCGTTCCGCCATGCGTCTTTCTATCATCGCGAGCACGTGGTCGTAACGCAGGCTCTCCCACGGCTTCGAGACGAGGAAACGCGGCGGCACCTCGCCGGCGAAGCGTTCTATCACGATGTCGATGCTGATCTTCTGCACACGCCCGCCGAAAACAAGTTTGAAATAGTCGCTGTAACTGTTAAAACGGCGCATCTTTATTATTAAGAAGATAGAAGTTTACATTCGATTGCTTGTCAGAATGGCTCCTGTCGGGCATACCAAGCGGCACAGATGACAGCCTGCGCAGTTGGCCCCGATGAGTCTCGGGGTGCGTTTCTCGTCAAAGACTATCGCCTGATGACCGGCGTCGGAACAAGCTAAATAACAGCGTCCGCATCCGACGCAGACTTCGCGGTCCCATCGTGGAAAAACCTTCGTGCTTCTGTCAAGGTCGCCCGGTTTGCCGAAACTCGGCAACTCACTCCCAACCAACTCGGAAATGTCTTTTACGCCTTTCTGACTCATATAAGTCTTCATTCCGAGAACCAGGTCGTCGATGATGCGGTAACCGTACTGCATCACGGATGTGCAGACCTGAACGTTTCTGCAGCCAAGTTGAATGAAGTCCAATGCGTCACGCCACGTCTCAATTCCGCCGATTCCGCTTATCTGCAAATCCTTGTTTGTCTTTCTTATTTCTTGGTCGGTCGCGATGTCGAGGATGAAGCGCAGGGCTATCGGTTTGACGGCTTTTCCGGAATAACCGCTAATCGTCCGTTTCCCGCTGACGAGTGCCGATTCTGACAAAGTGACTGATTTTATGGTGTTTATGGCTGCAATGCCGTCGGCGCCGCCCGAATATGAGGCTAATGCCGGCTTGCAGATGTCGGTGATATTAGGCGTCATCTTCGCGATGACAGGCCTGCTGACGTTTCGTTTTACGGCTTCGGTGAATTTCTTGACGAGTCGCACGTTTTGCCCGACATCGGAACCCATTCCAGATTTCTTCATTTGCGGACAAGAGAAGTTCAGTTCGATGATGTCGGCACCACTTTGCTCGGCTCTCTTTGCAAGTGTAATCCATTCATTATCAGTCTGTCCCATAATGCTCGCCACGATTATCTTTGAAGGATAATTCTGTTTGAGTCGTCTCAAGATGTCGAAATTCTCATCGGCTGAGAGTTCGCTTATTTGTTCCATATTGCGGAATCCGAAGAAAGGTTGTCCGGAGTGGTTTTTAACGGCGTCAAAACGCGGTGAGACCTCATGAATTTCATCAAGTCCGATGGTTTTAAAGACAACGCCGCCCCAGCCTTGCTCGAATGCTCGGGCTACCATTTCGTAGTTTGTGCATATCGCTGACGAGGCGAGGAAGAACGGGTTTTCGCAACGGACACCGCAAAAGTCAACCGATAAATCGATGTCGTCAATGTCAGGCAGATTTGAATATTTTGATATTACGGTTTTTGCTATCTCATTGATTCGTATTGGTTTGTCGGAATGGATGCAGTGTTTTTCGCAAGGCGCGTCGCAGTTGACGCAGGCATCCGAAAGCCATTTAGAGGCATTCGTTTTGTTGTCGAAACGGATGGCGCGGATGGCGCGGGCGGGTTGGAGATGATGTTTGCAAAACACATCGCATGGTGCGTTGTGGCAAAGCAGGCAGCGAGATGACTCTGCACAAATGTCGAACATATTCATAGGTATTAATCAGATATTAAATCGCCGGCAAAATTAGAAAAAATGATGATAGCTGAAACCTTGTCTTTGATTTTTTTTTAGTCTTTAGTCTTTACGAAAAGAACCACGCGCCGATGCCGAGCGTCAGGGCGATGATTGATAAAAGGAGTTTGTGCATATTTGTTATAATTCTTTAAGATATTCATCCAATAAATTTTGCCGGATTCATAAGGAAATCCACTAAGTTGACGATAAACAAGCCGTCATCATTCATATAGGTCGGCTGTAGTCCATAAACGACAACGAGTTTACGGAAACCATCGTTCAATTTGCGCAACGAAGCAAATTCCTGATTACGTTTTTCATCGGTATCCATTGCAAACGCTGATTGAACATATACTCGATTATACCCTCGGTTGCACACGAAATCCACCTCTAATATGCTGCGCTGGCGTTTGCCGTCAGCATTCTTATGCTCGCTATATACTTGTCCGACATCAACAGTAAACCCCGCCTCTCGGAGTTCATTGTACAGCAGGTTTTCCATTATGTGCGGCAATTCGGTTTGACGGAATCCTACACGAACGTTCCGTAATCCCAAGTCTTCAAAGTAGTATTTATAAGGCGAATCAATATATTTACGCCCTTTAATATTATAGCGGATAGATCTTTCAATCATGAATGCATCTTCCATATACTCCAAATACTGGCGAATAGTATCTGCGGAGATCTTACTTTGCTTGACAGTCTTGAAGGTGTTGGCTATTTTGGGGGGATTGGTAAGAGACCCAATACAGGATGATATTATGGTTATAAGTTCCAACAAGTCGCTATCGTTTTGAATATTATACCTATCTTTGATGTCACGCAAGTAGGTGTGTGAATTGTTGTTTCAGGTATGCGACTTTGCGTGCAGGGTCGTTTTCCAATACCACTTGTGGGAGGCCGCCATACAACATATATTCACGCAACATGGCGTCAGAATAAGATTGCCTATGCTCTGCAAACTCGCGGAACGAAAGTGGGTGAATACGGATTTCATCGCCTCGACCACGAAATTCGGTAATCACATCTTTGCTCAGGAATTTTGCGTTACTTCCCGTAACAAACACATCAACATTATCCTCTTTAAGAAAACTGTTCAGTACATCTTCAAACTCACTCACCAACTGTACCTCGTCCAATAATACATAATAATGCTCCTTATCTACAATTCTATCAAATATGTGATTTAGCAGCACGTCCGGATTTCGCAATGCCATATTCCGACGGTTTTCCAAATCGACCATAATGATATGGTCTTCCGGAATCCCGTTTCCCACAAGATAGTCATGAAAGATGGTGAACAGCAAATACGATTTTCCACATCGGCGCATTCCGGTAATCACCTTAATCATGCGATTTCCGCATGCATTGATTAGTTCTTGAAGGTATTTTTCTCTTTTTATCTGCATTGCAAAAATATATTGTATTCGTTGATTCCGTGTAAATACACGTTTTTAGCGACTGCAAAGATACTGCATTTTTTCATATATGCGAGAAAACCGGCAAAATTTAGTTGTTAGTCGTTAGTCTTTAGTCGTTAGTCCGTTGACTCTCCAAACTAAAAACTAAAAACTAAAGACTAAAAACTTCACTCCTTCTTGAACTCCACTTTCTCGGGGTTGTAAAGTTTGACGGTCTTGTCGCCTTTAGTGACTTCTATAGACGGGCAGTCCTCGCAAGGTTCTGCCATCTCGCCGAGAAATTCCTTGAGAGGATTCACGTATTCGCAGTTGAAATACCCACGATGCCAAGGGGTCGCGCTATTGACCGGCTTGTCGTTTGCCAACCAGGTGGAAGGTATTTTAAGGTTTGCGGGAGATTCGGCTGTGCCGATAGTGTTTAAAGAAACATCATCAAGTACCACATACCCTTGTCCGGTACACAATCTGGTTGTTTTCGGGTGTCGGCAAGGGGTCAGGTTCCGTGTTTCCTTGCGCGTGTGCCAGTCCTGCGTTCAGCGTCAGGGCGGCGAATAAAAAAGGGAAATAGTCTTTTCATATTGATAATTACTTTTGTTTTGACAATAATATTAATTCACGGTTTCAGGCAGCCGATGGGGACGACATACACGTCATCCTGACGGCGATAGGCATACTGACCTACACCCGTTAAGACCATCATAAACGATGGTGCGTTCATCTTATCCGTGTCAATCTTGGCAGACAGTGTTTTAAGGGTGGTTGCTCCTTTCTCTATGTTATCCGTTCCGCCCAATTTGATTTCGATAAGTCCGTATGAGCCGTTGCGACGATGGAGGACGGCATCACACTCCAAGCCGTTTTTGTCGCGAAAGTGGAAGACTTCCCCGTCTAAGGCATCGGCATAAACACGCAAATCGCGAACAGCCAAGGTTTCAAAATAAAAACCGAAGTCTGTCAGATTATTCAACAAATCTTTTGGCCCGATTCCCAATGCCGATGTGGCGATGCTGGGATCGACAAAATAGCGTGTGTCACTGGTCCGTATGGCCGTCTTGCTGCGCAGATTGGGATTCCATGCCCGCATGTCCTCTTCTAAGAATATCTTACTCAGCACCCTTACATAATCCTCCACCGTGTCTGCGCTGATGGTGGCGTTTTCATTGTTGATTATGTCTGCACGAATAGTTGTGTAAGGGATCTGTTCGCCTTGGTTACGGGCCAGGCTTCGGATGATGCGCGACATCGTATTGGCATCGCGTCTTACATCATCAATTTTGGATATATCCGAATTGAGCACTGCTTTCAGGTAGGCATGCGGGACACGAAGTGCGGCACGCTCAGATAATGAAAGTGCTCCGGGCCATCCGCCACGGCAAGTCAGATATGCCAATCTGTTTAAATCTATTGTGGCTGCACCATCCGGCATCGCTCCGTTGAATAATGCTTGGAGACTGACATCGCCGGTGCTGTCTCCTGACTCCCAAAGCGACATGGTGCGCATTGTAATCCAGTCGAAACGACCGGCGCCGCTATGAAAAATCTGTTTCTTATCCTTCTCCTTTGGAACGGACGAACCCGTGAAAATAAATTGTCCTACATGCACTTGGCGATGGTCAATCTCAAAACGTGCGGCATCCCACAATTGCGGAGCCAACTCCCACTCGTCAATTACTCGCGGGGTGTCACCTTCTAACAAACGCTTTATATTAGTTTGCGCCAGCGAAAGATTTTGTTCTTTTTGCATTGGATCGTCCATATATAAAACACTTCCGGCATGATGGACGGACGTGGTGGTCTTGCCACACCACTTCGTTCCTTGCACAAGGACGGCACCCAATGCTTCCAAACTTTCAGACAACAACTGGTCTGCAATTCGGACTCTGTATTCTTCCATTTGTGTTAAATTCTCAATTCGGGCGCAAAAGTATTAAAAATAAACGATATACACAAATAAATCTGCGATTTTTCTTTATTTCGTTCACCCAGTTGGCCAAATTTTGTTCACCCGGTTGGCCAAATTTCATTCACCCAGTTGGCGGTGACTTACATGTTTGGCGACATTACTCTTTCTTAAACTCCACTTTCTCCGGGTTGTAAAGTTTGATGGTCTTGTCGCCTTTGGTCACCTCGATAGATGGGCAGTCGGTGCAGGGTTCAGCCATCTCGCCGAGAAACTCCTTGACGGGATCTGTGTATTCGCAGTTGAAATATCCGCCATGCCAAGGGGTGGCGCTATCC
>JAKSMW010000002.1 GCA_024400395.1 Bacteroidales bacterium
TTTTTTTAACACAGGTTACACGAGTTTTTTTTAACACAGGTTACACGAGTTTTTTAACACAAGTTACACGAGTTTTTTAACACAAGTTGCACGAGTTTTTAACACAAGTTACACAAGTTTTTTGCACAAGTTACACGAGTTTTTTGTTAGTTTAATAATTGCGGAGGTCATGTTAGACCACGCGTATTTTTTCTTTTCTTCTTTCACGCCTTCAACGAAAGTCTCGAATCTTTCATTTTCATAAAAATCAACAAGAGCATCGGCGATTGCAGATGATTGTGATTCAACGACATAGCCTACCTTTCCATTTGGAATAATTTCCTTCAAACCACCGACATTTGTAACTAACATCGGTTTCTCGAAATGATAGGCAATCTGCGTCACGCCGCTCTGCGTCGCCGATTTATACGGCTGCACGATGATGTCGGCGGCATTGAAATAATCTTTCACGTCGGCGTCGGAGATATACCTATTATTAATAACAACGCAATCTTTCAGTCCGAGACGTTCAATCTGTTCGAGATACGGTTTCTCGTCGTCGTAAAACTCACCGGCGACAATCAGTTTCACATTCATCTTCTTGAAACGTTCATCAGCGAAAGCGTCAATCAGCAGGTCGAGGCCTTTGTACGCTCTGACGAGACCGAAAAACAACATGTAATGATATTTTTTATCAAGTCCCAACTTCTTGATTGCAAATGTTTTATCTTCAATATTTCCAAAATGATCATACAAAGGATGAGGCGTGAACAGTTTCGGTTTCCTGTTTTTATCGAGCGATTCAACGTCAGCCAAAACCGATTTCGACAAAGCGACGAAGCCGTCCATCGCCTTCACGAAATACGGCGGAAGCATCTTGTCGAGAACCGATTTCTCATGCGGTATCATATTGTGTATCAATCCAATACATTTCACATTACATCTCTTTTTCACGACGCGGGCAATTGTCCCGAAGCAAGGCGCGAAAAACGACATCCAATAAGTGAAAATCACCACATCGGGATTTTTCCTGCTAATTTCGCGCCCGACCTTTAACCAGTTTGTCGGGCAGATGGAATTAATCATTTCAGAAATCGTTATATTCGCAGGAGCATCCGCATCGGAATATTGTGTTTTACCTGGAAACAGAAACGACGGATATTGAAGTTTGAACGTAACAACCTCAACATCAACATTTTCCTTCACGAACTCCTGTGCGAGCCTGTCGGAAAAAGCGGCGATTCCTCCGCGATACGGGAAAGATGTTCCAACTATGATGACTTTCATTTTCTCCACATTATTTTCAAAGCCTTATCAATCAATTCATTAACCTGTTTTGAAACATTGAAATGATATATCAGCGACAGTCCTGCCATTACAAAAATCAATGTCCTGAGCAACGCTTCAATGAATTTCGCAATGATTCCATCACCGAACAAAGCAATTAACGAAGTTGACACATATCTCGTTGATAACAAATTCATTACAAACAGAAAGACCATTATCACGACAAGTTTCAGCATATTCCATGAAAATGGATGAACCTTTGATTTCCAGGCTATTACCGACAAAATCAAGATATAATAAATTGAAAACGAGCACAATGACGCCAAGGCCGAGCCGACCATTCCAAATTTCGGGATAAAGACATTGTTGAAAATTATCGCGATTGTGGTCAGCGTGGCGGTGAAAAACAGCTGGATGTGATAATATTTTGAGTAGCTCATGACTGTGACACCGATATTCAGCGATGTGTTTATCAGTTTGGCGATCACGAGGATAAAGAAGACCCATTTGCCGACATCGTAAACGTCGCCGTTAGGCAACACGCTGAAAAACAGGTCGATATTTATCCAAATAACGAAAAACACCATAAGTCCAGCCATCAGTTGATGCAGTGCAACATCTTTTGTAAGTGATTGGACAGCAGACATATTATTATCTTTCATCGCCTGCGACACCGCTGGTTTTGAAATTGAGCCGAGTGCCCTGTACGGCATTTCGACCAACGCCGCCATGTCGTTTGCTATCTTGTAGATGCCAGTGAACATCAGTCCCATTTTCGCAGAAATCATGAAGGAATTCAGCATCGGGACAATCGTCGTGATTACCGAAGAGATAATCATTATCAGCGTATATTTCAAGAAATCGTTGCGTATTTTCTTGTCAACATAGCCCGGTTCGATTTTGAATGATATTTTCTTCAGCGAAAGCAAATATATGATATTCAGCAATGTAGCGAGTACATACGCCGCACACAGCCCGATCACCATTCCGTCGAGGTTGATGACGCCGACAATGTAAAGGATATAATCTATCAAGGTGAAGGTTCTTATTCCGACCTCCCGGATGAAACGCGGGAACACGATTCGCATCAGAAGATTTGAATTCGTCTCAAACACGACGAGATAGACCATGAAAAACGCCATCGGGATGACGAAATACATGTAATCGACAAACAAAGCCGAGTTTTTTGAAAAATACGCGACGAGTGCCGGTTTGAACGCGAAGAAAAGTGCCGTGAAAACGATGAAGCCGACCAACGGGACTATCAACGTCCAGCCGAAGAACCCGTGGTCACGTTTCTTTTCATCTTTAAAGAACGGATAGTAACGAATCGCCGATGTCGCCGTCCCCATCTGGGCGAGGCCGGAAAGCAAAATAGCAGCATCAGCGAGGACACGGGTAAGGCCGATTTCCTCCGGCGTGAGGTACTTCGTCATGACGAAAAACGTGGTGACAAGCCCGACGGCGACACCCATGTAACTCATCAAAGTACCCTTAATGCTCTGTTTTACAACGATTCCCAATGTAAGTTTAAAGTTTGAAAGTTTATAAAGTTTGTAAAGTTATAAAGTCCTTAAAGTTTTTATAATCAACGTTTAAGTATGTTTTTGACAAAATTATTTGTCGGATAATCAGCGTCGTTGAAGACGTGATAGAGTTCGTCCATCAGTGTATAGTCATCGAAACTGATGTCATTCATTTCGAGTTTCTGATGGAAGACATCGACGGCGATGCGGCCTTCGAGGACGACTTTTTCCGACAGTCCCGAATTGAAGAAGCCTTTGCCGATGAGCAGTCCGAGCGTGCGGTTGCGGCTCATGTCGTTGAGTGCGGTGAGTGCGAAATCGCCGAATCCGCAGTAGTTGTACATCGTCCGGTTCTCTCCGCCGAAAACGGTGAGAAGCATACGCATCTCATTGAGTGCCTTGGTGATAACTATGGAACGCATGTTCGCTGAATCGAAGTTGGCGTCAACCATGCCGATGACGATGGCGTAAATGTTTTTCAAAATGGAGGCGTATTCGACGCCGGTGACGTCATTAGTAAAGTCAGTGCGGACAGTGGTGTCTTCAAAAACATCCTTGATAATCGGATAAAGCTCACTGTCAACCGACGCGGCGGTAAGCCCCGTATCCTGACGGTTTATTATTTCGCGGGCGAAGGAAGGTCCCTTCAACGTCATAAGAGGATTCGGGATAATCGGCTTGATGCAGTCAGGAATGATGTTGCCGTTGTTGCCGAAACCTTTTGCGAGATTCACGACAAGTGCCGAAGGATTTATATATTTCTGATTTTCAATAATATAATTAACAACTGCATTTGAGGGAATTGCCAAAAAAATCACATCGGCATCTCCGAGGACTTCCTTGTCGCACGTTGCCTTCAAGTTTTCGAAGAGACAGCATTTCGGGAAATATTTTGTGTTGATATGACTGTCATTAATCATCTCAACAACTTCATTTTCAATGGAAAGCAGAATTATTTCATCTTCGCCTTTTTCTGCGAGCACATCGCCTAAAGCCGTAGCTATGGCGCCACTTCCGACAAAAACTATCTTACGCATTTTAAAAAAATTTCGGCAAAGATACGAATCTTATCCGTATCTTACGAATATTTCGCCGATTAACACAGATTTTTTTTGAGCCGGCGCATCGTCATAATAAAAAGCGGTACAGTTACGAACAAGGTGAGAAGTTCTGCGACAGGCATCGAGAGCCAGATGCCGTTATTTCCGATGAGTCGTGGCAAAGTGAACAGCGGCAGCAAGGCGAACACCAACGAGCGGCACAGCGCGATGACCGCCGACTCAAGCGGACGTTCGACCGCGGTGTGGAAACTGCTCCCGATGATGTTCACAAACGACATCAGATAATGAATCGTGACCAATGTGGCGGCAGTCACAGCGAGTTCCACCAACACCACATCGCCGTTGGCAAACAACGTAACGACCTGACGTTTAAATATTTGCACAAACAAGAACGTACCTATTCCGATGGCCGCGCTCATCTTGAGCGAGACGAACAGCAAATTACGGATCTTGCCGTAATCCCGCGAACCCAAAGCGAACGACATCAGCGGGTAAAGTGCCTGCGACAGCCCGTAAATTGACATGTTGACAATCATGTTCATATAATATATTATCGTCATCGCTGCGACGCCGAGAGTTCCTATGTTATTCATTAACACTATGTTAAACGCAAACATCGTGACCGCAGCCGACACAGAAGTGAGCATTTCGGAGCTTCCGTTGAAGAAAATGCGCCGCACGTCACGCCACGTTCCCATCAGCCGTCCGAATTTGACATTCGGCGAAAGCACCACCGCCGCCGAGGTGTTTGCAACGCATGTCGCCACCGCAGCACCGGCCATGCCCCAACGGAAGCGCATGACGAAGACGTAATCCAAAACGACATTCACGACACAGCAGATGACACCGCTGGTGAACACCTTGTTCGGTTTTCCGGCAAGGCGGGTGAAAGCCTCCGTGAAATTCGGGATGACATAAAAAATTATGGCTCCGGTCAAAATGCCCAAATAAGTCCTGACGTAAGGATACACCTCGTCGTTGCTGCCGAGCAAGTAACATATTTTCTTGAGAAAACAAAGAACCGAAACGGATATAAGCGTCATCGTCACGACTAACACAATGAAAGTCAATGTGGTATAACCTTTCACCAATTTCTCGTCATTCTGCCCTTTTGCGATTCCGCAAATCACGACACCGCCTGAGATTATCATGATTGTGACGCTCAACATGGCGTTGACGAGAGGCATGGAGATGTTGACGGCGGCGAGGCCGAGCGGGCCGACACCTTTGCTCACAAACACTCCGTCGATCATCATCTGGACGGAGACGATCAACATGCCGACTATACTCGGCGTGGCGTAATTCAGCAGTTGGCGGGTTGTCGGTGACATTTTATTTCAGATAATTCACTTTTTCGTTGTGACCATCAATCATTTTCTGCGACTTACCTCCGGTTATCTCACCGCCCGAAGATGCGATCTGAATCGACGCATTCAGCTCATATCCTATCAGGACAATCAGGCAGTTGACATAAATCCAAAGCATGAAAATTATGATACCGCCGATGGAACCGTAGAGTGCGTTGTAGCGCGAGAAATTCACGATATAATAGTTAAACCCGAAAGCACCGAGGATGAACATCGCCACAGACAATATTGTCCCAGGCGTAAACATCTTGAATTTCAACGTCTTACGTTCAGGATTTCCGAAATAATACAATATAGACACGGCAGCGAGCAATGTCATTATCATCAGAATCCACCGTGCGATATTGATGACTAAAATGAAGAAAGACTTGTTGAAACCGATATGTTGGAAAAGCCAAGGCAGAAAGTCTCGGCCTATGATGAACAATGCCATGGAGAAAATAATCATCCCCCCGATTATCATGGCGAGGAGCATGGAATACATTTGTTTTTTCATGAAACTCATCTTGCCGAGATGGATGACGCCCATGTCGAAGCCGCGGAAAAACGCGCGGAATGCGCTCGAGCTGAAATAGAAAGCGAGGACGGCACTGATTGAGAGGAGACCGTTGCGCTGGTTCGACAGGATCTCGTTTATTGTGCCGGCCATCGAGTTATATGCGCCGGCGGGAAGGAGGTTGTACAGCGTGTCCATAATCACATCGTGTATGCCCTGAATCGGCAGCAGCGGGATTATCGTGAAAAGTACCATTATTGTAGGGAACACTGAAAGAAACACGAAGAACGCAACCGCCGCACCACGGTCGATAATGTAACCTTTACTGAATCCCGTGAAGAAATAAACAAGTACATCATAGAGCGGCATCCCCTGAAATCCAGGAAGCACCAGCAACCGCAACTTATTGATTATCCATGTCTTGACCCTTATCAGCTGTTTCTTAATTTTCTCAATATTGATGAACATCATTTTCAAATACAAGTCTGCAAAAATAAGAAAAAAACAGTTCCGCAGACAGAAACATTTTTACTATTTTTGTGCAAAAATAAAAAACATGGAAGAACGAGTTTCACATACAGGTGTAATAACCAATATTGCCGGCAATGAACTTGAAATAGAAATACATAGCAGCGCATCATGTGGTTCGTGCAGCATCAGGTCGGCGTGCGGAATGTCGGAGACGAAGGAGAAACACATCGTCGTTCCAAAACCTGACGACAAGAATTTCATCATCGGGCAGCCTGTTAAGGTGAGCATGACGGCGCGGCAGGGCGGCAGGGCGGCGGTTTACGCATACCTCATCCCTGCCCTGCTGATGATTTTCACGATATTGATTATCAGCGGCTTTTCGTTGGAAGACTGGATCGCAGCGGTCGCCGGAATCGGGATTGCGGCGGTGTATTACTTCGTATTGTTCCTTTTCAAAGAGAAGATAAGCAGGAAGTTCGAGTACGAGGTGGAATAAGATTTAAAATCCGGCGATTTTTTTTACTGTGTCAATGAAAAAAATTCATATTTTTGCGGCTTGAAATTTTGGAATATCAGACTTGATTCAATCATTATTAAACATCAAAATATGAACAGCATCTTATTATGGTCCTTAGTGATTCTGGGAGTTTTAGGAGGTATTGCGGCGGTGGTTTTATACTTCGTCGCGAAGAAGTTCAAGGTTGAGGAGAACCCACTCATTGACGAGGTTGAGAGCGCATTGGCCGGAGCCAACTGCGGCAGCTGCGGTTTCGCTGGTTGCCGTAACTTCGCCGAGGCGTGTGTGAAAGCCGCCGCCGAAAAGAGCAGTCTCTCCGGGCTGAACTGTCCTGGTTCCGACATGGCCAAAGTCGCCGGAATCCTTGGATTAACCGCTACCGTGCAGGAGCCGA
Organism: Bacteroidales bacterium; assembly: GCA_024400395.1. GTDB lineage: Bacteria > Bacteroidota > Bacteroidia > Bacteroidales > F082 > Limimorpha. The sequence goes on from JAKSMW010000002.1 coordinate 7,099, forward strand.
TGATCGCCGTCGTGCGCTGCAACGGCACCTGTCAAAACGCACCGAGAAAGGTGCATTACGAGGGTGCGGACATCTGCGCCTTTGCCACGACGCTGTACGCCGGCGGGAACGGCTGTCCCAACGGCTGCCTCGGCCACGGCGACTGCGTGAAGAAATGCGCCTTCGATGCCATCCACATCAACAAAGAGACAGGCCTTCCCGAAGTCGATGAAAGCAAATGCGTCGGCTGCGGGGCGTGCGCCAAAGCCTGTCCGCGCGGCGTCATCGAGCTGCGTTACAAAGGCAAGAACAACCGCCGCGTATATGTGGCGTGCAACAACACCGAGAAAGGCGCCATCGCGATGAAGAACTGCAACGTGGCGTGCATCGCCTGCCAGAAATGCCTCAAGACATGCCCGTTCGAAGCCATCGAGATGCGCGGCAACCTCGCCTACATCGACTACACGAAATGCAAGCAGTGCCGCAAATGCGTCGAGGTGTGCCCGAGAGGCTCCATCCATGAAGTCAACTTCCCGCCAAGGAAACCGAAGGCGGAGACACCCGAAAGCACAGAAACAAACGTTACAAACGAAAGTAAATAATATCCTATGAATCCAGTCAAGACATTCAGATTAGGTGGCGTTCATCCGGAAGAGAACAAACTTTCGTCGGGACAACCCATCAGAGACTTTGAAATCCCGAAGCAGGTCATCATCCCGTTGGGACAGTGCCTCGGAGCGCCATCAGAGCCTATAGTCGCGAAAGGCGACAAGGTCAAGGTCGGACAGCTCATCGCCACGGCGAAGGGCTTCATCTCGGCCAACGTCCACTCCTCGGTGAGCGGCACCGTGGCGAAGATCGACGACGTGATGGACCACACGGGCTACCGCAAGCCAGCCATCTTCATCGACGTCGAAGGCGACGAGTGGCTCGAAGGCATCGACACGACCGACACCTTGATAAAGGACATCACGCTAACGAGCGAGGAGATCGTGGAACGCGTCAAGCAGCACGGCATCGTCGGCCTCGGCGGAGCCACGTTCCCGACCTACGTGAAACTCATGATACCGAAAGACAAGAAAGCCGACTACGTCATCATCAACGCGGCGGAGTGCGAGCCTTACCTCACATGCGACAACCGCCTCCTCATCGAGAAGCCCATGGAGTTCCTCGTAGGCGTCAAGGTGCTGATGAAAGCCGTCAACGCACCGAAAGGCGTCATCGGCATCGAATACAACAAGATCGACGTGGCGAGGAGGCTCGACGAGATCGTCAGCGGCGACAGCTACTTCAGCGGCATCGAGGTCCAGCCCCTGAAGACGAAATACCCGCAGGGCGGCGAGAAACAGCTCATCCAGGCAGTCACCGGGAGAGAGGTGCCTTCGGGCAAGCTCCCCATCGAGACGGGCTGCGTGGTGGTCAACGTCGCATCGACATTCGCGGTTTACGAGGCCGTCCAGAAGAACAAGCCCTTGGTTTACAGAATCGTCACCGTCACCGGGAAGTCGGTGAAGAACCCGTCGAACTTCAGGGTGAGGATCGGCACACCGGCCAACCTGCTGATTGAGGCGGCCGGCGGACTCCCCGAAGACACGGCCAACCTCATCAACGGCGGCCCGATGATGGGCAAGTCGGTGAGCGTCATGACCTTCCCGACGGTCAAAGGCACATCAGGCATCCTGATGCTGAACACGAGAGACGCACAGCCGCGAAAGGTCGGCAACTGCATCCGGTGCGGCAAGTGCATGAAAGCATGCCCGATGGGACTTGAGCCGTACCTCCTGAAACGCCTATCGGAGACCAACAACTTCGAGGAGGCAGAGAAACACAACATCATGGACTGCATCGAATGCGGCTCATGCGAATTCACATGTCCTGCCAACATCCCGCTCGCCGACTACGTCCGTTTCGGCAAGAGCAAGACAGGCCAAATCATCCGTTCACGTAATCAGAAATAGCTATGAATCAGTTTATAATTTCAGGGTCACCGCACGTTCACGGGCCCGAGAGCACAAGAAGGATCATGCTTGACGTCATCATCGCCCTGACGCCCGCGCTCCTTGTGGCATTGTATTTCTTCGGCTGGTACGCACTCAGGCTGACAGTCATCTCCGTCGCCGCCTGCGTCCTCACCGAATGGTTAATTCAGAAATATCTGCTGAAAGTCCCGACGACGGTCGGCGACCTGTCGGCAGTGGTGACCGGCATCCTGCTGGCCTTCAACGTCCCGGCGAATCTCCCCGTGTGGATGATCATCGTCGGAGCAGTCGTCTCAATAGGAATCGCCAAGATGTCGTTCGGCGGCTTGGGGCACAACCCGTTCAACCCAGCGTTAGTGGGCCGTGTGTTCCTCTTGGTCTCCTTCCCCACCGCGATGACGACATGGCCGCAAGTGTCGCCGATATTTGAAAAAGGCTTTTTCGCCGACGCCATCACAGGCCCGACACCACTCGGACTCCTCAAGGAGAGTGCCGGCAACATCGACAAGATGGAGGTGCTTGACATGCTCATCGGCAACCGCGGCGGCGCGTTCGGCGAGATGTGCGCGATAGCATTGATCATCGGCGGCATCTACCTGATTGCACGCCGCGTCATCGACGTGTGGACGCCTCTCGTGATATTCGCGACAGTGTTCGCCTTCACCGGCATCTGCAACCTCATCGACCCTGCGACATACATCGCACCGGTCTATCACATCTTCTACGGCGGTCTCATCCTCGGCGCGTTCTTCATGGCCACCGACATGGTGACATCACCGATGACCACCTGCGGCAAGTGCATCTTCGCCTTCGGCATCGGCGTGATAACGGTGGTGATACGTCTCTGGGGCGCATACCCGGAAGGCGTATCGTTCGCCATACTGATAATGAACGCTCTCGTGCCTCTCATCAACAGAGGCTTCAGACCGAAACGCTTCGGCTCAAAGAAATGAATTGTTGAATCTTAACACTTTAAAATTATGGCAAAGAAAGAATCAACATTAAAGAACATGCTCATCGCCCTGTTGGTGATAACAGTCGTCAGCGGAGGCGTCTTGGGCTTCGTATATAACCTCACAAAACCGGCGATACTCCAGGCTGACGCCAACAAGAACCTGGCCGCCATCAACGAAGTGCTGAAAGGAAGCGCCGACATCGCCTCCACGGAAGTGAAAGTCATCGACGACCTGACATACAATTTAGCGTACAGTGCCGACGGACAGTTCATCGGCGCGGCCATCAAGACGTTCTCGATGAACGGTTTCGGCGGCAAGGTCGAACTCATGGTCGGCGTTCTGGAAAACGGCGATATCAATAAGGTGTCGGTGCTGTCACAGGCGGAGACACCGGGTCTCGGCGCGAACATGACGAACGCCAGGTTCATCGGGCAGTTTGACGGCAAGAACCCGTCGAATTACAGCTTGAAAGTAAAGAAAGACGGAGGCGACGTCGATGCCATCACGGCGGCGACGATCAGTTCGAGAGCCGTGGCGGAGGCGGTAAAGAGAGCCACCGACGGCTTCGAGGCAAACAAATCACAATTCATGAAAGGAGGAAACAATGAGTAACTGGAAAACATTCACCAAAGGGCTTCTGAAGGAGAACCCCATTCTCGTCCTTCTTCTCGGATGCTGCCCCACCCTCGCGACGACGACAAGCGCCATCAACGGCATGTCAATGGGTCTCGCCACGACATTCGTCCTGATCATGTCGAACCTCAGCATCTCATTACTGAAGAACTTCATCCCCGACAAAGTGAGGATACCTTGCTTCATCGTGGTCATCGCCTCGTTCGTGACTGTAGTTCAATTAGTCATGCAGGCGTACGTGCCGGCGATTTACGAGACGTTGGGTCTGTTCATCCCATTGATTGTGGTGAACTGCATCGTCCTCGGCCGTGCCGAAGCGTTCGCGTCGAAGAACCCAGTGTGGCCGTCGATCTTGGACGGCGCGGGGATGGGACTCGGCTTCACCCTGGCGTTGACGTTCCTCGGCTCGATCCGCGAGATCCTCGGCAGCGGAAGCATCTTCAACTGGCGGTTCCTGCCCGAAGACGCCAACACGATACTCATCTTCGTGCTTGCACCGGGCGCATTCATCGCCTTGGGCTATCTCATCGCTGTTGTCAACAAAGTCAAGAAATCAAGAACTTCAAAATAACGTAGTGCCATGAAAATATTAATCATCTTATTATCTACAATACTTGTCAACAACGTCATCTTGGCGCAGTTCCTCGGCATCTGCCCGTTCCTCGGCACTTCCAAGAAGACCTCGACGGCGATGGGCATGGGTGCGGCGGTCGTCTTCGTGCTCGTCCTCGCGACATTGGTGACATACCTTATTAATAAATACGTTCTCGTCCCGCTTGAGCTGCAGTTCCTGCAGACCATCGCGTTCATCCTGGTGATAGCCGCCTTGGTGCAGATGGTGGAGATCATCCTGAAGAAGATCAGTCCGTCGCTATACACCGCGCTCGGCGTCTTCCTTCCGTTGATCACTACGAACTGCTGCGTCCTCGGCGTTTCGCTGAAGGTAGTGGGCGAAGGCTTCATCTACGGCGGCAACGTCGGCGAGGCAGTCGTCTATGCGGCCGGCATCGCCATCGGCTTCGCGCTGGCGCTCGTCATCTTCTCCGGCATCCGCGAGCACATCGAGCTTGTCGGCGTACCGGAAGGCATGAAAGGCACTCCGATAGCGTTAGTCACCGCCGGAATCCTTGCCATGGCGTTCATGGGATTCGCAGGGTTGGTGTAAAACGTCACTTCATAAAAGGAGGTGGAACTCCGCCTCCTTTTTCAAACAAGGGAAAATTGCAATAAAAAAACATATTCACAATTTCTGACTGAAAAATGTTTTCTTTTCATCAACAATAAAGAATTTAAAATCAAACAAACATAACCAAACAGGTCTGAAAATGAGGTAAAAAAAGGAGATTTCACCTCATGTCAGACAAAGTAGCAGCAACGGAATCCCCGAAATTTCACATTTATGAAAAAATCATTTAAATTACTGTCCATTTGCGCGATAAGCTTTGCCATGCTTCTTGCGGGATGCAAAAAGAACAAAACCGAAATGCCTGATCCACTTCCAGCTTCACCAAACGAACCCACGACCGACTTGCTGCAGGTGAAATCAAACGAAGCGGCATTTGTCATGGCTGACCACAATTCCGAGTTCAGCAGCATGATCTGCAACCGTTTCACCAACATCCAGAATTCCCTGAATGGAGACCAAACCAGAATGGTTATCATCGACAAGTCATCCGTCCAATCATTGTCGCCCGAACAATGGACGGAGCTGGCCAAAGTTTTCCATAACGACGGTGTCATCATCTACATCCAGCCCACGTTTCAAGATTTGGCCGACTTTGCCATGCAGGTCCAGGACGCCATTCTTGAGCTCGCCTATGATCCTGACGAAGTCTGGAAATATTTAGAATGTTTAGACTATTACGGTCAAATTTCAGAAGCCAACCCTGACCTGTCATCTTATCAATATGAGGTCATGGCGATAAATGAAGATGACTTATACATCATGGCGAACCTCGACGATTACTCCGAAGTGATGTACACTTACGAGTCAGTGAACCAGGAGACCGGCGAAACAGATTCAATCGCCTACGATTATGGCGTGTCGGGTAATCTGACGACTTACCGCATGGGTCTGTTGGCCGACAATCTGGTGTATTGGGCCGACAATTACAGCAATGACAAACGAGATTCTGATTTTTCAAAACGAATCAGGGTCAATGTACCTGTAACATTCAATCCAGAAAATTTCACCACCTTGGATTGGGGATCCAGAACCGTTCCATGCAACATCGAATATACCATTTGGTCGGCTTATGACCTCAACCGTCACCAGGACAACTACGTCATCAAACGCAACATTGAATTTGACGGCAGTCATTTAAACTGCGGTCCGGTAGACCCCAAATTGTGGTGGATTGACAGAAATAAAGAGCCTCTTTATTACGGGCCTTACCTCAACGACATCAATGTACAGTCGTTCTTCAACGGCCCGACGCCGGATCTCACAAACTGGGGGCCGCAGAATCAGATGACTTCAACCACGTACACCTCCAATATCATGTGGAACATCAATAGCGGTCTTACCGTTTCGGCTTCACCGGGTCTCAATATCGGAGGCGGCGTCACTATAAGCAAATCATCCACCACCACAGTGCCTGATTTGAGGATGGAAGTGTGGCACAACGTCAACATCCCCAGATACAAATATGAAATCAGCAGACGCCCGATGGCATATTTCTTGGGATTTAAGCACGACATTGTGGCCGGCAACCTGCGTCAGGACATCTCGATGCATCAGTATTGGACATGGATTGTGAATAATCAGGCGGATGGAGCCAGTTATTCATTCAACACCAATTTCGAGGCAAGCGTTGAATTTCTACGCTATTCATTAGGCTTCCTCAAGTATATAAGCCACTATCATACGGCCACCATATATCACAAGGGCAATACAGTGGCGCTTCCCGCCCCTCCGCGTGCCATTCAGGAGTGGCGCATGTTCTGCGAGACATCCGACCAGAATCTCATCAACTTCATCAGCAAAGCCTACGAGAAATATTTCTACGACAGGCTGTTCCAGGTCCCGGCCGCCACAAAGGACGACAACGGCCCTATCGACAATTTCATACGAAACTTCGAGACACGCCTCAACTGCGACAAAGACCTGTGGCGCGCACGCGGTTTCACCGGCGACTTCAAGTTCATCTGGCGCAAGTCCACTACAACAGAAGTTTACCACACGACAAACTTCCATGTGGATCCATAAGAATGACACAAACATAATTTATTTGTATTTTTGCAGAAAATTAATTTCTTAAAATCATGAGAACAACAAAAACATTTATCGCATTGATGCTCAGCTTTGTGGCGTTGATGATCTCATGCAAGAAAGACGACCCCGTCAAACCAACCGAACCGACAGACCCAACTGTGGAAAAAGTCATTCTGTCTGACAGCATCGTGGCACTCCTTGAAGGAGACACGTTCAAACTCACGTTTACGATTGAACCTCAAAACGCCGTTTATGAAACCGTCACTTGGAGTTCTTCAAACGCAGAAGTGGCGACTGTCGATGAAAACGGCTCGGTCACGGCTGTCGCCGAAGGAAACGCGGTGATAAAAGTTGCCGTTGACGATGTCGAAGCCTCATGCAAGGTGTTTGTAAACAAGGAAGTTATCCATGTTGAAAACGTCATCTTGAATGAGACATCGCTCGAGCTTTTTGAAGGCGAGACGTTCCAGCTCACATTCACCGTCGAGCCTGAAAACGCAATGTACGGAAACGTCGTTTGGTCAAGCACCGACGAAACCAAGGCCACAGTCGATGAAAACGGCTTGGTGACAGCAGTTTCGGCGGGTGCCGCCGGAATCACGGTTAAAGTCGATAACGTTGAAGCGACATGTATCCTGTTGGTGAAAGAACCTGTCATCCATGTGGAAAACGTCATCTTGAATGAGACATCAGTCGAGCTTATGGAAGGCGAGACATCACAGCTTTCATTCACGGTCGAACCACAAGACGCGGTATATGAAACTGTCACTTGGACTTCTTCAAACGCCGAAGTGGCGACAGTCGATGAAAACGGCTTGGTCACAGCGGTCGCAGAAGGGAACGCCGATATAAAAGTCACCGTTGACGATGTCGAGGCCGTCTGCAACGTGAAAGTGAACGCCGAGCCGGAAGGTCTGGCCTTTGAGATCCAGGTCTCCAGCATCACGCCGAACAACGCCGAATTTACAATCATCCCCAACGACAACACCAAGACATATTACGTCTATGGCATGACAAAGTCGAAGTTCGACCAGGAGAGCACCTACAGCGAGCTCGGCATCTTCGGCTTCGAACAGAGCTGGTTCCAGTTCGCCTACGGAAACAACTGGATCAGCGCGATGCTTGAGGCCTGCCACACCGGGACGTTCTCCGGCCAGATCTACGACTTCAACAACTTCATCGGCTACGACACGGAGTTCGTTATCTACGTTTACGGCTTCGACGAAGGCGGCGCGCCAACGTCAGAAGTGTTCACGCAGCAGTTCACGACCGCCCCGATGAACCCGTCGAACAACAACATCACCGTCACCATCGAGAACATCTACGCCCACGGCGTCGATGCGACATTCCACACCACCAACGACACAAAATATTATGTGTCAATGCAGAAGAAGACTTACGTAAACTGGTGGATTGAGAACGATAACCTCCTCAACATGGCGTTGGACATCATCTCGGCGGATTCATACATCCGCCTGTTGAGCGGCGACTACACGATCCATCCCGACGGCTACTATCACTGCAATTCGGCGAACACCGACTATTACCTCATCTATTTCTCGTTCGACGAGGAGAACGGCGTCAGGAGCGACATACACTTAGAGCTGTTCCACACCGCGGCGGAATAAGACAGGAAATTTTGCAAGTGAAAGCTCGGTTCTGTTGTCGATGTGGTACTCACGAAAAATAATGACACGTTTGATGACATAGTCGATAAAGAATAGGAAAAAACTATTCAAAAAAAACTTGACAAAACACATTTTATATTGATTTTTTGTGCTATTTTTGCAACCACGGTTACAGTAACGACCGTTGCGTTATTATGAAATACTACGACAGGGAAGCCGAAATGGCTGAAATGAAAAGGTACGAGGCCTTGTCGAAAGACAACGCCCAGATGATTGTTGTAACAGGTCGCCGACGCATCGGCAAGACAACACTCATCAAACGTTCTTTTACAGAAATACCGTTTGTCTATTTCTTTGTTGGCAAAAAGAGCGAATCCTTGCTGTGTAAGGAATTAACAGAGATTTTGACGGAGACATTAGGTGAAGACCTTGGTGATTTCACTTCATTCAAGCGGCTGTTTTCGGCGATAATGAATATCTCAAAACGACGTAATTTCACACTTGTCTTCGACGAGTTCCAAAATCTGAAATTCGCTTACGGAGGCGTATTTTCCGACATTCAAGATATTTGGGACAGCACCAAAGACGAAAGTCGTATAAATCTTGTCATTTGCGGGTCAATTTATTCAAAGATGAAAAAGATTTTTGACGACAAAGACGAACCGCTTTTCGGAAGAGCGACAGCGAGGTTTAAAATAAGACCTTTCCGCATAGACACAATTAAGGAAATCCTGAAGGATAATTCGGCAAGTTACACAAATGAAGACTTGTTGGCTCTTTACATGATAACCGGAGGAGTTGCGAAATATGTGGAATTGCTTGTAAATCAGAATGCTGTCTCAAAAGACAAGATTCTTGAGGCGACTGTTTCTTTAGGTTCGTATTTCATTGAGGAGGGCACGGAACTTCTATCGGATGAGTTTGGGAGGGATTATGGAAATTATTTTTCCGTCCTTTCAGCCATATCGTCGGGGCACACGTCGCGTGGCGACATTGAAAGCTACGTGGGCTTCGAGGTCGGTGGTTTTCTCGACCGGCTTGAAACGGATTACAATGTAATCAGCAAGGTGCGTCCGTACATGTCGGGCGAAAACAGCCGGAATGTGAGATATGTGATTTCGGATAATTTCCTGAATTTCTGGTTCAGGTTTATCTATAAGTACCGCAGTGCTGTCGAAATCGGCAATATGGAATACGTCAGAAATAAGATTTTCAATGATTATGAGACATATTCCGGACATGTTTTGGAAAGATATTTCCGCCAAAAATACAGTGAATCGGGATTTTACAATACAGTTACAAATTACTGGGAGAAAGGTATCAAAGGGCAACCCGGCGAGAACAACGAGATTGACATCATTGCAGTCAACGAAGCCGACCGACATCTTGTCATCGGCGAATGCAAACGGAACCGCGACAGATTTGACGAGAAGAAACTCACCCAAAAAGCCGCAAAGGTTATCAATCATCACAAATCATTCACGTGTGAAATCACAGGCGTTTCTATCGAGGATATGTGAACGTGAAAGGAACAATCTGTCCAATCAACTCCTTGACAATCTGTGCCATTGCCTTGTTGTTGAGCTGCGTGTGAAATTTAACATCATAGCCATCAAGTTGCAGCTGTTCAAAGAATTTCCGCGCACAATCGATTTTTAATTTTTCGGCTCCACGAAGCTCCGACTTCCCTTCCACATCCTTTGTCTCAATAATCACGTTTAACTCTTTGCTTCCGTCTTTTTTCCTTACAACATACATGAAATCAGGGCTGTAATTTCCGATTATTGTTGGAATGGCAATGCTTCGGCGTGGAATTTTGCCAAAGACAACCACATCGTCGATTTCTGAAATGATATTTGTTTTTTCCAAATCAGAATCGTAAACTATGCCTTCGTACAAATAATTCCTGCTTGGATTTCCCTTTTCCAATGAAACGCCCACCAACCCTTGCGCAATTTCCTTTCGTAATGTTCCGTTTATATCGGTCAGCGAAGTCTCTTTTGAATTATAATTCGCTTTTTGGTAATTCAGCAATCCTTTGATATTTTCAACTTTCCAATCATTGAATTGGCTAATGAAGTTTGCCATTGAACTTTCGTTGATATATGAATCAGTAAATGGAGGATTAACCTTGAAATATTCAGCTACTTTCTTGTGTATCAACCGAATTGGCAGCGAAGTGGTTTTGCTGATGCGTTTCAGAAATTCATTGTAAGGAATGGATTTACCGTGTATTTCGTATTGAACGCCCGATTCGTTTGCGATTGACGCACCATATTCATTTACATCAGCTTTTGCACGATTGCTGTTTACTACCACAAAATCAAATGCACCTTTTGCCAAATGAAACTCATTTTCAATCTTTTGATTGAGTTCCTGATTGAAAAAGATAATGTATTTCTGGTTAATCTTTTCCCAAAGTTCCTTCAATTCATCATACTTTGCCGGACGAATCTTTACCGTCGGAGCCGATTGCCTGTTCCTGTTACGTACTTTTGTGCCGTTTACGCCTGTGCTTGGCTTGAATTCCGGATATTCTTCGTAGAAATCAGAAATTGTTTCTTGATTAATATTTTGATGTCTGTCAATGTATTTTTTGTCTTTCAATTCGTCGAACAAGTCGTCAGCTGTCGTATCGCGAAGTTTTGCGGCACGTTCCATTTCTTCATCTGAAATTGTCATCAGATTCGTTGTCTGCACATCTGCATTTATTTCAGCAATCAGTTTGTCAGCAAAATCCGCTTCCGTGAAATCGACGATATAATTCAGCCAAAACTCATCATTTAGCCGGTTGCCGTATTCATCAACAGGCAGACGCAAGCCACGTCCAACTTCCTGAATCTTACTTATTTCGCTTCCGCTCGAACGCAATTTTGTAATAGTGAAAACATTAGGATTGTCCCAACCTTCTTTCAGCGTCCATTTTGAAAACAGGAAACGGCGCACATTCCATTTGCCTTCTTTGTCTTTGAAAGAAAGCAGTTGCTTTTTGTTCCGCAGAATATCATCCACTTCTTTGGCTATCGCTTCGTCGCTGTCGCTGTTGTCTTGTGAGAAGTAGCCGGCCGAACAATTCTGCAAATCAGACAAACTTGCTTGCAAATAATTTGTATATTCATTGGAGACGTGGTGCGCCACATCTCTACAAATACGTAATTCTTCTTCTAATTTGTTTTTCAGCAAATTGTTGAACATGTCGCGCAACCAGGCATTTTGCCCGTTTTCATCTCCACGGAATGACTGAATGTCATCAATGAAGAACAAGGCAAGGGTTTTGATTCGTTGCGAGCGGTTGAAATTTTCACGTTCCGTTTCAAAATGACGGTCGAGAGCCAACTTCATCATTGCTTCCTGATAGGAACCAGACAAAACGGAAACTTCAAACTCTTCTCCTTTTTTCTTTTGTGCTCCATTGCTGAACTCTACGAAATCCTTGCCAATGGCAGTGATATTCATTCCCGCCATATCAGTCGTAATGGAAGCCAACGAATCGTTTGTATAAAGTGTATGGGACTTTTTCCCGTTTGCCGTAATATGTTCCAAAACGACAGACTCTTTGCTGTTGATTTGCAGCACCTTTATCTTTTCATTCTTCTTGTCAGGCGACTCAAAGTGTTCTTTTTCAACACCCTTGACCAAATTCTGATTGAAGGCTTGGCAGGCATTCAAGTTGTACAAAAGGTTTTCATAATCCTTGCGGGTCACTTTGTTTTTGCCTTTGCCTTCTGTTATTTCTGGAAAAGTGGCACCAAAGCGGACAACACATTGCGGATTCAATTCTTCGCTTATCACCTTGTATGCTTTCTGGTCGCGGGCGAAGCGGTGCGGCTCGTCAATAATCACGAAAGGGCGTGTGGCTTTCAGTGCATCAAGCGGACGGACAAAACCTTGCGGACCAAAATCGTAGTCGTTTCGACTGAGCAAGTTTCCGTTGGTTAGCAATTGCGAGTTTACGAGCAGAACATAAATCTGATTGTTGGTTTGGCACGAGCCGTCAACAAATGTACGGACAACAGACGGGAAAAATCGTTTGCTTTTTTTCACTTGCATGGATTTCAACACCAGCAAATTCAATTCTGTATTATATCCGCAAGTGTTGCAAAAATGTCGTTTCACATCGGCATCGCCCAAAAACGATTTCGCCCCTTCCTTGATGGATAATGACGGCACTGCAACGATGAACTTATTGATTCCGTAGCGTTTGTGAAGTTCGTAAATCGCGTGGGTGTAAACGTATGTCTTTCCCGTGCCCGTCTCCATTTTTATGTCAAGATTCAAGCAACTGTCGCCTATTGTCTGCTTGCGAAATTCTCCATCGACATTGTTTTCTTTTTTTGCCTGTATTGCCTTTATGTTGTCTTTGATTTTGGTATCCGACAAATCTACCAAAGGGTTTTCGTACAACTTTGTTGGTTTCCCGATAACGGCATCTTCAAATACCGTTACTATGGCATCAACCGCCTTTTGCTGATGCGGCAAACCGCGTTCGTATTTTATTTCCATATCAGTAACGGATATCTATGTTGATACTTTCGTTTAATTTCTTCACTGCCGAAATGTTTTTCTTGAGCATTTCGGTTTGTGTAAATGTGAAACTGTAGCCAAACAGCACCACGTTATGCGGATTAAAATCTGCTTCTTGCCCATATTTATCTACTAATGCGATCATCGCCTTTTCGTCAAAGCTTTCGCCTTCAATCATGTAGATGTGTCCGCCACAATAATAGGCGGTATAATCTGCCAATTTCAATTCCGTTGCATTCTGTGTAAGTCCGTAGCCGTCTTTCTCCATCCAAGTTGCCAAAACCGTTTCCACGCCGAAGGATTCGAGAATGTCCTTTTCTCCAAACATTCCCTGTGGGTCGAAAGTATCCATCTTGTCCAAGGTGTTTTGCGGCACGTCCTGCAAGGTGTAATGTTTGAAGCCCCAATCCATATTTTGAAGCGTATTTTTCTTTGTTTCAATCTCTTGCTTTAAGGTTTCAATTTCTTGTTCCAACGGATTTTCTTCATTGAACATATTTCCCTGCCGATTCTCTTTGGCAAGTTTTTCTTCTTTGGCTTTGAGTTGAGTTTCTTTTTGAGATATTTCTGTTTGAAGGTCGGATTTGATTTTGGCGGCGGCGCGGCGGATGCGCTCTTGGCCGATTTGGTCGATGGTTTCGTAACCAGCTTTACGAGCTTCGCTATCGGCGGGCGTTTGTTCGGGCAATTGAACCATGATAAACTTTCTATTTCCTTCATCTTCGGCATTTAGTTTCATAACTGCGTGAGCGGTTGTGGCTGAACCAGAAAAGAAGTCAAGGATAATATCGGATTTGCTTTTTGTGATATTTGAGCATCCAAAAACAAGTTCTTTTAACAAAGAATTTGGTTTAGGATACGAAAAATAATTATCCATATTTAAAGATTCTAAATCTGCAACTCCATTCTTATTAAGATGCTTTAATATGGTATAAAATTTAGATGTGTCTTCCGAAACCTTTCTATATCTTCCTACTATATGCTTTCCATTTTTCTCAATCAAGATGAAATCACCATTTTTAATTCCTTTATCTATTTCATCTTTCTTTTTTCCATTGTAAAAACGAAGTATATCTTCATAATAACATGTTCCATATTTTCCAAACTCCTCTCTTAACCAATCTGTTTCTATCCAGTATTCCTCATTGTCTTCTTTGGTTACAATCTTCCCTCTGATGTCTTTAGGTTTTCCTAATGGAGTATATTCAATCACGCTTCGCGCATAGGCTGCTAAATAATCATGACCAATTACTGCATTTTTAGCCAAACCGCCTCCTTCTGAGCGAATCACAATAAAATTAGCTATCATATTCTCTTCTCCAAACACTCCGTCGCACAACAGTTTCAAATTTGCCTGTTCGTTGTCGTCAATGGAAATGAAAATCACGCCATCTTCGGTGAGTAGGTCGCGGGCAAGCATCAGGCGGGGCGCCATGAACATCAACCATGCGGAATGGGAGGCCGAGCCGCGCTTGCACAGGTCGAGAATGCGCTTCGCCTTTTCCTCGCCGATGCCGAGTTTGGTTTGCAGCTGTTCGGCAGTAAAATTGAACTTGTCGTTATACACAAAGCCGTCGCTGCCAGTGTTGTAAGGCGGGTCGATGTAAATGCATTTTATATTTCCGGCATACGATTTCAGCAGATGCTTCAGTGCATCGAGGTTGTCGCCGCTGATGTAAATGTTCTGGCTGTCCTTGTTTTCGGGCTTGCTGTTGTGCTCAAGGTCAGGCTGTAGCACTGTTTCGGTCTCGGTTGAGGCAATCAAATTAGCATAATTTTTCCCTAAAAAATTCAAGTCGTAGCCTTCTTCGGTAATATCAATCTTGTCGTTCAGCAAAGATTTAAATTTCTCCAAATCAAATTTGCCTTCGTTAGTGAAGCATTGCGGAAAGTCGGCGTGCAGTTTCGCCATCACGCGGTCGGAAGGCTGCACATTTTCGTTTTGTGCCTTAATGTCTTTTATCATTCTGCGCCCATATTGTGCACTTACTTATCTGTTTCGGAGTAATACGGGCCGTTTCTATGGACCTCAAAAAAAACAGACGTGGAACTTGAACATTATCCACGTCCTAAGGCCCTCGAACTGCCCGAATCAACAGATAAGTCAAGCCCACGCTGTATAGCGCAGGCATTCACTTGACTTATTCGAGTTGATTCTGTTATTTCTAAAGTTTTCGAGGTTTTAGGACAGTTACCGAATAATAAGCAAACGCTTGTTAATTAATATGTTAGTTTAAAAATTTTCTGTTTTTTACATTGTTTTATTGTTTATTAATTTCGATAATATATTTCCTTATTTCATCAACACTTGGCAAATTCACCAAATATTTTGAAACAAACAAGTTTTCATCTAATCCTGCTGTTGCATATTGCACAGTTGTCTCGCCATAGTCAGTACACAACAACAGTCCTATGGGTGGATTGTCGGCAGGTTGCATGACTTCGTTCTTGTAATAATTCAGGTACAAGTTCAGTTGCGAAGCATATTCGTGTCTAAACTTATCAGTCTTCAACTCTACCAAAAAGTGGCAATGCAAAATACGATGGTAAAACACCAAATCTATCTTAAAGTATTCATCGTCGATAAGAATACGTTTTTGAGTTGCCTCATAACAGAATCCATCACCCAATTCGAGAAGAAAATGCTGTAAATGATTTAAAATGGCATTCTCCAAATCATTTTCCATAACCACATTTGACTCCTGCAAACCTAAAAACTCAAGCGTCATAGGATTCTTTACTATATCTTTAGGTCGTAGTGCAACTGACTTTTGATTGACAATTTTTGAAAGTCTGTTTTTGTCTTTCGACAATCCGGTTCTCTCAAAATAAAGAGAGTTTACTTGTCTTTCAAGTTCAGAGTATGACCAACATCCTTTTATGATTTCGCTTTCATAAAAAGCTCTTTTCAAAGAGTCTTCAATCTTGCATAAAAACAACAAGTGCGAAAAAGGAATCTTATACAAGATTTTGTCCGGATCAGTTTGCCATTGCTCCAATTCGGCGGATGCCGTCCGCCGAATCTTATTATCTTGATTTTCAAAACCATCAAATTCGGCGGATGCTATCTGCCGAATCTCATGATTAAGTTTTGTTCCAGCGTACAATCTTATTTCTGGCTCTAATTGAGGATATGTCAAATAGAATTTTCGGAACTCACGGAAGCGTCTTTCTGTCAGTCCTTTTTTTTGGATCCTTTGTTCAAGCTTTTTCAAAAGATTTTCGCCATAAACTGCCTTGTCGTCTCCGTTTTGTTCAAATTCCACAATGTAACAGCCTAATATCCAGTTTCGCACTGTTAGTGACACGTTGATAGCATGAACAACTTCATTTTGTATGACTTGTTCAACAACTGAAATATTATGTACTAATAAGTCAAAATTCATTAGGCTTCCCGAATAATAAGCAAACGCTTGTTAGTTAATACGTTAGTTTAAAAATCTTTCTTTTCTATCTATTATTTGTTTGATATTAATTTCTTTAATTCTTCTTTGCTTGGCAAAACCGTTTCGTATTTTGCGGCAAAAATCTGATTATTGTTTAATGGCAGAGTGTATTCTACAACCGAATTTTCTTTGTCAGCACATAGTAACAAACCTATTGTAGGATTCTCATCATCCAGTTTAACCTCTCTGTCATAGTAGTTTACATACATTTGCATCTGTCCTATATCTTGATGTTTTAGTTTTCCTTTCTTTAGGTCTATCAAGACAAATGACTTCAACAAGCGGTTGTAAAATACCAAATCAATAAAATAATGCTCTTCGCTAAAAGACAATCTAACTTGTCGTCCCACAAAAGTAAAGCCTTTGCCTAATTCGAGCAAGAAAGCTTGCAGATTATCAATAAGTTTCTGCTCTAACTTCTTTTCGGTATAGGATGGCAACTGTGGCAAGCCTGTAAATTCTAATATGTATGGATCTTTAAGCAAATCTTGCGGTTTCTCTACTATTTGTCCCTTTTTTGACAAGTTCATCACCTCCTCTTTGTTGCGACTTAATGCCAATCGTTCGTACAAAGATGAGTCGTACTGTCTCTCCAACTCCTTCAGGCTCCATTTGTTGTTGGTAGCCTCTATTTCGTAAAATTTGCGTTCGTCTAAATTGGTTATTCGCATCAGTTTAAGGTAATGCGACCATGAGAGTGTGAATGACGGAATATTGTCAATCATTTGAGTGTCACTATTTTGCAATTGGTCAGACAGTGTCTGACTTTTTGAGTATGACAAAAACAATTGGCGCATTTGCTTCAAATTTGTCAACGAATAACCCTTGCCAAACTTTCTTGTTAGGCGTGTTGCAACATCTTTCAAAACAGTTTTCCCGTATTCCGCACGGCTTTCTCCGCCTTGTTCATCCTCCACAATGTATCTACCTATCTCGTAATAAGTATAAACCATAGCGGTATTCACAGCCGCAACAACGTGTTGTCGTGCATCTTGTATCAACTTCTCGATTTTACCTGCGAGAATATCTATATGACTACCAGTTTCTGTGATTTGTGTTTTCTTGTCCATTGTAATGATTTCAGAATAACTGCAAACGCTATGATTTATAATGTGTTTATTAAATTTTATTTCTGTTTCGCAAAAATGCTGACAATTGCAAACTCTTCCATTTTTCGACCTGCAAAAATACACTTTTTCAGGCATAAATGGGCATAAATTTATTATTTTTCGATAATGAATTATTTGTGTCATCTTTTTACTTCCGCGAATTAATTTTTGATTACAACGACAAAAAGCAGTTGAGCGAAACACAGCAAAACCACCATCACCGCAAAATACATTCTTTTCTGCGGCATTTTTTGACGCAAAATATCATATTCTTAAAATATTTTGTATTTTTGCCGCAAAAATCACAGCATGTATATTCACGAGAAAAATAATTGGACACAGTTCTATTGGAACGAGAAAGAAGTGTCACCATTGATAGAAGATGCCAGCCGGAACATCGGACGACTGTACGGACGTTTGGAACTGCTTGGATTCGAGACACAACTTCAGGCCGTGGCGGAAAACATGTCGGAAGACCTGATTCGCTCATCAGAGATTGAAGGCGTGTCGCTCAACACCGACGAGGTGCGCAGCTCGGTGGCGCGCCATCTCGGGATAGAGTCGATGCTTGCCGACGACAAGATGCCATCACGAGCAATCGACAGCTTGGTGAATGTGATCATGGATGCGACCCAACATTACAACGAGCCGATAAGCAAGGGACGTCTCTGCGCCTGGCAAGCCGCACTTTTTGAATCGGGATTCGCAGGAGGTGTCAAAGTCGAAGTGGGAAGATACAGAAGTTGTAAGGAACAAATCGTTTCGGGTGTCTTCGGACGCGAGAGAATACATTATGTCGCACCAGCACCGGAACGTGTCGAAGACGAGATGGACAACTTCATCGAATGGTTCAACAAGACTGATTGTCAGTCGCAGATAATCCGTTCAGCCATAGCACATTTTTGGTTTGTGTGCATACATCCATTTGAAGACGGCAACGGACGTCTGTCGCGACTGCTTGCCGAAATATGCCTCGCACGCGGCGATAAAAGCAAGATGCGTTTTTACAGCATCGCGGCTTCAATCAACAAAGACAAGAAAAAATATTACGACATATTAGAGACTGTCCAAAAAGGCAACGGCGACATCACTATTTGGCTCGTATGGTACGTTCAGACTCTGCTGAAAGCTGTTGAGACCGCCGGAAACCATCTGTCGAACACGCTTCACAAAACGCTGTATTGGAATCATTTTGAAGGACTTCCTGTTTCAGACCGCCAACGCCGTGTACTTAACATCTTCCTCGATGGTTATGATGCCAAAATCTCTTCACATTCATGGTCGAAACTTGCAAAATGTTCTTCCGACACCGCCCTTCGTGACCTTCAGGACCTTGCCATGAAAGGCATGCTCGTCATAGACAACCCGGAGGCAAAAAGATTCTCATATCATTTGGCAAACGTGTAAATCTTATCGACACAGAAAACATTTTTCTTTACCTCTTAAATCTATTAATCAATAATTTGTTTTGCCCATTCTGGCACAGGCTCTGTATAACGTTTGACAATTTTGCCATTCATAGTGCGATACAACAATTGAGGTGTGTGGTCTTCAATTGAATTGTCATAAACATAAGCCCTGTCAACAAATTCAACAGCCAAACTGACATTTTCAATTGACTTATAATATCTTGAGAACACTTTAGACATTGGCACTTCATGTCCTCCATTTAAATAGCGTTTGGCAATACGCAAAATATTAATTTCAGGTGAATTTGTACAGACAAAAAAGAAACGGATAAAAAAACCTTCTTGATGTGCTTTTTCAAGAAGTCCAGTTTTTCATCTGATGAGAAAACGGTCTCAAACGCAAAATCTTTTTTTCAGAGAGACATTTGTAACGTAATTCGGTTGCAACTTTTGCTGCTTCCATTACAGCTTTGTCAGAATTCCAATTGCCAAACTGTTCTTGTGCAATGTTATCCGGATTGATATAAAGACTATCTTCAGACCACTCATTGGCAAGTAACTGAAGCGTTGTTGAAGTTTTACCGGAGCCGTTTGGCCCAGCAACAACACAAAGTGTCGGGCGTTTTATATCATTCATACATTTCCGTTTTTTCTTATTGCAATTCTTCGACACATTTCGGCGAATCTACGATTTAACTCATCTTGTGCCTTTTGTGTGGAAGTCACTGCAGCCTCCTGTACCTGTGACATCACAAATTCCAACATTCCGTCTGTTGGTTCTTCCAATGAATTCAGCCGATACGATTGCACCTCTTCCTTTGACATAATCTTAATTCTATTTAGCAAACGCTATGATTTATAATGTGTTCATTAAATTTTATTTCTTTTTCGCAAAAACGCTTATAACTGTAAACGCTTCCATTTTTACGACCTGCAAAGATAATTATTTTATTTTTATGTCAAAGAATTTCTCGTATCACTTTTTTTCTTACTTTTGCGAGATAATTTTTTGAAAATAACAACTTAAAAATATCATTTGAATGAAACACAATTTCTTACGCAGATTATTCGGCATCGGCATTATCATGCTGGGTATCGCAACGACAGCCGCAGCACAGGAAGTCCGCACATTCGAGTTCGGACATGAAGGCAAAAACGGCATCAATTTAACAGACCAGACGAGAGGCAACGTCGGCATTGAGTTCAACATCAATGAGATGAGTCTTCAGTCATTCACCTACAACGGCGAAGAATTACAGTCGATCGGCATTTCCGGCATCTCACTTCCGAATGAGAAAGGAATGCCCAACGTGCCGGCATACAGCCGTTACATCGCCATCCCGCAAGGCGCGGAGGCGGTGCTTCACGTCGTCAGCTATGAGCAGCAGACAATCAAAGACGTGAACATCGAGCCGTCGCTCGGCGTGCAGGCCGAAGACGCGGAGCCTGACATGAACTACGTGAAAGACGAGAAAGTCTATTCACAGAACGCTTTCTATCCGGCGGAGTTCGCCACAGTGAGCGAGCCGACATCGTTGCGCGGCGTTGACGTCGTGGCGTTGAGCATCTCACCTGTGAGATTTAACCCGGTCACGAAAGAAGCCATTGTCTATCATAACATTGAGATTGAAGTCGAGTTCGTCGGCGGCAACGGGCAGTTCGGCGACGACCGTCTCCGTTCGCCATACTGGGACCCGATTCTCGCACAGAACATCGTGAACTACAACACATTGCCTGTCATCGACTACGAGAAGAGGATGCAGGACTGGATGCGTGACGGCGCGGAAGGTGCCGAATACCTCATCGTCATCCCTAACAACGACGACTTCGAGACTCCGGCGGAACGCATCAGGGAGTACCGTATGCAGCAGGGCATCATCACCGAAGTCGTGCGTTTGGATGAGATTCCGGCGACCACGACGGCACAGATGAAAACCTATTTCCACAACGCATACAACACATGGGAAATAGCTCCGGTGGCCATCATGCTTTTAGCCGACCACAACACCAACATGTCGCAAGGCATCCCGGCGGAGACGGTGTCGCACCCGTCATACGGCAGCTGCATCTCCGACAACCAATACGCTGACGTTTCCGGCGACCATCTTCCGGAGATGGTGTTCTCGCGCCTCGTGGCCGCCAACGGCACTGAAGCCGCGATGATGGTTGACAAACAAATCGAATACGAGTTCACGAACCCGAACATGAACGCAAGCACATATAACATCCCGGTGACGGCACTCGGCTGGCAGACGGAGCGTTGGTTCCAACTTTGTTCTGAAGTCGTCGGCGGTTATTTCCGCGCCCACGGCAAGAACCCGTACCGCATCAACTGCATCTATGAGGGAACTCCAGGTTCACAGTGGTCAACAGCCACCAACACCTCGCAGGTTGTAAGTTACTTCGGGCCAAGCGGCACTGGTTACATCCCGCAGACACCGTCGGAACTCGGTGGTTTCACAGGCGGTCAGCCGGAACAGATCAACGAAGCCATCAACGCAGGAACGATGCTCGTCCAGCACCGTGACCACGGACTCGAAGAAGGCTGGGGCGAACCTGCTTACCGCAACACACACGTCGCACAGCTGACAAACGTCGGCAAGATGCCTTTCGTCATGTCAATCAACTGTCTGACCGGTAAATTCAACAACAACACGCCATGTTTCGCCGAGGCGTTCATGCGTCAAACATACAACGGACAGAACGCCGGCGCAGTCGGTCTCCTCTGCCCTACTGAAGTCTCGTATTCATTCGTGAACGACGCCTACGTCTGGGGAGTCTATGACCAGTTCCAACCCGACTTCATGCCTGACTACGGCCCATACGCACCACAACAAGGCAACTGGCAGCCTGCTTTCGGCAACGTCGCCGGTAAGTTCTTCCTCGCACAGAGTTCATGGCCATACAACTCCGAGTCGAAAGACATCACATACCAGATGTTCACCGCACACTGCGACGCCTTCCTGCGTCTTTACAGCGAAGTGCCACAGACGATGACAGTGAACCATCAGGAGGTTCAGCTCGCCGGACTGACGACATTCCAGGTCACGGCACCGGAAGGAACGAAGATCGCTCTGACAAAAGGCGAAGGTGAGAACCTCGAAATCATCGCCGTGACGGAAGCGACAGGTTCCATCCAGAACATCGAGATCCCGGCACAGACACCACCAACAGTCATGAAACTGACGGTGACAGGTCAGAATTACATTCGTTATCAGGCTGATGTCGAAGTCGTTCCGGCAGAAGGCCCTTACGTAATCGTCAACAGTTTCAGCCTCAGCAACGGAGCCACACAGCTCAACTTCAGCGACGAAGCCAGTTTGGACATCGTCCTGAAAAACGTCGGCGTTGAAGCGTCACAGCCAGGAACAGCCACAATATCAACTAATTCGGAATATGTCACAATCACTAACCCGACAGTTGACTTCGCGGGCATCGCAGCTGATGCGACGACAAGCATAGCCGAGGCATTCGGGTTCACCGTTTCAAACGACGTACCGAACAACACCGCAATAGCATTCACCGTGAACATTGAAAGCGGCGACAATGAATACGAAAGCCACCTCAACATGAAGGCTTACGCACCAATATTTGAAATCGGAAATGTGAGCATCCAGGAGATAACCGGCAACGGCAACGGACGCCTCGACCCGGGTGAGACAGCAAAACTCCTGTTCCCGATTGAAAACAAAGGCGGCGCGGTCTCGGCGGCAGTCAACGCAACACTCGTGACCAACAACAGCTTCATGCAACTCACAAGCGGACCGACAGTAACAGTCGGAAGCATTGAGAACGGCGGCAACGCGACAGTTGAATATGTAATCAACGTCGGCGCAGCACCATCAGGATTTGCAGCAGAATACACGCTGAACGTGGAATCGGGAGCATACGACGCCACAAGAGACTTCATGTCAAAGATCGGGCTTAACGTTGAAGACTTCGAGTCCGGCGAACTCAACGCAGACTTGTGGTCAAACGACAACACAAAACCATGGACTTTTGAAACGAACGACCCGTACGAAGGGACATATTGCATGAAGTCGGGACAGATCGGCAACAACGGGTCAACCACATTGACGCTCTATTATGAAGTCGGCGACGCCGATTCTATCGCATTTTATTATAAGGTGTCATCTGAATCAGGATACGACAAGCTGTATTTCTCCATCGACAACAGCGAGAAAGGCAACTGGTCGGGCAACGTGGGCTGGACACGCGCACAGTACTACGTGACGGCGGGCAGCCACACTTTCAAATGGAAATACCAGAAAGACTTCACCACAACGAGTGGCAGCGACTGCTGTTGGATTGACTTTGTCATCCTTCCGAGAGACAACAGCATGACTGTGAACGCAGGTCTCGATGTTCAGACTTGTCCGGCGGAACCGGCACAGATCAACGGCTACGCACAGAACTACGAGTCACTTGAATGGACGACAGACGGCGACGGCACCTTCAGCAACACAGGTATAATGAATCCTGTCTATACCGCTGGACAGCAAGACATTGCAAACGGGAATGTCACAATCACCATCACAGGCAGAGATTCAAGCGGGAATGTCATGACCGATGACGCCTTGGTGACATTCAGCCCCAACACCGCCATCACGCAATTCCAGGCATATCCGGAAACGGTGTGTTACAACGACGCAGTAAATGTCTATGCCGATGTTGTTAACTATGGAACAAGTGCCGTTAAGTCTGTTGAATGGACGACTTCCGGCGACGGAGTCTTCGCAGACCCTTCAAATATCGAGACATATTACACTCCAGGCGAGCAAGATGCCATTAACGGAACAGTCACATTGACAGTCAATGTCATCGGCTGCAATGAGGTTTCCGAGAGTGCTGTCATCACGGTCATCGGTGAGACATCAGTCGAAGTCGAAAGCGAGATGACAGTGTGCAGCGGCGCAGCTCTCGCAATCAACCCGACGGCAAGCAATTACGAAACTGTTGAATGGACGACATCGGGTGACGGCACATTCAGCGACGCCACGGCATTGAACACGACTTACATTCCTGGAGAAGAAGATATTTTAAGCGGCAACGTAATCCTCAACATCACGGCGATGGGTTGTGAAAACGCCGAAGCATCCATCAACGTCACGATTATTGACATTCCTGAATTGGCGAAACCTACAGGTCCGACTGACGTTTACAACTATCAGGCCGTGACGGAATACACCGTAGAGCCAAACGAGATATTCTCCGGCTACGTCTGGAATGTCGAGCCAGAGTCAGCCGCCAGCAGAATCGACGTTGAAGGGAACAAGGCCATCATCACATGGAACATGGACGCTGAAAACGGCGAAGTCGCACTCATGGTACGTGGCATTTACGAAGCATGTGGCGAAAGCGCACCTTCCGACGCACTCATCATAACGCTCAAGGGTCATGGCGTGGAGGAAATCAACGCAACGTCGATGAACATCTTCCCTAACCCGACTGACGGCAACATCAACATCTCAATTGCCAATGTGAACAGCGACGTCAAAGTCACAGTTTACAACACAATTGGTGAAGTCGTTTACATTCAGGAAGTTGCAGCCGACAACGGCCTCAACATGAACCTCGACCTCAACAACCTCGCAAACGGCACATATTTCGTTTCAGTAAAAGACAACGAAAATGTCTGGATGCAAAAGATTATAGTTAAGAGATAAGAGAACAAAGACGAAAGATACCGGCACCCGAAATTAATTTCGGGTGCCGGCTTTTTTATTGTGTGATATTTTTTCTACACTTTATTTTTTTTCTTATTTTTGCATCTCGTAATTATAAAGGTAAATACGATGTCCAACCTACCAGCTTTATTTTCAGATTTAGCATTAATCCTGGTAACAGCAGGTATTACCACCGTCATTTTCAAGTGGTTAAAGCAGCCTCTTGTCCTTGGTTATATAGTAGCCGGTTTTCTGATCGGGCCGCATTTCACTTATTTTCCAGTCATCACCGACACCACGAGCGTCCAGACTTGGAGCGACATCGGAATGGTTTTCCTCTTGTTCGCCATAGGTCTCGAATTTTCATTCAAGAAACTTAAGAAAGTCGGCGGTTCAGGAGCCATCGTCGTACTGACGGAGTTGATAATAATGTTCTCCGTTGGCTTCATTATCGGAAAGCTGATTGGCTGGCAGAGGATGAACTGCATTTTCCTCGGCTGCATGTTGTCAATCTCATCAACGAGCATCATTGTCAAGGCGTTTGATGATTTGAAATTGAAAAACGAGAAATTCTCCGCCGATGTCATCGGGGCTTTAGTTGTTGAAGACCTCGTCGCCGTAGTGTTGATGGTCTTGCTCTCGACGTTGTCGGTCGGAAATTCTTTTGACGGCAAGGAATTGATTTTCAGTATGGTGAAACTCGTTTTCTTCCTCGTAATCTGGTTTGTCTTCGGAATTTATCTTATTCCCTCGTTTTTGAGATGGATTCGTAAATTCATGACAGAGGAGACATTGGAAATCATATCTATAGGACTTTGTTTCGGAATGGTCTTGCTTGCCACCTACGCCGGGTTCTCGTCGGCACTCGGTGCCTTCGTGATGGGTTCAATACTCGCGGAGACTCTTGAAGCCGACATCATCCACAAACTCGTGACACCGATCAAGAATCTTTTCGGAGCGATATTTTTCGTTTCCGTCGGAATGATGGTGAATCCTCAAATACTGTTGCAATACACCTGGCCAGTCGTAATCATCGCTCTTTCGGTGATGATTTTCAAGACGATAAGTGCCACGATAGGTATGTTCATCTCCGGGCATGACGCGAAGACATCTCTGAACGCCGGGTTCTGTTTCTGTCAAATCGGCGAGTTCTCATTCATCATCGCCTCTCTCGGATTGAGTTTCAAGGTCATTGACGACTTCCTCTACCCTATCATCGTGACCGTTTCCATTGTCACGACATTCTTCACGCCATACATCATCAAGGCGGCCAATCCGCTCTACAACTGGCTGAACCCGCGTTTCCCCGAAAGATGGCGCAAGTCAATGACAAACAAAGAGACGGGCTTCAAAGCCAACGGCAACAACACCATGACAATCAAGAACTTCGTCACGACGCAGTTCAAGGATATCATCATTTACGCCTGCATCATCATCGCCTTGATGATCATCTGCTTCTCCACAATAGGAATAATCCCGATAAGGAGCATCAATGACCTTTACAGAAAAATCATCCTTTGCGCGGTGACAATCGTGATTCTGTCGCCTTTCATCTGGGCCATGGCCTTCAAATACAATATCGAAAAGACGAACAAAAGGCTGCTTTTGCAAAGCAACTTCAACAAAAACATCATCCTGATAGTCTTCATCACAAGGTATATAGCCGCGATCTCAATAATTTTCGTGACCATTTACCACTACATCCACATTAATGCTTTCGCGACAATCGGCATTTCAATAGTCGTAACAGTGATTCTTTCCCACATGACAGGTTTGATGCGTTTTTACAACAAAATCGAAGCCAACTTCATGAGAAACCTCAACAGACGTCAATATCAGAATTCATTTGTCATCCCGGAGATTCTTCAGCAGAACTTCCATCTTGAAAAGCTCACCGTGAGCCAAAACAGCCAGATCGTAGGCAAGATGTTGAAAGACACCGTTTTCAGAAGCAAATACAAAGTCAGTGTCGTCAGCATTGAGAGAGGTGATAAGACGTTCGACCTTCCCGGAATCGACATTGTTTTCTACCCGTCAGACATCATAACAGTTGTCGGCAATGACGAGAACATAAACAAAATCAAACCGTTAATTGAAGTTGAGGACAATGTTCTCGTACGCGAAAGAGAGACGCACGACATGCAGCTTCACAGCATAAAAGTTTCAAATACGAACAGCATCTGTCATGTTTCATTGAGAAATTCAATGTTCAAGGAAAAATACAATGCCATGATCATTGCCATTCAAAGAGAAGAAGAATTTATCATAAGTCCTTCAGCCTCAACTGTTTTTGCACCAGATGACATTATATGGTTCGTCAGTTCCGACGAAGCATACATTGAATTAAAACAACACGAACACAAAACACAAAACACAAAACAATGAGAAAACTGATATTCTCGGCTATAATTATCTTCTCGGTTTTTGCCGCCAAGTCACAGACTTTCAGAATTGAAAGCAGCACTCGTTCAGGTTTAGAACTGAGTCTTGACATTGAACGCTATTCATTGGAGAAGGCCGTTCACGAAGACATTGAAGGTCAGACCATTATCCTTGACGGGATTTTCCTTCCGAACCGTTCCGGGATGCCGGACTTGCCTGTCGTTTCGAGATACGTCGCGATTCCGAGAGGCGCAGAAGTTTCAGTGAATGTGAAAAACGTCACGACAGAAACCGTTGAGGACGTTGACATCATGCCGGCGCCGGAGCTTCCGCTTGACGATGACAAGACGCCGATGAAATACGAGCGCAACGAATTGGTTTACAATACGAATGCGTATTTCCCCGAACAAACGATACTTGTATCCGAACCGACAAAGATCCGTGATGTCGATGTGGTGATTTTCAGTGTCACGCCATTCCAATACAATCCTGTGACGAAGGAGTTGATTGTGACGAAACACATTGACATTGAATTGAGTTTTGAAGGCGGAAACGGTGATTTTGGCGGCGACCCGCGTTATTTAAGCCCGGCGTGGGAACACATCGTCAGCGACATGGTTATCAACGCCGATGTCTTGCCGCAGCATGACTATCAACGTTTTATCAAAGAAGCCGTTCAACGCGACGCCGAAGGTTGTGAATATCTCATCATCACGCCCGACAACGCCGACTTCATCCAGCTCGCCGACTCCATAAAGCTGTTCCGCAACCAACAAGGTGTCCTCACCGAAGTCGTCACGCTCAACGAATGCGGCGGCAACAACAGCGCGGCGATTCACAATTACATCAAGAACGCATACAACAACTGGGAGATTCCGGTCTCCGCCGTCCTTCTGCTCGGCGACCACAACACCGACGAAACGCAGGGAATCGTTTCTTACACCATGAACAACCACCCCGGAGGCAACGGTTACAACCCGTACATCTCCGACAACAGATATGGCGACATGAACAACGATGACCTGCCTGACGTGGCAGTCGGACGTATCACAGGACGCGACTTCGACGAGCTTTATCACATGATAAACAAAGACTTGCAATACGAGCGTCATCCGACGACAAATCCGCATTTCTACGACAAACCGGTCACTGCGATGGGATTCCAACTTGAAAGATGGTTTCAGCTTTGTTCGGAGGTCGTAAACGGTTTCTGGGAGCACGGTCTCGGTAAACATCCCGTGAGGCTCAACGCCATTTACGAAGGCAATCCAGGGAGTTTATGGTCAACGGCCGACAACACAAATTCCGTTGTCAACTATTTCGGACCCAACGGTTTAGGTTACATACCACAGACGATGTCGCACCTCACTGAATGGGATGCGAACTCCAATGCCGTCAATGCGGCCATCAACGCCGGCGCTTTCATCGTACAGCATCGCGACCACGGAGCCGAAGAACTTTGGGGCGAGCCGTCGTATAGCATCGGGAGCATCAACCGGCTTGTAAACCCAGATTTGACTTACGTAATGTCAAACAACTGTCTCACCGGAAAATTCAATTACGGAGGGCAAAACGGCTGTTTCGCGGAGGCGTTCCACCGCCACCAACATGGAGCACTCGGACTTATTGCAGCAACGGAGGTGTCGTACTCATTCCTCAACGACGTTTATGTGTGGGGCGTTTACGACAACATGTGGCCCGACTTCATGCCCGACTACGGCAGCACGCATCCTCACGATTTCATACTGCCCGCCTACGGCAACGCAGCCGGGAAATATTATCTCAGACAGTCAGGATGGACCGGATGGGAAGATGGCAAGGAGATCACATATTACCTTTTCCATCATCATGGAGATGTTTACATGAATCTTTACACCGAAATGCCTCAATATCTTACTGTTACGATGCTTCCGGTTGTTGTTGAAGGAACGACGGAATACAATGTCACCGCCGACGAAGGCTCCACCATCTGCCTTACGGCAAACGGAGAAATCATCGGCCTCGGCACCGGAACAGGCACTTCACAAACAATTGAAATTATTCCGCAAGAGCTTGGCACTGAAATACTTCTGACAATCACAAAACAAAATTATTACAGATATTCAGAAAAAATTACGGTCATCCCAGACGAAGGCCCGTATCTGATTTTCAGCGACTGCCATGTCAACGATGAAGACGGGAAACTCGACTTCAATGATGAAGTAACTTTGAATATGAGCCTGCACAACGTCGGTTTTGAAAACATGAGCAACGTCAATGTTGAGTTGACGACAGAATCGCCATATATCGAAATTCTTTCATCTTCAACAACTTACGAATCAATTTCAGCCAATGAAATCAAGATGAAGGAAAACGCTTTCAGAATAAAAGTCAGCGATGATGTTCCAGACCAGACGAAAATCGTTTTCAACCTTGCCATGACCGACGGAACACGTTCATTTACAGATGATTTCGTCATTATCGCCAATGCGCCGGCCTTCAAAGTGACCCATTTCAGCATCACCGACGCTGAAGGCAACCCGACCGACAGGCTTTACAAAGGCGAAACATCAAAACTCACTTTCACCGTGAACAACATCGGACACAGCAACAGCAACGGAGTAAAACACACTATACATCTTGATGCGCCGGTTGTGACATACGAACAATACGAAATTGAAACCGATGGCATCCAATTTGCTGACAGTCTTGATGTTACATTTGTCTTGACGATTGACGACGATGCTCCGTTCGGAGCGATTATTGAATATTCGGTCACAACAGAATCTGATGGTTACACCGAGGTCTATCAGTCGGACATCCCACTCGGAAACTGCATCGAAAATTTTGAAAATGATTATTTAAACCCTGATTTCCAATGGAATAATTCAGGTTCATCACCTTGGGTACGAAACGATGAAGATCCTTACGAAGGAGATTATTGTTACACATCAACGTCAAATTCTTCAACGAAACAGTCGAGGATAGTGCTTGGCGTTGAAACTGAAATCCCTGACAACATGTCGTTCTATTACAAAAGTTCTGATAATGAAGAAGATTCATTCACATTTACGCTCAACAACACGAGGTATGAACTGACTGGAAGCGACTGGCAGCTTTTTGAATTGCCAATTGCCGCAGGAAAATACGTCATGAAATGGGTCTTCTCGAGGACCAGCAATGCCGAATACGGTGCTGCTTCGATTGACCTTATAAAGCTGCCGCCTATGCACGTTGAAATAACCTCGATTGAAGAGGATTTCATTGAAAATGGAAACGGCAACATGACAATATATCCTAATCCAGGCGACACCGAACTGAATATTTTAATTCAAAAAACCAACTCAATACAAGTATTTGATTTTCAAGGAAGAATGATTTTTGAAAAAGAAAACGCCTGTGGTTTCACAACTATTGACACGGCAACGTGGGGAAGCGGCATTTACCTGATAAAAGTTGGAAGAAACACTCAAAAATGGCTTAAGAAATAAGGAAGTACAAATATTTTCATCATTAGAATGGAATCTGTTATTAAAATCAAGAAAGGCCTTGACATTCATCTTGCCGGTGAAGCGCGTGAGGAGACCGAGGTTTTCGAGGTTAGACGTTGCGCCGTCAAGCCGGACGACTTCATCGGGATTGTCCCGAAACTTCATGTAGCCGAGGGCGATGCAGTGCTGGCCGGTTCCGTGCTGTTCCATGACAAAAACCGCGAAAACATACTTTTCACATCTCCCATCTCAGGCACGGTGAAAGCCGTGGTACGCGGCGAGAAACGCGCCGTCATGCAAGTCATCGTCGAGGCTGACGGCAAGAATGAAGCCATCGACTTCTGGAAGGCCGATATTTTGACAATCAAGCGTAACGAAGTGATTGACAAGATGTTGCAAAGCGGTGTATGGACGATGCTCCGTCAGCGTCCTTATTCCACAATCGCGAACCCTAACGATATGCCAAAATGTATCGTCATATCAATGTTCAGCAGCGCACCACTCGCACCAAGCACAGGTTACATCATTGAGAATCAAGTCGAGGCGTTCAACGCCGGTGTCGAAATATTGTCGAAACTGACCGACGGGAAACTTTATCTGAACCTTAAAGCCAGCTGCAAGAGATGCCACAATGTAATCGCCAAGATTACAAAGCCGGCAAACGTTGTCGTCACCGACTTCCATGGTCCGCATCCGACCGGCAACGTCGGCACGCAGATCAACGCACTCAGCCCGATAAACAAAGGCGAAGTCGTGTGGTACTGCGGTCCGCAGGAGGTCATAACCATCGGGAAACTGTTCCTCACTGGCAAATACGACAGCAGCCGCATCATCGCGCTGACGGGTTCGGAGGCAAATAACCCACATTATTACAAAGTCAACATCGGTGCCGACATCGGGACGTTGGTGTCAGGCGGCGTGAACGTCCGCGTCATCAGCGGCGATGTCCTGACCGGCAGAAACATCACCGGAAACAACTTCCTCGGTTTCTACGACAACCAAATCACAGTGATTCCGGAAGGCAACGAGTACCGTCTCTTTGGCTGGCTCGCACCGAATTTCAAGAGGTTCACATCGACAAATACCATGATTTCCTCACTTTTCAAGAAGAAGACTTTCGTCCTTGACACCAACAGGAACGGCGATGTCCGCCCGCTCATCATGACAGGCAAGTTCGAGAAGGTGTTCCCGTTCGACATTTATCCGATGCAGCTCCTGAAAGCCTGCATCATCAAAGACATAGACCAGATGGAGGAGCTCGGCATCTATGAGGTTGACGCTGAAGACTTTGCGCTCTGCGAGGTCATCGACCCGTCGAAGACCGCCATCCAACAGATCATCCGTGACGGACTTGAGCTTGCCCGCAAGGAAATGAACTAAAAATCAATGAGTTATGGGATTACGCAATTATATCAATAAAATCAAGCCTGATTTCGAGGAAGGCGGCAGATACGCCAAGTTCCATTCGACATTCGAGGCTTTCGAGACGTTCCTCTACACGCCGAACAAGGTTGTGGACACCGGCGCGCACATCAGGGACGCCGTCGATATGAAACGCAACATGTTTTACGTCGTGATAGCCCTCATCCCCTGCTTCCTTTTCGGGACATGGAACATCGGCTATCAGCATTTCCTGTCATGGGGACAAGACGCAACTTTCTGGCAGACAGTCGGTTACGGTCTTCTAAAGATCATCCCGCTTTATCTTGTGAGTTACATCGTCGGTCTCGTGATAGAGTTTGTCTTCGCAGAGATCCGTCATGAGGAAGTCAACGAAGGCTATTTCGTGACCGGATTCCTCATCCCGTTGGTCATGCCTGCCGACGTGCCGCTGTGGATGCTCGCCGTCGCGGTGGCATTCGCTGTCATCATCGGCAAGGAAGTGTTCGGCGGCAGCGGCATGAACGTGGTGAACCCCGCGCTTCTCGCACGCGCCTTCCTGTTCTTCTCCTATCCGTCGAAGATGACGGGCGACAATGTGTGGATTGCGGAGAAAGCCGACGCCTTCAGCGGCGCGACACCGCTCGGCACGATACTCAACGGCGGCACGACGGAACAGCTTCCAAGCATCATGGAAATGTTCGTCGGCACAATACCAGGCAGCGTCGGTGAGACATCAAAAATCGCCATCCTGATCGGTGCCTTGTTCCTGATAATCACAGGCGTTTCTGATTTAAGAATCATCGTCTCATCATTCGTCGGCGCCATCGTCATGGGTCTCATCTTCAACGGCATCGGAGCCAATTCGGCAATGGAAGTCCCGTTCTACTACCATCTGATGATGGGCGGATTCATGTTCGGCACGTTCTTCATGGCCACCGACCCGGTGACGGCGGCGCAGACCAGCACTGGCAAATGGATCTACGGTTTCCTCATCGGAGCCGTCGCCATCCTCATCCGCGTCGCGAACCCGGGCTATCCTGAAGGCATGATGCTCGCCATCCTGCTTCTCAACGTGTTCGCGCCGCTCATCGACTGGTGCGTCGTCGCGGCAAATGTCAGAAAACGCAAGAACCGCTGGGCAGCGGCAGAAAGGAGCGCAAAATGAAAGACAGTTACATCTTCAGATACATCATCATCCTTGTAGTCATCGTCTCGGTTCTGCTTTCGGGCGCGGCGTTGCTGCTCCAGCCATATCAGCAGGACAACATCAACAACGAGAAAAAAATGATGATTTTGAAAGCCGCCGGCATTCAGAATGTAAATTCAGAAGACTTTGATAATTATTGTGAGAAAATGATTGTCATCGACCCGCAAGGCAACGTCACTGACGAAGCCACGAGCGACTACACAAAATGCAAGGCGTTCAAAATCAATTTAAAAGACGAGCTTTACAACAAGGCCAACGGCAAAGAGTTCTCATTGCCCATGTTCATCATCGACGACAACGGCAGGCAGGTCAACGTCGTTCCGTTGCAGGGTGCTGGCCTTTGGGGGCCGATCTGGGGTTATCTCGGACTCTCTGCCGACTACCAGACCGTCGTGGGCGCCGTCTTCGACCACAAGTCGGAGACACCGGGTCTCGGCGCAGAGATAACGACCGAGAAGTTCCAGAGGCAGTTTTCCGGCAAGGTCATTTTCCGGGACGGACAGTTTGTCTCAATCAACGTGCAGAAAGGCGGCATCGCCGTCCTTCCCGAAGACATGCAGAGTCACTCAGTCGATGCCATCAGCGGGGGCACCATCACGTCGCATGGTGTCAACGATATGATTAAGAATGTATTAGAGTCATATTTACCTTATATCAACAAGTAAGCAATGGGCAAGGATTTAGAACTAATAACAAAGCCATTGCGACAGGCCAACCCTGTCACGGTGCTGATTCTCGGCATCTGCTCGTCGTTAGCTGTCACCGCGAAGCTGAAGCCGGCCATCGTCATGGCTCTCTCCGTCACCGTCGTGACGGCACTTTCAAACCTCGTCATCTCATTGATGCGCAAGGGAATACCTTCAAAGATACGCATCATCGTGCAACTCATAGTCGTCGCCACACTCGTCATCCTCGTTGACCAGTTCCTCAAGGCTTTCGTCTATGACGTGAGCAAGTCGCTGTCGGTCTTCGTCGGCCTCATCATCACCAACTGCATCGTGATGGGGCGTCTCGAAGCCTTCGCGATGGCGCAGAAGCCGTGGCCTTCGTTCCTCGACGGCATCGGCAACGGACTCGGCTACGGCATGATTTTGGTCATCGTCGCCTTCTTCCGCGAGCTGTTCGGCAGCGGCACGCTCTTCGGACTCAGGGTCATCCCCGAAGGACTTTACGATTTTGGATATATGAACAACGGCCTCATGATTTTGCCTCCTATGGCTTTGATTATCATAGGAATCATCATCTGGTGCCAGAAGCCTGTGGAGGAGAAGAAATAACATGGAATCATTAGGCATTTTCATCCGTTCGATTTTCATCGACAACATGATCTTCGCATATTTCCTTGGAATGTGCTCATTCTTAGCCGTTTCGAAGAACGTGAAGACATCATTCGGCCTCGGCATCGCCGTGACATTCGTGCTTCTCATCACGGTGCCAATCAACTACTTGCTTGACAAGTACGTGCTGTCGGCCGGCGCATTGTCATGGCTAAGCCCCGCTTTTGAAAACGTGAGCCTCGACTTCCTGAGTTTCATACTCTTCATCGCGATCATCGCCGCCATCGTGCAGATTCTCGAGATGGTGATCGAGAAATTCAGTCCGTCGCTATATTCATCACTCGGCATCTTCCTTCCGCTGATAGCCGTTAACTGCGCCATCCTCGGCGCGTGCCTCTTCATGCAGGAGAAGCACTTCCCGAACATCGGGCAGGCCGTCTCCTACGGGCTCGGCTCCGGCATCGGCTGGATGCTCGCCATCACCGGCATGGCGGCAATAAGAGAGAAGATAAGATACTCGCACGTGCCGAAGTCGCTGCAAGGCACCGGCATCGCATTCATCATCACTGGTTTAATGGGAATAGCATTCATGTCATTCCTCGGTATTTCATTTTAAAGGAGGCATATCATGAGTACAACATCAATCATCATCACCAGCGTAATAGTCTTCCTTATTGCGGTTCTGATTCCCGTCACGGTCCTCGTGATTGTCCGCAAGCGGCTCACTCCGCAAGGTAAGGTGAACATCGACATTAACGGCGATAAGAACCTTGAGGTCGAGCCGGGCAACTCGCTCTTGGCCACGCTCGCCAACGAACAGATTTTCCTGCCGTCGGCATGTGGCGGCGGCGGCAACTGCGGAATGTGCAAGTGTCAGGTCCTCGAAGGCGGCGGCACCATTCTCCCGACAGAGACAGGTTTCTTCAGCAGGAAAGAACAGCAGAACCACTGGCGTCTCGGCTGTCAGGTGAAGGTACGCGAAGACATGAAGATTCACATCAACCCGCAGATTTTCGGCATCAAGAAATGGGAATGCGAAGTCGTCAGCAACAGGAACGTCGCCACCTTCATCAAGGAATTCAAAGTCAAACTCCCTGAAGGCGAACACCTTAACTTCAAGTCGGGCGGTTACATCCAGATCGATGTCCCTAAGATTGACGTCAACTACAAAGACATCGTCGTCAACGAGGAATATCAGAAGGACTGGGAGAAGTTCCACATGTTCGACCTTGTGATGCACAACCCGGAGCCGCAGTTCCGCGCGTATTCGATGGCGAACCATCCGGCGGAGGACAACATCATCATGTTGAACGTGCGCATCGCCACGCCGCCGTTCGACCGTGTCAACGGCGGATTCATGAAGGTGAACCCGGGTGTCTGCTCGTCGTACATCTATTCGTTGAAGCCCGGCGACAAGGTCACTATCAGCGGGCCTTACGGCGAGTTCCACGTCAAGGACACGAAGAACGAGATGATTTTCATCGGCGGCGGCGCGGGCATGGCCCCGATGCGTTCGCACATCCTCGACCAGTTCCTCACCAGGCACACCGACCGCAAGGCCTCGTTCTGGTACGGCGGACGTTCGCTGCGCGAGCTGTTCTACATCGACGACTTCAAGAAGATCGAGGCGGAGAATCCGAATTTCAAGTTCAACATCGCGCTGTCGGCGCCGTTGCCGGAGGACAACTGGACGGGCTACATCGGGAACATCCATGAGGTCTTGTTCGAGAATTACCTCAAGAGCCACGAGGCGCCAGAAGACATCGAATACTATCTCTGCGGTCCGCCTATGATGACGCAGGCGGTGCTGAATATGCTCGACAACCTCGGCGTACCGAAGGACAACATAATGTTTGATGACTTCGGAAGTTGATTTACAGATATTTGCGTTTCCGCGGATTAACGAAAATACCATCAAGGGCGGTCTTTTGGGGTCGTCCTTGATTTTTTATAAAAAATTATTTCGTATTCTTTTAATTTGTATTTTTGCAGCCTCAATCGCCTAATTTTGGTGAATTTTAGGCGAATGGAATAAAAATTAGGCGATTTTGGCCTCGGCAGATTCAACAAGAGCGATGTGATGGGCGACATCCCAACTGTCTGTCGAGAACGCCTTGAAGTCGATGGTTGAGAACGACATCATCAAACGCCACGGAAACAGGATGGCAACATATTATATTAAAATGAAAAACAGCATCAAAAAGTGACTATTTTTCACAAAATCTATAAAATTTTATGCAGCAAATATCAACTTTTCACGTTACACATATAATATAACATCATTTTTTCACCACTATATAACCATTTTCACCAAAATACGACCGTTTTACAACATTTTTTGCCACAAATGCCACATATAATAATTCATAGTGATTTTTGATGTATTTTTGCAATGTTTTCAATCATACAAACAATGGAAGAAAAACGAATTTTTGACATTTTAATGACTTACCTTCAAAAGCACCCCGATCAGGATTGTGCACTTGCAAGAAAAGAGAACGGTGTTTGGAGGAAGTACAGCATTAAAGAATACGTTGATATAACAAATACCTTAAGCCACGCTTTTATCAAATTAGGCATCAAGAAAGACGACAAAGTTGCCATCATCAGCGGAAACAGACCGGAATGGAACATGATTGACATGGCCATCCAGCAAGTCGGGGCGATAACGGTGCCGATTTACCCCACATTGAGCAAGGAGGACTACCGCACAATCATAAACAACAGCGAAGCAAGATTCGTCATGGTTGAAGGTCTTGTCGTCCTCAACAAAATCGAGGAAATAAAAAGTGAGATCCCGTCCTTGGAGATGGTTTACACTTTTATAAAACGCAAAGAAGAATTTCCAATCTGGGACGACCTTATTAATTTAGGCAAAGAAAACATTGACCAAGAAGAACTTGAACGTCGCAAGGCTGATGTCAATCCAAACGACTGTGCCACAATCATTTACACAAGCGGGACGACAGGTACTCCGAAAGGCGTGATGCTTTCACATGCCAATATACTCGGACAAATCAAAGGGCTGCGCGACACGCCCTCAAAAGACTCGACACGTGCGTTCAGTTTCCTGCCATTATGCCACGCATACGAAAGGACTTTGGTTTACCTGTACCAATATTTGGGGATGTCGGTGTATTACGCTGAAAGTTTGGCCACCATCGCCCAGGACATGAAGGAGATTCATCCCACGATGATGGCTTGTGTTCCAAGGCTTTTGGAGAAGATTTACACGAAGATACGTCAATCCGGGCAAAAAATGCACGGCCTTTCAAAGAGCATTTTCTATTGGTCGATGAGGCTTGCCGAAAAATACAAAATTGAAGGCCGCAGCTGGCTTTACAATTTAAAGCTCCACATCGCCGACAAGATGGTTTACAGCAAGATCCGCAAGAACCTCGGAGCCGAGCATTTCGACATCATCGTTTCCGGTGCGGCCAGCTTGCAGCCGAACATCTCCGCCTTCTTCTCTGCGATAAAGATGCCTGTTTACGAGGGTTACGGCATGACGGAATGCTCGCCTGTAATCGCGACAAGCTCCAACGTACCTCACGGCCGCGAAGCCGGTTTTGTAGGCCCCGCCCTTCCCGGCGTGGAAATAAAAATCAACGAGAGCGGCGAGATTCTCTGCCGAGGCACAAACATCATGTTAGGCTATTACAAAATGCCGGAGTTGACAGCCGAAGTCATTGATAATGAAGGTTGGTTTCACACCGGCGACCTCGGCATGATTACAGAATACGGGCAACTTAAGATTACCGGGCGCGTAAAAAACCTATTCAAGACCTCACTCGGGAAATACATCAACCCCGATGTCATCGAAAGTAAATTCTCCGAATCAGGGTTCTTTGAGAACATCGTGGTCTTTGGCGAGAACGAGAAATTTGCGGCGGCGTTGATAGTCCCGGATTTCACATTCCTGAAATCGTGGTGTCAGAAACACAACATCATCTTCACGAATCCGTCAGAGATGCTCGACAAAAAGGAAGTCTCCGACCGTCTTGGCAAAGAAGTGAAAAAAATCAACAATTCCTTCGGAGACACCGACAAAATCAAACGGTTCAAATTCATCTCTGATGAGTGGACGACAGCAAACGGCATCCTCACTCCTACTCTGAAAGTCAAGAGAGCCGTAATCCAGAAAAAATACCGTGAGATAATCGACAGGATGTTCCACGACGGAGCGGACAAGGACTAAGAAAGTTTCAAAGGTTTCATGGGTTTCAAAGGTTTCAAAGCAGGATGTTACGACGGAGCTGGCAAAGCATTATGAAAAAGGGCAGACATTCAAGTCCGCCCTTCCTCTTTTATAATACCACACATTAATTATAAAATCCGCATTTCAACACGTCTGTTCAACGCGCGACCTTCTTCATTGTCGTTCGGAGCGACAGGACGGTTCTCGCCATAGCCTTTCGTCGAGATCCTATTTTCTTCTATCTCCATTCCAACGAGAGCTTTCTTCACCGATTCAGCTCTTCGCAACGAAAGGTCGAGATTATGCTCCTTGCTTCCGCTATTGTCTGTAAAACCTGCGATTTCAACCTTAACATTTTGGTTTTCACTCAGATATGCTGCCACCGAAGCAATTTCTTTATAAGAAACAGAATCAAGGACATCGCTATCAAGCTCGAATTTGATATTATGAAGAACGAAACGCTGTTCATCAGCAACGGTTTCCGGTGCGACTTCAGGATCAAGATTGAAAACGTAGATGTCGTAGCCACCGAAACCGTTTTCTCTTATTGAGGAAATGTAACCTGTTGTTCCATCGGTACTTACGGCGAAAGTCATCTCATCGCCTTCGGTATTAAGCGGGTATCCGAGGTTGACCGGCTCGCTCCACTCACCTTTCTCATTACGCCTGCTCATGAAAATGTCATAACCGCCCATTCCAGGAAAGCCATCAGAAGCGAAATACAAAGTCTTCCCGTCGGGATGCAGGAACGGAGCCATCTCATTGCCCGTTGAATTGATATTGGTCAACGACTGCGGATTCGACCATTCGCCTTTAAAACATGTACTCACATAAATGTCGGTGCTTTCGTAAGTCCTTGAATATCTTGTGAAATAAAGTTCAGTTCCGTCAGGGCTGAGACATGGTTGTGACTCAACAGTTGAAGTGTTCACAACATTTCCGAGGTTGACAGGTTTTCCCCAATTCGTGTCTTCATACAATGACATGTAAATATCTCCCCTGCCTTTGCTGTCGAGCCAGTCGAAGCCGACAAAAAACATCTTTTTCTGGTCAGCCGAGATATTCACTGCACCAATCCTTTTGTTGTTGTTCCAGTCAAGGTCCATCGGGATCGCCGTGACATAATCCGAACCGACTATCGAAGAGTAATATACACCTTCGATTCTGTAGCCATTTTCATCTTTTTCCTGCAAACGGCGGGTGAAATAGATTCTTCCGCCATCAGGCGCAATCTGGTTGATATATTCATCGCCGTCGGTGTTGACATTTTCACCAACATTAACAGGTTCAAAATCAACAGGATTGTTCACGGCGAAATTTCTGAATTCGGCGTTGGCAAGCAGTTTCCTTGCAATCTTAAGTTTTTCCTCTTTTTGATTATTCAGTTTTGAATACCATTTCAAGACCTTGATAGCATCTTCATAATCAGCACTTTCCATGTATAGATTTGCCAAAACCACCGCATTCCAAGGGAAAGCTGTCGAATCGGCTGCAAGAGACCTCTCGTATGAATTGGCCGCCATTTTGATGTCATCGAGCGCAATTCCTATTCCACCCCTGATTTGCAGGGCTTCTACAAAATCATTGTCGCAATTCAATGATTTCTCGATCAGTTTCAACGACTTTTCATAATCTTTCTTGATATATGCGGACTTGCCTTTTTTATAAAGATTAATTGCCTTCTTTGATGTCGTGTGATAAGTCTGTCCGAATGTCATCTCCGGCGACATTATCAAGACGAAAAACAGCATTATCGGTAAAAATAATGCTGTGAAAATGCTATTTTTTCCCATATTTATCTTCTTTTTCTTGCCTGCAAAGTGTTATAAAGCAATGAAACAATTGTCATAGGGCCGACGCCGCCAGGAACCGGGGTGATTTTTGATGCGACTTTGCAAACTTCATCAAAATCAACGTCACCTTCTATGCGATAACCCTTTTCTTCTGTCTCATCCGGAATACGATGGATGCCGACGTCAATGACGACTGCCCCCGGCTTGACCATATCAGCCTTGAGGAACAGCGGTTTCCCGATTGCGACGATGAGAATATCCGCCTGACGTGTCAACTCCTTGATATTCTGTGTTTTACTATGACACATCGTCACCGTCGCATCTGCGCCTTTTCTTGAAAGCATCACGCTGATTGGGGTTCCGACGATATTTGAGCGGCCGAGGACTACAACATGTTTGCCCGCAGTCTCGATGCCGGAGCGTTTCAGAAGCTCGACGATTCCTGATGGTGTCGCGGGGAGGAAGCATTCTTCTCCGAGCTGCATGAGGCCTATATTAACAGGTGTGAACCCGTCAACGTCTTTTTTGTAGCTGATGGAATGCACGACTTTTTTCTCGTCGATGTGTTTCGGCAGCGGAAGCTGGATGATGTAACCGTCGATTTCATCGTCTTTGTTGAGAAAATCGACTAAGTCGAGGACCTCCTTTTCCGTTGCTGCTTCAGGAAGTCTGTAAACAGATGAGGTGAAACCTACGGAGTGGCATGCTTTTTCTTTTGATGCCACGTATGTCTTGCTTGCGCCGTCGTCGCCGACGATGACCGCCGCAAGATGCGGGGCCGCTTGACCGTTGTCAATCATTTCTGCGACTTCCGCCGCTATTTCTTTTTTCATTGCATCGGCGATGGCTTTGCCGTCAATGATTTTGTCTTCTGATACTGTCATATCTTTTTATCTTTAAACACTTATCTTTTCTGGTTGCGTTTCGCTTGTTGCATCATCTGCATCATCTTCTTTGCGCCGCCAGTCGTCATCATTCTCATCATTTTTGATGTCTCGTCAAACTGTTTGATAAGACGGTTGACTTCGTTGATGTCGTTGCCCGAACCGGCAGCTATTCTTCTCTTTCTGCTTCCGTTGATGATTTTCGGGTTTTCTCTCTCTTCCGGGGTCATTGAGCCGATGATGGCTTCGATGCTCTTGAAAGCGTCATCATCGATGTCTTCATCTTTGATTTTGTTCATTCCGGGAATCATCCCGGCGAGGTCTTTGAGGCTGCCCATCTTCTTGATCTGCTGGATTTGTTTCAGGAAGTCGTTGAAATTGAACTCATTTTTCACGAGTTTCCTCTTGAGTTTCTCGGCTTCTTCAGCGTCAAACTGTTCCTGTGCGCGTTCGACGAGAGAAACGATGTCGCCCATGCCGAGGATACGGTCGGCCATACGTTTCGGGTAGAAGATGTCGAGTGCGTCCATTTTCTCGCCGAGGCCGACGAATTTTATCGGTTTCTCGACGACGGTGCGTATTGTCAACGCCGCGCCGCCGCGTGTGTCGCCGTCGAGTTTTGTAAGCACGACGCCATCGAAATCGAGTCTGTCGTTGAAAGCCTTGGCCGTGTTCACGGCATCCTGACCTGTCATCGCATCAACGACGAACAAGGTCTCCTGCGGTTTCACGGTGTTCTTGACGTTCTCAATCTCGTTCATCATTTCCTCATCGACGGCCAAACGTCCGGCGGTATCGATGATGACAACGTTCTTCCCGTCTTTCTTCGCTTTCTCTATTGCGTGCTGCGCTATTTGAACCGGATTCTTGTTTTCCTCCTCGGAATAAACTTCAACGCCGACTTGTTCACCCAAGACCTTCAACTGGTTTATGGCGGCGGGACGATATACGTCAC
This sequence comes from Bacteroidales bacterium, assembly GCA_024400395.1. GTDB lineage: Bacteria > Bacteroidota > Bacteroidia > Bacteroidales > F082 > Limimorpha. The sequence goes on from JAKSMW010000002.1 coordinate 49,191, forward strand.
CGGCGACGAGCACCACGCTCTTTCCCTTCTTGGTTTTCAAGTAGTTGGCAAGTTTAGCCGAGAACGTCGTCTTACCGGAACCCTGAAGACCGGCTATCAAAATAACCGTCGGATTGCCTTTAAGATTCAGTTCCGAGTGTTCACCGCCCATCAATTCGGCGAGCTCATCGTGAACGATTTTCACCATCAGCTGTCCTGGAGAAACGGAGGTCAGAATCTTCTGGCCGAGAGCTTTCTCCTTGATTGTGTTTGTGACATCTTTTGCGATCTTGAAACTGACATCAGCCTCGAGCAAAGCCTTTCTAACTTCCTTAAGTGTCTCTGCCACATTGATTTCCGTAATGTAGCCATGACCTTTTAATATCTTGAACGAACGTTCTAATTTTTCACTTAATCCCTCGAACATGTTGTATTTCTATTTTCTATTTCTCAAAAATTTATCGCTTGCAAAAATAAGATTTTTTTCGTTATTATTTTACTTAATTTGCATTTCTAATTTAATAATTGCAGAACAATTCAAAATGGCGTTGCATATACGCCTGGCCTTGTTCGACAATGCTGTCCCTGACTTCATTTGGAAGCGTAACCTTTGTCGGTCCGTACATATTTGAATAAATGAAGCTGCCCTCGTTTGTCTTCCATCCGAAACCGCCGCCGAGTTCGAAGAACGCAAACGGGCGATAGCAGCAGTTGAACACGTCCTTGCTCCAGATGAACTGTTCGTGTTTTATTCCGAACTGTGCGAGCATTGTCGCCGGAATATCGAGGCTGCTGCAAATCTTGTCGAAAGTGGTCCCGCGCAATGAATCCTGCAACGGCTCTCCCGTAATAAGCAACGGAATCTGATGATATTCAAACGATTCCAACGGATAGTTCTTTTCGGTTTCATGGCTGTGGTCGGCGACGAAGATGAATATCGTGTTCTCATACCACGGTTCATTCTTGGCCGCGTCCATGAACAGTTTCAAGGCGAAATCTGCGTAATGCGCACTGTTCATGTAATCCGGTTCGAGTTTGAGCCAGTCGAGTTTCTCAAGCACCTTCGGATAATCGTAAGGCGAGTGGCTGCTCTGTGTGAAGACCGTCGTGAAAAACGGCTCAGGCTGGTCTTTCACTTGTTTAGCCACCCACGGAAGCATGTCGGTGTCATGATAGCCCAACTTGCCGGAATGGAAACCGGCATCAACGTCTTTATGGTCAACAATCTTATCAAACTCGTTGTATCGCAGATATGAAAGAATGTTCGCGTAATTCAGTTCGCCTCCGTAGTAATAGCTTGTGTAATAACCCATTGAGTCAATCGGGGTGAGCAGCGAAGGCACCGCGTAATACTTTTCGGGATGGTTGGTGATTGTCGTCAGCGGGATGCCTGGCAGTCCGCCGAAAATATTAGCCTGCGCCTGCTCCGAGCGGTTCGCACTCGCGTAAATATTGGTGAACAGCAGACCTTCTTTTTCCATCTCATGGAAATTCGGCGTCACACTCGGATCGCCGCCAAGCGACTCAACCAAATCCGCCGACCAACTCTCGAGAAGAACTATCATAATGTTCGGCTTCTCAATCTTTGAGATATGGTAAACCGTTGAGTCGCAATCGACTTGATGAGTTTTATTCGTTATCTCCTCCGCTTTTTCAGACGACATGTAACTGAAATTGTTCTTCTCATTCATCTGATGCACATTGGTCATATTTTCGAGCAGGTTATACGCCGGATTGACCGAAATGACGTTGGCCAACTTGTAATTGCTGAAATATCCCGAACTTGTAGATATCGGAATGGCGTTGAAGCCGCCTCTCATTCCAAGGAACAACAATCCCAAAATCAGAATTATAGCAACAGGATACTGGATAAACGGCGGTTTGCGCTGGTCGTCAAGTTTGTCGGTAGGCTCCACCCATTTGTAATACCACCAGCAGAACAGGATCGTGAATGCGCCCCACGATGTAAGCAGCCTCACGGTCTGGCTTGTCGATGCCGTCCTGATTACTTCATCAGGATGTTTAAGATACAGCAAAGCCTTGTAATTCAATTTGGTACGCCATTCACCATATATTCCGACCTCACCCATCACAATCAAGACATAGACAGCGATGATGATGTAGAAATACCATCTCATCCATTTGAAATTCGTTTTGTCATTCACACAAATCCCGATGAACATTGCGATAGCAGGCAGAACCATCATGTAAGAAGCCGTCGCCACGTCAATCGGAATACATTTCACGAAGCATTTCAGCACTTCTGTCAAAGGAACCTTTTCAACGAGAATGAGATCCCAATAGTAAAATGCGAAGATCAACCTCATTGATTCAAACAGCACCAAAAAGAAAATCAACACTTTAAGCAGTGTCACAATGTATTTTTTCATCGCAGTAAATTTTCGCAAAATTAATATTTTTTTTATTACTTTTGCACAAAATAAAAAAATCAAAAAAATGGTCAGAGAAAATCTTGAAACAGTAAGAAAAACAATACCTTACGGGGTTTTATTGGTTGCAGTATCGAAGACAAAACCAGTGGAGGCGTTGCAGGAGGCTTACGATGCCGGACAGCGCGTTTTCGGCGAAAACCACGCCCTCGAAATGCGCGACAAACACGAAGTTCTGCCTAAAGACATCGACTGGCATTTCATCGGGCATTTACAGACAAACAAGATAAAATATATCGTTCCTTTCGTCAAACTGATTCATTCTATCGACACCGAGAATCTTTTGCAAGCTGTTAATAAAGAAGCCGTTAAGCATGACCGTATCGTTGACTGCCTGCTTCAGTTCCACATTGCGGAGGAAGAGACGAAGTTCGGCCTGAACCTCGAAGAAGCCGAAGGAATCCTCAATTCAGACGCTTTCAAGGCGATGAAAAACGTCCGCATCTGCGGCGTGATGGGAATGGCCACCAACACCGACGATGAAATCCAAATCCGCAAAGAGTTTCATCATCTCAAAGATATTTTCGGAACATTAAAAACAAAGTATTTCACTGATTGTGAATATTTTAAAGAGATTTCAATGGGGATGTCGGACGATTATCCGATTGCAATCGAGGAAGGTGCGACGATGGTGAGGGTCGGGAGCAGGATTTTCGGGGCGAGAAACTATAATGTTTAGGGAGAAGGAAAACGGGAAACGGGAGACGAAGAGAGAGAAAACGATTTCCCACCGATTTCTCTCTCTTGTTGTTATTTAGTTGGAGTAGATACGGGGCGAACTTGACATCCACAATATCTGGAATATTCTTCAATACTCGGCAGGCTCCATTGATGCTCAAATATGGTACATTTCGCCTGAGTCGGATAGTAATCACATATTTCATTCACCCAGTAATAACCATAATTAGATTCTTTTTTACAGTCAGGCAAGAACATGGTTTTGCCGTTTGGTCCCGTGAATTGCACACCCTTAACACCGTTATTCGTTGCATAAGTCATATCACATTCATCTACGAGTTCACGCATTTCGTCGTAAGTCGGCATGTGCCATGAACCGCCCCATTTCACGTAAGCCACATCATCTTCAGGATCAAGTTCGGTCTTGCCATCCACAGTGCCGTAGTAATTATCGGTACAATATTTTGTCAGCGTATAGGAACTGCCCCGGCACCATTTGTATGTATCCCAATAATAATTGCTTTTTGGTTCAGTCTCTCCCCAAGAGTAAAGATTGCCACAGTCTTCCGGAAAGACCGCCCCCACATTATATAATGCCCATAACGTCCCGCTTGGCAGTCCGAGGTCAATATAAGGATGTCCTTCAATAACGCCTGATCCAATTTCAACAATAAATTCATTGCCATATGAGATTCCATTTTGATTAGTGGCGAAAGCCTTAAGATAACACCTACCTGTGTCAAGTCCCGTTATTTCTTTGACATATCGTCCTGTACCAGTTCCACAAGAAACTTTATTGTCGTCAATTGTTGGTTCTGACTCCGTGCTCCAGCAAAAACCGCGTTCAGTTACATCCAAACCGCCGTCATCTGTGACTGATCCAGCAACAACCACACCACCTGCTATATATTCCATAATCGTATCGGTTGTAACAGTTGGTGTTGTTGGAGTTTTTGTTACGAAACTCATAATTGAGCCGTAGCTTGTGCCAACATCATTTATGGCGTATGCTCTCACGAAATATTTCGTGTTTGGGGTCAATCCTGTTATTTCGCTCGTAAATGAGCCATTTCCGGTTCCGTCGGTGGTGTGAGCATCGTTAATTGTTGGGTATTGCGAAGTGCTCCAGCAAACACCTCTTGCCTTTACCGATGAACTTGCAGACGCAATATATCCTCCGCAAGTTGCTGAATAATATGACACTTCGCTCACATCAGTTGTTGAAACTGATGCTTTCCCGGAATACACAGGTCTGACGGAAAACCCTTCGCATCTATTAAAATTTCTGAATTCAATATTGCAATCGTCAAACATACAACTATTGGCGCATGACGACCCGTCTTCATAATAATACGATGAATTTTTTGCCAGAGAAGAAGTCCAATAATAACCTCTTTCACCAACATATACGATATTTCCATCGTATTTTCCTCCAGATGCAGGCAGAAAAATGCTATTTCCATTTGAACCTTTTACAAGCCAACCATTTATGCTGTTTTGGGTGGTCCACTGCCAGTTGCAATTACTCTGAAGTTCAGCGAGCTCATCTCGTGTTGGCATTCTCCAGCAACCTCCCCAATTTGCAGTGGCGGCATCGTCAGCTGATTCAAGCGTAATGTCGTTATTTTCCCATGTATATTTCGTAAATGTTTCTGTTGACTGATCGAACCACAAATAATTTTCCAAACTGTAGGTTCCTTTAGTGTTTGTTTCACCCCAAGCGTAATAAAACCCACAATCTTCTGGGTTAGATGCACCGACATTGCACGTTGCCCATTTTATCCCGCTCGGCAATCCGAGGTCAACATAGTCATGACCGTCAACACTGCCATTGCCAGGCTTTTCAGGATCTACATTGCTTTTCTTACACGCTGTGATTGACAATATTACACATGCTGCAATTGTTAATAATCTAAAGAATTTACTCATAGCATTGGTGCCAAGTTATTTTCCATTAGGCTCTTCGGAGTTAAGGATTTTATGGATTTTTATAATCAAGACAATTAACAGTATGTACGCCATCCACAACGCCGCCGTCCAGAGCCACGAAACATGGTCAAGACGCTGATACACAATCGTTTCGCTTTCATGCCGCGTTATCGGATTGAGCCACAGCGAAGTGCCGTCGCCGAAATCAACCACGGTTCGCACATACGTGTCAGCAGGTTTTATATTGTACGATGTTTCAAAAACCGAGTCGCCGGGAATGTGATTTTCTTCTTTCAGAACCATTCCGTCCTGACCGATAAACTGTGCGTTTTCTATTGGTTTTGTCACTCTTACAGAAAAACGAGTCCCATCAAGATCCGCTTTCGTGAGATAAGGCATGTCACGTTCAAAACGGACGCGTTTCTCATCCACGTCCTCATCGTCAATCTTCTTGAAATCAACACCGTAGGCATTTCCCGAAAGGAGTGCGTCTAAAAGCTGCCCCGCCTTGTTCTCTTTTGCGTTAAGATAGGTGATTCGCAAACCAATATCATTGGATTTCAACGGATTATGAGTGTCATCATCGGCGATGAGATACACCAAATGGCCGTTGGAAAGTGCCATGTCCCAATGTTCCGGCGAATTGTCGTATCCGTTCAGAGCTTCCATAATCCGATAGTTGCTCAGATATTTCATGTCCTTGACGCGATAGCTGTTTTTCACGAAAGCCGGATGCGCGACACAGGCCACGACATTCTGTTCACCTAATTTATTAATGGTGTGCTGTTTCATGCTCAACGTCTGCCCGAAGAAATAGTCAACATGACGGACTTTTTCTGTTCCGAGGCAAAGCTGATGAATCTTCCAAAGGTTGTAACCGTGTTCATAACCAGGTATATAGCCTTCGTCATCTTTTTCAAAATCATTGACGATGTTATAATCAGAAATGCCGACATGGTCGTAGCCGAAGCTGCGGTACATGCTGTCGTAAACCTCGCTGCTGATGTCGCGGCCGTTGGTCAAGCCGCCGTAACGCTCGGTGTGCCCATGGAAAATGCAGCGTTTCCAAGCCGTTGAATCCATGTTCTGATAGGGATTGTGAAGATATTCTCCGTGGAAAGGCTGCGGTTCGTCGAACACATAAACCGGCACGAAGACGTTCATCGCGGCAAGCACGAAGATCACCGCAAGAACTGCGAAAAGCAAAAACCTCAGGATTTTTCTCATGAAAATCATTCGAGGTTAAATGTTGCTTTCACCTCGTTGTAATCGCTGTAATCGCAGTCGGGATGCGCCGCATACGACGTGGCGTCGATGAGAACCACCTTAAACATCATAGGTTCTTGGTCATAATAGCTTTGCAGAACATCCTTATGCTTCTGGAGGTCGGAGTTGGTCCAGAAAATCGAGAAGCCATAGTCATAATAGGATGTCTCCAATATTGCTGAATATGAATCAGTTATGACCATTGTGAGAGGTAATTGATGCCAGGCATAGACATCGGAACTTGGATTTTCGAGATACACGAGCAATGCGCCGTAATCGACCATGTCCATGTCAATAGCATCCCAATCGAATGCGATGGCCCAATTCAACGCCTCGTCACTCCAATCCCAGTCGGAGAATCTCGTCTCGATTGTAGCTGATTGAACATTTGCGTTGCCGTCCTGTCCTGCCGGACCAACCGGACCCATCGGACCACGGTCGCCTTTGCACGATGTGAGCAAGACCATCGAGGTCAAAATAATCGCGATAATATTTCTCATATTTTTAAAATTTATTAATGACTGGCAAAATTACACAAATTTTATTTCATATTGAGAAAAAATATCAACAAAAAAGAAGTATTTTTGCGGCATGAAAAACAGAAATTACATAGTTCATCTTTGCGGTGTTATCGCAATGATTGTCTGGGGGTTATCGTTCATCTGGTCAACGCAGGTCTATAAAAATCTGAATCCGACGGCGACGATATTCCTCCGTTTGGTAGTCGCCACAATCTTCTTCACGGCGATACTTTTCATTTTCCGTCTTAACGAAAAAATAGACAGGAAGCACTTGAAATTATTTGCACTTGCTGCGCTTTTCGAGCCTTTCCTGTATTTCATCTTCGAAGGTTACGGTTTGAAAAACACCTCCCCTATCATCGGATCCGCAATAGTCGCGATGATTCCGTTGGTGACACCTGTCGCCGCAAGCATTTTCCTCAAGGAGAAGATGACGCCGATGAACATCGTCGGGCTGTTCGTCTCGTTTTTCGGAGTCGTGACGATGTTGCTAAACAAGAACTTGGAGTTTACGGCATCGCCCAAAGGCGTGATTTTCCTTTGCATCACGGTGCTTGTTGCGGTCGGTTATTCCATCGCGTTGATAAAGCTGACAAAACTCTACAAGCCGTTGACAATCACGTGGGTACAGAATATCATCGGGATGATTTATTTCATACCTTTAGTGATAATAATGGAGCAGTTTGAGCCGTCGAGATTCGGCAACGTGAGTGAATACATCGTTCCATTGGTCTGCCTCGGCGTGTTTTGCAGCGCGATTGCCTACGCTTTGTGGGCGTTTGCCTACAGCAAGCTCGGCGCGTCGAAGGCGAATGTTTACACGAATCTGATACCTGTCTTCACGGCTATTTTCAGTTATTTCATTATAAACGAAGAACTTACGATGCAGAAGATTATCGGCATCGTATTGGTTGTCGGCGGACTGGTGCTTTCGCAAATGAAAGGGAGAAACGTGATTGGGAAACGGAACGAGATGGAAAAGGAAATTGAGAAACAAAAAACGACATGATTACAAGCAAGACAAACCCTAAAATTAAGAATATCATCAAGTTAGCGAAGGCATCCGAGCGTCGCGAGCAGAACCGCATTTTGATTGAGGGCCGTCGTGAGATTGAGCGGGCCGTAGCGTGCGGTTTCGAGGTTGACACATTATTTATATGTCCCGAAATAGCGAAAGATGCAGCGACGATTCCGGCACGCAGCATCGAGGAAGTGAGCGTTGAGGTCTTCGACAAAATCGCGTACCGTGAAGGCAGCGACGGGCTTCTTGCCGTAGCGATTCCGAAATACGCCGACCTTCAGTCGTTCGAGCCGAAGAAAAAGAACCCGCTCATCATCGTTCTCGAGACCGTCGAGAAGCCCGGCAACCTCGGTGCCGTGATGCGCACCGCCGACGCCGCCGGTGTCGATGCCGTCATCATCGCCGACCAACGCACAGACCTGTTCAACCCGAATGCGGTGAGGGCGAGCGTGGGCGCAATCTTCTCCGTGCCGTTGTTCGCCTGTTCTTCGGAAGAATGCATCAAATGGCTGAAAGACAACGACATAACGATTTACTGCACGTATCTCAAAGCCTCCATCGACTACCTCGACGCCGACTTCAGGAAAGCCTCGGCCATCGTGATGGGGACGGAGGCGACAGGCATCTCCGGGCAGTGGGTCGAAGCCGCCGACCAGAACATCATCATCCCGATGAACGGCATCGCCGACTCGCTCAACGTGAGCGTGTGCACGGCGATAGTGACGTTTGAAGCAGTGCGACAAAGGAGATGCCATCACGAATAAATTCACCACGAATTTCACAAATAACACGAATGTTTTTTCGGCTCCCGCAGAGATGAAATGTGTCTCGCAGATTCCTCATTGGTTACGTACGTTGGCAGCGGGACAATATTTTTTTTCATTTTTCCCCAACAATAATTTTTTTTTGTATTTTTGCGCCGCAAACCGACGCCGGGGATGTCTGTACAAAACCGGTTGAGGGGAGCAGACATATTAAAGGCGTTTATTGACGCTCTGTTCTGACGAGTCGAAACTTCGCAACTTTCAGATTTAAGATTCAGGACTTAGCAACGGTAGATGCCTACGGGATGTTAGCATCTGTACGACCATTGTATTCACTGAACAAGTGAATGTTGTGTGTGTTGTATGCGCTCATATCGGCGTGGGCTTCGCGTTGTCAGTTCTAATCTTAAAGGCAATGCGAAGGCCTCGATTCGTGGAATTGACAAGTGTCGGATCCACGCTTTTTTTATGTCCCAATGAACATGAATTGTTAAACAGGACATATTATGAATTTAAATTCTATCAGAGCATTCTTTGCCAAAGGTAACAGAGCCAAGTGGTTCGTTTTCACATTGTTTTGCATAGTTCTTTTCATCAAGACAATGATTTTCCATTTATCAACTGGCTGGGGTTTGTTGATATCAACTTTATGGAAAAATCCAACTGAATTTTTCATGTTTTGGGGCGGCAAAATTGTCCCGATTTTATTCTTGGGTGCTTTTGTCTTCATTACAAAGAAACAATGGTGGACAATAGTAATCAATGTTTTGGTTGATTTGTGGGCAATCGCCAACCTTTTTTACTTTAAGGCTTACAATTTGTTCTTATCGGTTGAGGTTATGTTAATGGCCAACAATCTAAATGGATTTTGGGATTCATTGTACACATACATTGGATTGGACATTTTCAGTTTCATTATATTAACGGTAGTGTTTTTAGTAATAATGCTGTTTCTTAAAACATTCAATACACACCAAAGAAAACCGTTGTTGTTTGTGATGTTTCTATTATTGTTTTTAATTGCCGATTTTAGTATCAATAAACTATATCAGAAAGCTTTATATAAACGTAGAAATTTAAAAACCACAATTGACGTGACTCATTTTAATCGTGCTGTTGGTGGTAGATTTAATCAACTTATACCATTTGGAAATGTTCGCATCTATGCAAAATACTATTATCTTACTGGTAAGTGGGATTCTGTCCGCTATGTTTACAAACAATCAATTATCAGTTATTTACCAGCATCTATTATTTATTACGTCATTCGGCAAAATTTTGCAAAAGAAATAAAAATTTCTGATGATGATTTAGAGAAAATCAATCAATTTATTAGAAATGCAGGAGACACTTGCTCATGCAAACCCAAAACAAATATTGTTTTCATTCTATTTGAGAGTTTTGAATCATGGCCTTTAAGCGAAGTAAAAAATTTTGATTACATGCCTAACTTAAATAACCTGATTCAAAAAAAACATGTGCTGTATTGTGACAAAATAGTATCACAGACAAAATATGGCAATTCAGCTGATGGACAAATGATTTATGTTACTGGTTTGTTACCAATTTCAAATGGAGCAACCTGTATGTTATATGGCAATTGTGAATTCCCCAACTTTGCACACCTTTTTAAAAGTTCTGTTATTTTTAACCCTGCAGCAGGTGTATGGAATCAACCTGTTGTTACAAAAAGTTACCAATTCAAAAAATTAATTGAACCACAAAATAGTGATGACCAATGGCGTAACGATGATGGTTTAATTGGAAAAATGACAGAATACATTTTATCAGCGGATTCCTCTTTCTGTATTCTTGGAATTACAATTGATACACATTGTCCATTTACAATTGGTTCAACACGTCCTATCCATGTTGAAGACGGAATGCCATCATTGATGTCTTCGTATTTAAACTGTTTATACCATACAGACTTTTGTATAGGTAATTTGTTAGATACAATTATCAACACAACATTGGCTGAAAACACGACGATTGTTATTACTGGGGATCATACAATTTTCCATACAAAATCGGCATTTACCGAACTTACAGAATATGCACAAGAAAACGGAATCAATTTCAGAGCCGGTCACACATTCACGCCTTTAATTATCTACTCTCCTGAAATAGAAGGCAATATCCACGTTACCGACACTTGTTACCAGATGGATATCTTCCCGACAATCTTGAACCTGATCGGGGCTGAAGACTATTTCTGGCACGGATTCGGAGTGAACGTGATGGATTCCGTTGCAAGACACAACCGCCCGATAACAGAACAAGAGGCATACAGACTCTCCGACTTGATGATTCGAAGCGATTATTTCAGGAATTATTATAATTCAGCTGACAGTGCAGGGAATGACAAATAATTATGTCGTATGCGGATAAGGATGAAAAATCAGAAACTTTAAATTTTTATCTCCATTTTCCACCTCTTTTTTGAAAATAATTATGTACTTTTGCATTTTTAATAAATTTCATCAGAAATGGAAGATGACATAAGATGGATCCAGCGGTTTTCAAACTATCAGAAAGCCTTGAGAAAACTTGGAGAGGCCATAAAAACGCTCTCCAAAGATGAGGTTTTGGACGAATTACACCAGGAAGGACTGATTCAGAAATTTGAATTCACACACGAACTTTCATGGAAAGTAATGAAAGATTACGCTGAATACCAAGGATATACAGACCTAGCCAGCTCACGTGACGCAATCCGCAAAGCATTCGAGATGAACATCATAGACAATCCCGTTTGGATGGAAACCATCGGCGACAGAAATTTGACATTTCCATATTCAAAGATCTGACAAACAAAGACTTGGTGGAACATATCAAAAGAAAAGGAATTGTAATTTATTCAAAAGTTAAGGAAAACCGCGCTTGATGCAATGAACAACTCTCATTCTAAAAACATAAAGGTTCTTTCAACCTACTGCGACCCGATTCTGAGGCTCAGCCCCGTGATGATGCTCACCCTTTTCGAGGAAATCGCCGATGAACATGCTATGGAACTTGACATCGACGCGCCCACGTTGAGGAAACGCGACAAGGCTTACTGGGTGGTGCGGCAAGTGAGATTGGAACTCAACGATGTTATAAGAGACCACGACGACATCACCGTGAAGACGTGGCCCGCCGAAGCAAACGGCTACCGCTGCGGCAGGTCGTACCAGATATTCAACCAAAACCAAAACGAACCGGCTGTGAAGGCGTTCGCGGAATGGGTTCTCATCGATTCCGAAACGAAAAAAATCAGACCGGCTAATTCAATAAAAAGACCTGATATCCAATACATTAAAGAAAAAGCCGTCGAGACGCCGTTCCGCCGTTTCAAGAACATCTTCACGGAAGACGACTTCGTTTACGAGCGTATCGTCCGCCCTTGCGAAATCGACGTCTCACACCACACCAACAACGTGAAATACTGCGCCATGCTACTCGACTCGTTCTCCGTCAAGGAACTTGAAGAAATGATTATCAAAGAGTTGGAGATTTATTACGAAGCCGAAAGTCACGAAGGCGACGTGCTGCGCATCTACCGCAAAGCCGTCGGCAACGGATGGCAACTCGCAATAAAACGCGGCGATGATGTCGTCACAATGGGATTCATCGGCATCTAACCACCTCAAGACCCTAATTACCTCAAACCACTAAAATTCCTAACGACCTAAAATCTGTTGCGCCGAATTTTTCGTGTCAACTTTATTGATTATATCGGTGATGACACCGTTTTCCCGACGAAATCAGACATCTTTACCGTCTCGCCATTTTCATTTACACCGAGAATTTCCGGTGCTTTATCTCCAATTTTCAATGACATAGTGAATAATTTTCCGCAAAATTAAATAAAAACTTGAAGCGATGGCTTTTTTTTCTATTTTTGCAAAATATTTAGAAAACGAGAAAATGAAGCATATTTTCATGGTAAATACTGTCGCAGGAAAACATTCTTGCCTTGATGAGGTCAAAGAAGCTGTTTCACACGACAAAAATTTCAGTGATTACGAGATTTTCACGCCGGAATCCGCGTCAGACAACACTGATTTCATCAAAAAATATCTTGAAAAACACCCCGAAGAAGAGACGCGCTTCTACGCTTGCGGCGGCGACGGGACGGCAAACAAAGTGGCTTCAGGTGTCGTCGGGCATCCTAACGCGAGCATGACGATTCTCGCCCACGGCAGTGGCAATGACTACATAAAATATTACGCTGATTTAGAGACATTTCAAAATGTCAACAAGGTTCTTCACGGCGAGGAGCACAAAGTTGACATCATGAAAGCCAACGACAGGTATGCGCTCAACGCGACACATTTCGGCCTCGATGCCGTGGTTGCAAAAGCGATGAACAAGATTCGCCGCCACACAATTTTCGGCGGGAAGATGTGTTATCCCTTCGCAGTGGTCTGGGGATTCCTCACCGGAATGCGCACGAAATGCACTGTCTATGCCGACGGCGAGAAACTCAACGACGGCAAAATCTGTCTCTGCACCGTCGCCAACGGCAAATACGTCGGAGGAAGCTACAAATGCGCACCGAAGTCAAAGAACGACGACGGCCTGCTCGAAGTATGCCTCGTGAAACCCTTGTCGAGGTTCAGATTTCCGTTTTTAATCAAGACTTATACCGAAGGCTCACACTTGGACAATCCGAGATTCAAGAACCTGATTGTGTATCGCAGAGCGAAACAAGTCATCATTGAAGGCGGAAAGAATTTCTGTGTCTCATTAGACGGTGAAATCATGGAAGCGCAGCGCATCGTCGTTGACAACATTCAGCAGGCGATAAGGTTTGTGGCGCCGACAGTTTAAATTGAAGTGTGGAGTTCGGAGTGTTGAGAGTGGAGTTTTTAGTTTGAAAATTTTAAAATAAGTAATTTAAAAATATAATAGCATGATAGCAAAAGAATTATTAGATCCGAAGAGCATCGTGGTGGTCGGTGCTTCGAGCGACGTCCACAAACCGGGCGGACGCGTCCTCAAGAATTTATTAGAAAGTCCTTTCAAAGGTCAGGTTTATACGGTGAACCCGAAAGAGACTGAAGTACAAGGCGTTAAATGTTATGCGAGCGTTAACGACCTCCCGCAGGTTGACTGCGCCATCATCGCGATCGCGGCGAAATACTGTCCGGCGACAGTCGATACCTTGGCGTTGCAGAAAGGCACGAAAGGCTTCATCATCATCTCGGCCGGCTTCGGCGAGGAGAACGAGGAGGGCAAGGAGTTCGAGCGTCACATCACTGCCACCGTCAACAGCGTCGGCGGCAGCTTGATTGGTCCTAACTGCACCGGCTTCCTCTGCCAGAACTACTGCGGGGCCTTCGACGCCCCCATCCCGCACCTCGACCCTCACGGCGTTGACTTCATCACCGGCTCGGGCGCGACGGCGGTGTTCATCAAGGAATACGGCATCACCAACGGACTGTCGTTCAACAGCGTATGGGCAGTCGGCAACTCGGCACAAATCGGTATCGAAGACGTGCTCGAACATTTAGACGAGACATTCGACCCTGAAAAGAGTTCAAGAGTCATCATGCTTTACATGGAGAAGATCGGAAATCCGGAGAAACTGTTGAAACATTCACGCTCACTCATATTGAAAGGCTGCAAGATCGCGGCCATCAAGTCGGGCGGTTCGGCGGCTGGCAGCCGTGCGGCATCGTCACACACCGGCGCGTTGGCCACTAACGACGCCGTCGTTGATGCCTTGTTCCGCAAGGCCGGCATCGTCCGCTGCCACAACCGTCAGGAACTCACCACGGTATGCGCCATCTTCATGCACCCTGAAGTGAAAGGCAAGAACATGGCCGTCATCACACACGCCGGCGGTCCGGCCGTCATGCTCACCGACACATTGTCGAACAACGGCATGGATGTCCCGCACCTCGAAGGCCCGAAAGCGGAAGCACTGCTTTCAAAACTCTTCGCCGGATCATCAGTCGGCAACCCGATCGACTTCCTCGCGACAGGCACGGCAGAACAGCTCGGTCACATCATCGACGCATGCGAGAACGACTTCGACAACATCGACTGCATGTGCGTCATATTCGGCTCACCGGGATTGTTCCCGAACTGGGAGGTTTACGAGGTCCTCGACCAGAAGATGAAGACCTGCAAGAAGCCTATCTTCCCTATCCTTCCGTCAATCATCAACGTGAAAGAAGAGATTGCTGATTTCATCAATAACAAACATCGCATCAACTTCCCTGAGGAATGCGTTTTCGGCAATGCTTTGTGCAAGATTTACAACACGCCGAAGCCGCAGCCTGAGAACGTCGAGATGCCGAAGGTCGATACCGTCCGCATCCGCAAGTGCATCGACAGCTGCGAGAACGGATACATCGGACCTGATAAAATTTACGAACTCTTGGACGCAGCAGGCATCGCTCAAAAGCAGATCCGTGTCGTTGACAAGAAGCAGCAGGCTTTGGACTTCGCCAACGAAGTCGGCTACCCGCTCGTGATGAAGGTCGTCGGCCCTGTCCACAAGTCGGATGTCGGCGGCGTGACATTGAACGTCCGCGACATCGACACCGTCGCCAAGGAGTTTGACCGTCTGATGGCCATCAAAGACACTTACGCTGTTGAGATGTACCCGATGCTCGACGGCACGGAGGTTTATATCGGCGCCATCCGCGACCCGAAGTTCGGTCATCAGGTGTTCTTCGGTCTCGGCGGCATCTTCATCGAGGTGTTGAAAGACGTGCAGAGCGCACTCGTGCCTATCAGCGCACTGGAGGCGAAAGACATGCTCACGAAGCTGCGCGGCTACAAGATTCTTCAGGGAGTCCGCGGCCAGCAGCCAGTTAACATCGACGTTTATGCGGAGCAGGTGGCACGCGTCGCCGCTTTGGTGATGGCAGCGCCAGAAATCGCGGAGATGGACCTCAACCCGTTGCTCGGCAACCCGAAGAATGTGGTGGCAGTCGATGCGAGAATAAGAATCGAAAAGTAATTTTTAATTAACTCATGCAAATTCCGCTGATTTGACGCAGAAAAATGAAAACTTCTACGTTAAATCAGCGGAATCTGCGTGGTTTTTATAGGAAAAGTCGATTATTTTGCATCAAATTTTATAGGAAAAGTCGATTTTTTTATGCTAAATTTTATAGGAAAAGTCGATTTTTTTGGGGCAATTTTTATAGGAAAAGTCGATTTTTTGGTTGTGATTTGAAAAAAATTATTACTTTTGCAGCAAAAAAAATCACGATGCTATACAGAAAATTTACGACCGAAATTGAAGACTTTCTGAAGAAAGAACCACATAAAATATTGATGGTCAATGGCGCACGACAGATTGGCAAATCATACATAATAAGATTTGTCTGTAAAAATCTGTTTAAGAATTACGTTGAAATCAATCTGAAAGAAGACATGGAAGGCGATCGGATTTTTTCAGAGGTTCAAACGACGCAAGATTTCTACATTCAGTTAGGCATCGCTGCTGGCAAAAAATTAGGGAAAAAAGAAGACACAATCATTTTCCTCGATGAGATACAGGCGTATCCGCATCTGATGACGATGTTGAAATTTCTCAATCAGGAAGGCCGCTATCGTTACATTTGCAGTGGCTCGCAACTCGGCATCGCATTGAAGCAGACACCGTCAACGCCGATGGGAAGCATCGCCATAAAACAGATGTATCCTCTTGATTTTGAAGAATTTCTGCTTGCGCTGAACGTCAGTCAGAACACGATTGACTCGATGAGGGAACAATTTTACAACGAGCAGCCGTTGAGCGAGCCGCTTCATAATTACATTATGAAAATGTTCCAATATTACCTTTTGGTCGGCGGTTTGCCTGACCCGGTGAATCATTTTGTCGCGACGCAAAACATCCAGCATGTGCGCAACGCCCAGAGAGACATCATCGAACTTTACAAGATTGACGCTTCGCAATACGACGATGAACGCAGACTGAAGATCCGCAGAATATACGATCTCATTCCAAGCAACCTTGAAAACAAGAAGAAGCGCGTCGTCTTCAATGAGATTGAAAACAAGAAAGGCAAATATCACAACAATTACGGCGAAGAGTTTGATTATCTGACGGCCTCGGGCGTGGCGATTGACGTGAGAGCCATCAGCAACCCGCATTTCCCGTTGAGGGAGTCGGAGAAGAAAAACCTGCTCAAACTTTACCTCAATGATGTCGGGCTGCTGACATTGGCACTTTATGACTTGAATGTCAACGCAATACTCAACGAAGAGAAAAGCATCAACCTCGGAACCGTCTATGAGTCGGTCGTGGCGCAGGAGCTGCACGCCCACGGTTTCCCGATGTTTTATTACGACAACAAGAAACTCGGGGAGGTCGATTTCCTGATTGACGACTTCAACTCACTGTCGGTCTTGCCGATAGAGGTGAAGTCGGGGAAGGACTATTACATCCACAGCGCGCTCAACACTTTCATCGGGAAGCCCGATTACAACGTGAAGAAAGGCTTAATTTTCAACAGCAAAAGAGAGGTGACGAAAAAAAACGGAGCCGTCTATATGCCGGTTTATTACTCTATGTTCCTGGATCACAATGTCAAAGAGGCTGATATGGTTTTGAAGCTGCCGGAGTTGCCAGAATAATCCAACATCAATCTCTGCATGAATTTTATTCAACCACAATCCTCTTCGCTATCGACTGCGAGCCTTTTGTCACTTTGAGAAAATAAATCCCGGAAGGAAGTGATGATATGTCGATATTGCCATTTTCAAAATATTGATATTCATACACTTTAGTTCCCATCAGATTATAAATCGAAACGTTGTATTGACCCTCAATGTCGGTAAATATTTCAATAAGCGATGATGCCGGATTCGGGCAAATCTCAACTTTGTTAAATGTAACATATTTATTTTCAGTTACATCCAAAAACGAATAATCTATTGTAAAATTGTCGATGATTATTTTGGCACTTTTCTTTTCGCCATCTCTTTCATAAAGCGAATTGCTCAAATCTTCAACAAGAAACCTGATTTGGACGTATTGTTCGCCGATGAAATTATTCAGAGACACCTCTCTGTGTTTCCACATTGAAGAAGAAGATTCAACAGCATCCAGCTTATGCCAATGAACCCTGTCGGTTGTAGCTTCAACCATAAAATGATACATTTGGTATGGCAAATAGCCGAAATTATTTTGATAGCCGTTGCCTTTAAGATAATAATCAAAAGCCAATGTTGCATTCGGCGACGCACTTGGTATTGAAAACCAATCAGTTTCAGCGTATGTAAAATAATCACGCGGCATTTGGGATACGTTGGCGAGTGCATGATTGCCGTAGGGTGTGTCATCATTCAGTTTCCACAGAGTGTCATAAAACACGAAACCGTCGGTGTTTTCCTCAAAGTCGTTGAAGAACGGAAGCGTCAGAGATTGTGTCACGTGCATCCTGTCGTGATTCGACTCAAGAGTCTCGGAGCCGTCAGGAAGAACCGCAACGACATGATATTCATGTATTTCGCCATCATCGGCTTCATAATCCTCATAATGATTTTCCGTTAATTCGGCGATAAGTTCGTTGTCTTTGAACAATTTATATGAAGATGCGTCGGCCGCTTCATCCCATCTGACATTTATCTTCTGTCCGTCGCATGTCGCGGCGAGGTTCTGCGGCGGCAGCGTCCCGTTGGCAAGCTCGATGGTGGCGGCCATTGTCGCCTGCACGAAAGCACGGGCGAGTGCGAAGTTGTTAAAGCCGTTACCTATCGTATCGCAAGCCCTATGATAACAAGGATTTTGTTGAATGTATTCTATATCACCGATATACAACGCCGGATATTCATACAGGAAGAAACAGTGGTGGTCGCCGGCGCCGGTCTCCCCTTCAGTCTTCCAGCCTGTCGGAGTCTCCGGGAGGTAAAGATTCGCGACATTCACGTAGAAGTCGTAGAGGTTTCTGCTTCCGTGATAACAGCTCGTGAACATCCTGATTGTGTCAAATTCAGGCGGATACCATCCTAACATGTCGAGGTTGAAGACTCCGAGGATGTTCATGTTCTGGCGGGCGCATTCCTTGGAATATTCCAATGCGCCGATCTGTCCGTCCTCCTCCACATTGAAGTTGATGTAGATTATCGAGCGGTCGAAGGAGTATTGGCTTAAAACCCTTGCTATTTCAAGCACTCCAGCCGTGCCTGATGCGTTATCGTCGGCGCCGGGACCGTCCGGGTGGTCGTAATGCGACGACACGACGACATATTCATCGGGATATTTCGTGCCGCGCTGGATCGCCACCACATTGCCGGCATCCAAAGTGTCGTTGTTGGGATAGTCGGCGAAGAAATAAAACACCGACGGGTCGAGACCGACCGACTCGTATTGCTCAACGAGCCAGTTTTGCGTGAGAAGCGCTTCGGGCGAGTAGGCGTCGCGCACATACTGCTGCATCCATGCGACACTGTTATATATCGCCACTGTGTCAACCTCATTGATAATCTGTTGAATTTCAGGATTAATATCGGTTACATTAGGATAAGTCTGCGTCCTGTTCCCCTTATTGTCTATAAGCTCCATGTAATAATGACCTTGCGGGAAAGCCGTTGCCACAGCCATCAGCAGCAATGAAAAGAGTATTGTTTTCTTCATGACTTTGAATTTTTGTTATTATTTCGTTGCAAAATTATTAAAAACATCCGAAATGTCAATGGGTAAAACCCTAAAACATGATAGGGTTTTAGGAAGAATTTTCAAATACTCGGAATAATTTACAGGAAAAGTCGATTATTTCATAGCAATTTTTAGTTAAGAGTTAAGACAACTTCACTCTCAAAACTCCAAACTCTCACTTCAGCATCTTTTCCAGCACCTCTATCGGATGCACCGCCTTGACGCCTGTCCCGTCCAAGATTTGCTGCCGACATGACGTTCCGGGCGCAGCAACGATTGTCGGAATTACATTATCAGAATTTGAAACCGCCTTGCGCACCGTCGGAAAAAGAACCATCTCGCCGATGGCGATTGATGTCTTGTAATGCTCCTTCTCGTAACCGAACGAGCCGGCCATCCCGCAGCAACCGCTCGGAATGACATTGATTTTTGCGTTTTTGATAATCCTCAATGCCGAAACGGTCTTCTCCACCCCCACCAACGATTTCTGATGGCAGTGTCCGTGAAGCCAGATTTCGACTTTGTCATCTTTGAAGTCATTAGAAGTGATGTTGCCTTTCGCAATCTCTTTGGTCAGAAACTCGTCGAAAAGCAGACAGTTCTTCGCAAGTCTTTTCGCTTCATCGCGCATCTCCGCCGGAACCAAGTCAGGGTATTCATCACGGAACGAAAGTATGCACGACGGCTCGATGCCGACAAGCGGAGTCTCATCACTAACTATTGATTTCAAAAGACTTACGTTCTTTATCGCAAACTTTTTCGCAAGTTTCAGGCAGCCTTTTGAGATTGCGGCTCGACCGCTCTCAACGTGTTTCGGCACTTCGACATCGTAGCCGAGACTGAGCAGCAGTTTTGCGAATGTCAGACCGAGTTCAGCCTCCTGAAGGTTTGTGAACTCGTCGGCGAAGAGCAGCACATTCCCTTTCGACCTGCGGTATTCTTTCTTCATGCGCTCCATCTTGACCAAAGTGCGCATCGTCTTGCGGCTCAATGCCGGAATGTCGCGCTCGGTCGAAAACTGCACTATCTTCTTGATAATGTTTGATGTGAGTTTGTTTTTCGCAAAGAAGTTATATATCGGCCACACGCAATGTCCGAGTTGCTCAATCATTGCCATCCTCGCAACCGCGAACGAGCGGAACGGCGTGCCTTCCTTGTCGTAAATCTGTTGCAGCACCTCCGACCTTATGCGCGTCATATCGACGTTCGACGGACACTCCGCCTTGCAGCCCTTGCATGCGAGACAGGAATACAACATCTCTTCAAGTTCGTGAGCGTCAACGACTTTGCCGTCGATACCGTTTGTCAGCACTTCGCGCAAAATGTTGGAACGCGCACGTGTCGTCATGAGTTCATCGCGCGAGACCTTGAACGCGGGGCACATCGTTCCGCCGATGAGGTTCGACTTGCGGCAGTCGCCCGCGCCGTTGCATTGCTCGATGGAACACATCAGAGCGTGTGTCTGCGAACGCACCCCACTCACGCCTTCAACCCTGCACTCGTCGAAGGCGGCACGCCAGTTGAAATATGTCTTGTCGGAAGCGAGGATTTTCTCCAACTCGTATTTTTGTCCGGCTTCAAAACGCAGAAACCCGTCCATCGGCGGCGCGTCAACGATTTTACCGGCATTGAAGACGCCATCGGGGTCCCAGCACTTCTTCACCTCGCGCATCATCTGATAGCATTCGTCGCCGTACATCAGCGGGATGAACTCGCCGCGCAGCCGTCCATCGCCGTGTTCGCCGCTCAGACTGCCTTTGTGCTTCTTCACGAGTTTCGCGGTCTCCTCCGCCACCTCACGGAACATCCTCCTGCCCTCCTCCACCTTTATATTAATAATAGGGCGGAGATGCAGCTCGCCAGTGCTGATATGGCCGTAATACACGCAGCTCAAGTTGAGGCGTTCGAGCATTGCGGCAAAGTCTTTCATATATGCAGGCAACCGTTCCGGCGCGACGGCGGTGTCTTCGATGACGCCTATAGGTTTCGCGTCACCTTTCATCCCGCTCAGGACGCCGAGACCGGCCTTGCGCAACGCCCACACCCTGTTGACGTCAGCGCCGTAAACGCGCGTGCAGGTGTAAGCGAGACCGCTTTCAAGTAGTTCTTTTTCGAGAGCATCGGCGTTAGAGTCCATGTCGGCGCCGTTGAACTCGGAGATGAGCAGCGCGGCGGGATCGCCTTCGACGAAGAAACGGTTTCGCTGCGCCTCGACGTTGCCTTTGCTCAATTCGAGAATCTTGCCGTCCATCAACTCGATGGCGACAGGATTGTGTTTTAGCGCGATGAGGTTCGCCTCAAAACTCGCCTCCAATGACTTGCAATGGGCGCAAAGCACCATGTTCTCCTTCGGCGGCAACACGTCAAGACTGACTTTTATCTCGGTGATGAAGCACAACGTCCCTTCGCTCCCGCAGATGAGTTTGCAAAGGTCAATGCGTTCATTTTCAATAGCTTCGTCGATGGCATAGCCGCAGCTTCTCCGGCGAAGCGATTTATCGGGGAAGTTCTCCTCAATGAGTTTCCGCGTTTCGGGATTGGTTTTCCACGTTTCGAGTTGCGAATAGATTGCGTTTTCGAGTTCGCCGTCACCGCGATTGTCGGTGTCGAAAAACGAGCCGTCAGCGAGGAAGCCTTTGATTTGCAGCACATGATGACGCGTGCTTCTGTATATCAGCGAATGCGTGCCGCACGAGTTGTTGCCGGTCATTCCGCCGATGCAGCAGCGGTTGCTCGTTGATGTCTCCGGGCTGAAAAACAATCCGTGAGGCTTCAGTGCGATGTTCAGCTCGTCGCGCACCACACCAGGTTCCACCCTCGCCCACTTCTCGGCGGCGTTAATCTCCAAGATATGATTGAAATTCTTGCTTATATCGACAACGATGCCGTTTCCGACAACCTGTCCGGCGATGGAAGTGCCGCCGGCACGAGGAATCAAGCAAGTGTGATTTTCTTTTGCAAATTTTATAAGTTCCTGAATATCAGTAATATTTTCAGGATAAGCCACGCCTTGCGGCATCTCACGATATGCGCTGGCATCGGTGGCGTAAGCTATTTTATGAAGTGTATCGTTAAAAATTTTCATTATATGATGAGAGAAACTATCTGTTTTTTCCAAACAAATCGCTATGAGAACCAACTCTGACAAGTTTTATTGTCGTTTCGACAACTTCATACCAAATCAACAACAGATCAGGTCTAATATGAGCTTCAATATTATCCTTATATTTACCTTTTAATTTGTGAGTCAAGTATTTATCAAATGGAAGCGTTCCCATCTCCTCCAAAATTCCAAGGGCTGTCATAACCTTATTCTTATCAGATTCTGACAAAGACTTGTAATCTTTTTTAAATTGAGTGGAAGCTTCAAGTCTATACATATCAACTATTAAGATAATCAAACATATCCTGTAAATTACTGGCTTTGAATGTCTTACCAGATTTTACATCTTCTATTGCCTTTTTGGTTTCTTCATTCGGTTCTTCGTCCTTCATGATTTTAAACAAGCCCGTAGCCTCAATAAAATCAACGATGGCTCTCGCCACCTTATTCCTCTTGTCGTAACCTAATGTTATAGTCGTCATAGCTTTACTTTTAATTTTTGCAAAAATAATATTATTTTCGAAAATTTTTCACTTTTTTCTTGACATATTAAAATAAAGTGTATTTTTGCAGTGTATTAGTTATCTAATACAGTTGATGAATAATAACACAACAAAAAATTCACAATATGATAAAAATCAACAGTTTAGACTTCAGTTACAAAAACACGCAAGTCTTCAAAAGCATCGATTTGGAATTTCAAAAGGGTAACATCTACGGTCTCCTCGGCGAGAACGGAGTCGGAAAGACCACGCTTTTGAAAATTTTATGCGGCCTCCAGAGGCCCGACGGCGGCATCTGCACGATCGACAACATGATACCGTCGGACAGAAAGCCGGAGTTCCTTCAGAACGTTTATTTCCTTCCGGAAGAAGTGATCACGGAAGACACGACGCCAGAGAAATACATCAAGAAAATCGGCGTTTTCTACCCGCGCTTCGACATGAATCTTTTCTACAAACTCGAAAAGGAACTTGAAGTCGATCCGAAGAAGAAGTTCAACGCCCTTTCTTACGGCCAGAAGAAAAAAACCTTATTAGCCTGCGCCCTCTCGCTGCGCACCGACTATCTGTTCTTGGACGAGCCAACCAACGGCCTCGACATCCCGTCGAAGGCGCTTTTCAGGAAAGTCATCGCCAACTACTGCACCGACGAATCGACAATCATCATCTCGACGCATCAGGTGAAAGACGTTGAGAACCTGATAGATCCGATCGTCATCCTCGACAACGACGATGTTTTGCTCAACGCGAGTTTCGCCGAAATAACGAAGAAAGTGTATTTTGAATACGGCCCGGAACGGCTGCCCGACGCACTTTATTCGGAGATGCTGCCGGGCGGCTACATCAACGTGATGCCCAACAGCGACGGCATCGAGAGCAACGTCAACATCGAGGCGCTCTTCAACGCGGTGATGAAAAACAAGGAGTTTTTTAAGGTAAACAGGTAATTAGGTGATTAAGGTATTTAGTTTAAAAAATTGAATTATGAACAACACATTAGATTTCAATAGATTAGGAAAAGTCATCCGCAGGGATGGCATGAATTTCATCCCGAATTTCGGATGGTCGTTAGTGATTTTATGGGCCATTCCAGTGGTCATCTGGCTCACCAGCTTCACATTCGTCAGCCAAGGCGGAGAAATAGTCACCGGCAGACTGCAAATGTTAAGATTCTTATCCACGATAGTGCTTATCGGTGCACCGGCGAAGCTCTACAAAGACTGCAACGACCCGCGCAAAGGCATTCAATACGCCATGATGCCAGCTTCTTCGTTGGAGAAGTTCATCAGCATGTTCATTTTCTGCATCATCGTCACACCTATTATATATATGGCCGGTGCCGTCGCGCTCGACACCATCATGGCGGCCTTCCCCGGCAAGAACCCTTACGACGGCTTCATTTTCAAATCGTTGTTCAATGCGAAAGAGCAGAGCAAAGAAATATTAAACGCAATGGGGACCCCGTCAGAAATTTACGACTCCACTTGGAACTATATTGACAACACATTGTCAGGGTTTAGCACTTACTTTTCAAAAATCCTGTCAATCATCTTTACAGCCTCCATTTTCATGTTCGGCAACATGATTTTCAAAAAAAGAAAAACCAGCAAAATGATTGGTATTCTTGTACTTATCTTCATTTTCGCAATGATATTATTCATCAAATGGATCATTAACCACGAAGATTTCATGGATGAAATGGCAGATCAGGAACTCGCGAGGGAGTACATTTTCCATTTGATAAATAAAGCCACTTACATCGGGTGGGCAGTCTCAATAGTCATTTCCGGCGCGCTGCTCGGCCTGACATATCGTAAAATCAAAACTCAGAAATATTGATTATGGACTTCAACGGACACAAACCGATTTATCTGCAAATCTGCGACCACATCGACGAGAGGATTCTCAACGGCGAGTTCAGCAGCGGCGATAAAATCATGTCGGTCAGGGAGTTAGGCGCAGATCTCGGCGTAAACCCCAACACCGTCATGAGGTCGTTCGAGATTTTGCAGAACAAGGGAATCATCGCGAACAGACGCGGCATCGGCTTTTACGTCTGCGACGACGCAAAGGAGATGATTCTCGCCGAACAGAAAAAAGAATTCATCGAAGAGGAGCTGCCGAAAATATTCAAGAAAATGGACCTTTTCGGAATAAGCATAGACGATTTGAAAAAATTTAAAAAATGAATCAAAGGAAATAATTTAAAACCACATCAAAATGAAAAAAATATTATTATCAACCATCATCTTATTGAGCTTCAATTTTTTAAAAGCTCAAGACGCTAACTTAAACATCCAGACCATCACCCTTGACAACGGCTTGAAGGTCGTGATGTGCGAAAACCATTCAGAACCTGTCGTCTATGGCAGCGTGCTCGTCCACGCCGGGAGCAAGAACGACCCCGAAGACGCCACCGGCATGGCGCATTACTTCGAGCATATCATGTTCAAGGGCACCGACAGGATCGGCACCACGAACTGGGAGGCGGAAAAGGTGTATCTCGACAGCATCGACATGATGTACGACAAGCTGCACGAGACTTCCGACCAAGCGGAACGTGATTTGATCCAGAAGAAAATCAACGAGTTATCAATCGCCTCGACGGAATACGCCATTCCGAACGAGGTCGATGTCATCTTAACGAAGATGGGCGGCGAAGGCCTTAACGCCGGCACATCGTACGACTACACGGTCTATTACAACAACTTCCCTTCCAACCAGATAGGCAAGTGGATGGACGTGTATGCCGAGCGTTTCCGCAACCCGGTGTTCCGTCTTTTCCAGAGCGAACTCGAGACCGTCTATGAAGAGAAGAACATGTACGACGACAGCCCTGTCTCAAAATACAAGGATTACGTGTTCAAAGAAGCATTCGGCGACCATCCCTACGGCCGTCCGATTGTCGGCCTGACCGAACATCTGAAGAACCCGCAGACGAGCAGGATGCGCGAGTTCTACAACACATATTATGTGGCTAACAACATGACACTCATCCTTGTAGGCGACTTCAACACCGAAGAGGTCATCCCGATGGTGAAGGAGAAATTCGGCATCTGGAAGAGCGGCAAGCTGCCTGAAAAGAAAGAGTACAACATCCCGAAATACGACCGGAAGATTGTCAGGGAAGTGAAAATGACTCCGATAAAACTGGGCATCATAGTGTATAAAGGTGTGGAGCAAGGACATGAAGACATGACGGCCTTGAACCTGCTCAGCGGGATATTCAGCAACGGGGAGACAGGCGTCGCCGACAAGGACATGCTCGACGGCAACTATTTAGCCGCGATGATGGAGCCTCTCGGCCTTGAAGACGCCGGCGGCATCGTGCTGATCTACATACCGAAACTGCTTTTCCAGTCGCATGAGAAAGCCGAGGAATACATCTTCGCCTCCATCGACAAAATCAAGAAAGGAGAGTTCAGCGACGAACTCTTTGAAGCCACGAAGACCGAATGGCTGAAATACAGGAAGAAGACGACAGAAGACATCAAGTCGTTGTCAAGCCTCATCCTCGGACTTGAGACGGAAGGCGTCACATACGAGGAATTTCTCGCCGAGACGGAGAAGATCCAGAACATGACAAAGGAGGAATTAGTCGCGATAGCAAACAAATACCTCAACGACAACTACCTTGACGTCCGCTCAAGCATGGGCTTCCCGAAGAAAGACAAGGTCGGCAAGCCGAACTGGAAACCCATCGAGGCGAAGAACACCGAGGCGAAGTCGGATTTCGCCAGAATGATTGAGGCGGAGGAGGTTCCGGAAGTGAAGCCGCAAGTCATCGAATTCGGCAAGGACGTTGAGATCACTAAGGCCAACGACTGTTTCACGATGATTTCGACCAAGAACCCGCACAACGACATCTTCAACCTGAACATCACCTACAATTACGGGGAGCTTGACGACGCCGAGATTGAAAGAGCAATCAACTATCTTGAGTTGCAAGGTTCAGAGTCAAAGACTTACGAAGAGATACAGCTTGAGTTCTCAAAGCTCGCCGCGATGATGTACCTTACTTCACACGAAAGCGGCACGATGTTGAGAATTGAAGGCTACGAGGAAGACCTTGACGAGATTCTCGCGCTCTGCGAAGAGAAAATTTTCAGCCCTTCCAACGACGAGAAGAAGAAAGACCTCTTGATGGAGGCCGAGCTGATGAACAAGAAAAACGAGAAAGAAGACGCAGCGACATGGGGCTCGGCGGTTTACTACTACGCCATGTACGGCGAGAACTCACCGTTCCTCTCGAAGATGCCGGTCAAGGACTGGGCGAAACGAAGCGGCGAAGAGCTTCTGGATGAAGTCAGGAACATCTTCAACTACAACGGAGAGATAACTTTCGTCGGGAACACTGACAATCAGGAGGTTATAGAACTACTGAAGAAACACAACCTCATCAAGGACGATGCGGTCAAAGCCGAGAAGAAATACCGTGTCGAGAAGAACTATTCCGAGAATCAGATATTCCTGGCTCACAGCAAGAAGTTCAGGCAGAGCAACATCTACATGTACGTCGGAGGCAACACATTAGACAAGAAAGAGAAAGCCACAGCCAACGTTTTCAACAAATATTTCGGGACCGACATGTATTCCATTGTCTTCCAGGAGATCAGGGAGTTCCGCTCATTGGGTTACAGCGCATACGGCTATTACACGTACGACGCTCTGAACAGGAAGCCAGGTTATCTTTACACATACCTCGGCACGCAGTCGGACAAGACCATCGAAGGCATCGAGGCGTTGCGCGGCCTGATCACCGACATGCCTGAGAGGATAGAGAAGTTCAACGCATCGAAAGACGCCCTGATACTTTCGAGAGCCGCCGACTACATCAGCTTCCGCAACATCCCGGGAACGGTCAGCAACTGGCTTGAACAAGGCTACGACCACGACCCGAGAATTGAAATCACGAACATGATTAAAAACGTTGAGTATCAGGATGTTTACGATTTCTACAAGAAAAACGTCGCCGACAGGCCGGTTGTCATCATGATGTCGGGCAACAAGAAAAAGATCGACATGAAGGCGTTGGAGAAGTTCGGGAAAGTGAAAGAGCTGAAGTACGAGGACATTTTCAGGTAGGGACCACGTAGATTTTCACCACGAATCACACGAATCATACGAATTTCACGAATTTTTGCGACACAGATTTCGCAGGTTGAACGTGGATTTTCCGGCAAGCCATTGTCAAAAATATTGACAATGGCTTGTCTGTTTCTCATAATGATGGTGAGCAGTTTTATTTCACAACAGTGTCGCATCTATTATATTTTTTTGTACTTTTGCCTTTTGAATTATAAACCCTGAATATCACAAATTTATAAAATATGGAAATAAATTTCAAGACAATCATCGCGTTTCTTGTGATATTCGCCATCGGCGGATTTTGGATGACAAAATGCACACACGGCGGAATCGAGAACGCAAGCAAACCTGACAAAGAAGAGATAAAAAGCCTGTACAAAAGCTATTCCTTCAAAGCGATAAAAAACGCATGGATGAGCATTGACGACGTGGCCGAGATACTCCGCACGGAGGCCATACAGGAAGCGGACAAAGCCGCAAAAGACAAGAAATCCGGCGATTCCAAAAAGAAAGAACCGAAAGTGAGAAGCATGTTCTACTACAAGTTCACGGCCGTCGTCGGCAACCACGACCACATGCCGTTGGCCGACCGAGAGACCATTCTCATATCATTCATATCGGCGTTGTTCATACTCATCTTCCTGATAACATCAGGGATTTTCATGAAAGTGCATTCTGTCAAAGACATTTCTTTCAACAACTTCGGTTTCAACTTTAAAAATAAGGAGAAATAGCCATGGCGACATACAAGAAAGAAACAGCGGTGACATTCACGCATGAAGAAGAAAGGCGTTTCCGTGACTTGATGAACAACATGTCGAAGAGCGTCGAAGGCTACACCAACAGGAAAATCGGCGACAGCCTGAATATTGTCAGCGTTTACGATACTCCGATATACCAGTTGGTTCTTAAGACGCAGAACGACACGAGGACGACGCGTTCGGGCTACGAACGTTATTCCGGCCAAATGATTCCGCAGCGCACCGTCTTCAGCGAGAAGGACTTCAACAAATGGGACATCTGCGACGCGCCGAAGCCGTACCGCAATACCGACATGTCGTTTTACGTGAACGGCTCGAAACATGTAGAAAAATGCCCGACGTGTAACTCAAGCGGTGTCGTTGCGTGCAACCACTGTAACGGGAGCGGTTCCGTGAGATGCAGCAAATGCGGCGGAAGCGGCACTGAATATCATGAGAAACTCGTGAAAGAGACGTGTCCGTCATGCCACGGCACCGGCGGCACCAAGACCGTGGAGCAAGGCACCGGCCGCGAACTGAGCAGAAACTGCTGTTATCGTTGCGGCGGCAACGGATACGTGAACGTGAAACGGCAGATCCCAAGCACCTGCTCATCGTGCGGCGGCAGCGGACGTAAAACCTGCGGCACATGCAACGGAAGCGGCCGACTCACCTGCCAGACGTGCGGCGGCAACGGCAAGGTGGTCTATTACCTGGCCGTTGACCAAAAGGCTTTCGTCAAACATGACGTGAAATTCATAATGACCGGCAACATGCCTTCGGATGAGAAAGAAAAATATGTGGAAGCCTTCAACAGAAAAGATGGCAAAATAATTTTCCGACACGGCAACAACGGCACCGCCTTCGATACAAAAGTCATTGAAAACCAAGACTTCATGACCGAAATACTACAAAAAATGTCGAAGGACCTCGTCAACAACGCAAGCAACAGAATAATTTACAACGAGTTCCTGATATACGAATTTTCAGCCTTGACCGTGACTTATCGCATTGACGGAAAGGATTATTCGTGCATGTTGCAAGGTGACTCGTGGGATGTCTTCTCCGTGACATCGCCAATCTCCGATTTCATGGACGAACTGAAGGAGAAAGTCATAAGTCTCGCAAACACAAGACGTTACGGCAGCGCATGGACTGTAATGAAACGTATCCTGAAATTCCCGCAGGCCAGCGAGAACGAGCGGAAAGTGAAAGAAGAACTCGAAGATGCCATGAAGAGATCCACGAAACTCGGCGTCAGGTTCGCCTACCTCGCTTTCGTCCTTGCAATATTGCCCGTACTGCTGCATTATTTCCGGAACTACGAGCTGCTCTCGCCGTGGGCGCATTGGATCGTTGACAAACTGAACGTCAGAACCGGAATCGGAGTTTTGTTCTACCTCATATTCAATGCGATATGCTTATTTGTGATAGAGTTGCCGAAATTCACTTACCTGCGTGAGAAGATGCCGGCACGGTTCATGCTCGGATTCTGCCATGGCATTGTGTGTCAGATATTTATACTTCTCGGTTTCATCTTCCTCGACTGGGTTGGCATAATTCCAATCCTTGATCTGATAACGTATGTTGCATTGTATCTATTAGTACTTGCCATCATTCTTTTGGTGCATTTATGCAAATGGGTTATCGGGCTGTTTTAATTATTGAAAAATGGAAGAAGAGTTTATTGATGAAAATGACGACATTTATTACAATGACGACAAATTCATTGCAATAATAAAGACCGACGGCAGTGCGGAGATACTCGAATTTGACGTTGAGTATTGGGACGAATTGCCTGATTATATCGCCGCAAAACGACTTGATGCAGTGCGCGTCGTGCCGCTGTACGACATCGCCGAGGAACTCGGTCTTGACGACCACATCACGGGCTGGGTTGACGACCGCGGACTCCGGAAAAGCCTTGACGAAAACCCTGTCGGATGCAAGATTTATCCTGGCACGATTGCCGGCGACATGATTCTCACTTTGGAGGATAACGACTACAAACCGAAGAGTTTCAACGACTTGGATGTAATATATAGTGTCTTGAACAAACTCGGTGTGACAGAAATCGAAGAGAATCTTGACGACGAATACGATGAAGAAGACGGCAGGTTTGATGCATGGAGTTGATTTTCCCCAATAAAAAAATCCAGCTACATGAGATTCAGAACCGATGGATGCGAGATTAAGAAGCGAAACAATCTATTGAATGGAGATGGTTTTTTATTAACCATCTCCATTTTATGTGCCGCGTACAAACAAACCGGGATGTCAACACATCTACGGTTGCTTATTGTTCCTTGCCGTAATAATTCCTGAAGTAGTCGCTTCGAATCATTAAATCGGAGAGCCTGTAAGCCTCTTCTTCGGTTATCGGGCGATTGTGTCTCGCAACGGAGTCCATCACATTGACGCCGAAGCCGTGCCAGAAATAGTCTTCAGCTCCGATTAGGTTCAGGATTGTCGGGAAGACATCCATCTGGTAGCATGTGTCGGTGACATGGATATTGCCTTCTATTTCAGGTGAATAGATGATAAGAGGACAATAATTACTACCATGAGCGCACGACAATTCTTCTTTATTCAGGTAATCAACAAATTCATTAAACATTATTGGTTTAAAAACAGTATGGTCACCTGTTATAACTATTGTTGAGTTTTCGAGTATAGTATCTGATTCAATATCGTTGATTAACTCTCCCAAGCAATTGTCTGTATAACTCAAACAATTCAAATACTTTGATATGATGTTGGGGCTTTTTTCTGAAAAATCAACAAATTGATTTATTCTGTCAAATGGGACATGGGTCGAAACAGTAACGGCCATTGTACAAGATGGTTTCGTACAGATTTTCAGCACGTTTTTTAAACTATTAAACACATCCAAATCCTCCCACTTGTTGTCTGTCGGTTCAACAACGTTACGGTAAGAATACCTAACAGTCATCGTGTCTTGATTCCAGATGTGAGGCCAAGGGTTCACAATTGTTGAATTTTCATATAAATGTGCAATATTCGGATATACATTATTCCCATAATTCATGCAAGCCACACCTTCTGCAATCGGTAGTAAACCAGTATTAACTATCATTTGTCCGTCTCCAGAATTTCCTGATAATGTCTGAGATTTTATTTTGTCACAATACAGCACATGGTCTTTTACAATCAGATTCCTCAAGTTGGGTACAACATTTACACCATCAATATCTTTTTCCAATGGCCAACTTTCAAGACTCTCAACCAAGATCATAATCAAATTTCTATGGTCAAAATTTGTATAATAAGTTTCGAAATCACTGACAAATTTTGATATGTTGTAAACGTCTGTTTTTTCGAGTTTGATTCTATCACCAGCTTTCATTGGATTAACTACGTAATAAATCAAGGCAGCAGGAAGATATGAAATTATTGACTGGTATTTGACATACGACATGGTCCATTTATAATTTTTGCCATTGCAAAAGCTACCACTCGCTTGAAATAAGACCTCTGTGAATGGAATGTATGGTATCATTATCCTGTTCACTTTCAACTTTGGATCTTCGCCAAGAGTCATGCTTTCAAAATTTTCAGTTTCCGTATGCATTTCATCACCTGTTGTTTGTTCAATGTTCCTATAGGAGCCGTACAGGTGCTTGTTATTCAAAAACACAAGTAAAAGAACAGCAAATTCGACAATGAAAAAGCATTTTATTTTTGCATCCCTTTTCAAATCACAACGTTTATTGGCAAAAACAAGAAACAAGAGCCATAGCAACGTCATTACAACAAATGTATATACTTGCCAGTTAATATATGGCAGGATTGAATTCCATGCACCATCCATATTATCAGCCATAAGAATTGTGTCGATGGTCATAAACATGTCGTATGTTTTCAGATATATCAAATTGGAAATACACCAAACGTCAACTATCAAGGATACAACCAATGTCCACCAATAATATTTCGATATCAAGATAAACGCTCCAATAAACATCGGCATAATTAATTTTGCGGCATAGAACTTGAAAAACTCCGATGGTTCCATCCATAGTGAACTTATTAGAATACTATTGTAAGCAAAGTAATGAAACAAAACATTCTTGACGAATAAAAACAAAGTGAAAAGTATTGCAATAGAAACATTTGCATTTACAATTCCCCTTAATTTCAAAAATAAACTGTTCGGTGATTTTCCAAACCTACTAAATGGCTGCGAAAATGATTTAGTTATTTTTTGCATGATTACCTGATGTTTTTTCAAAAATTCAGGCATAAAAAAAGCGTGGATCCGACACTTGTCAATTCCACGTTTTGAGGCCTTCGCATTGCCTGAATGAATAGAACTGACAACGCGAAGCCCACGCCGATATAAGCGCATACGGCACACATCCACTTTTTTGGCGGATATAATTGCGGCCGTACAGATGCTAACATCCCGCAGGCATCTACCGTTGCTAAGTCCTGATTCATTCCCTGAAAGTTGCGAAGTTTCAAAACGTCAGAACAGAGCGTCAATAAACGCCTTTAATATGTCTGCTTCCCTCCACCAGTTTTGTACCGACATCCCCGGCGTCGGTTTGCGGCGCAAAAATACGAAAAATTATTGTTGATGATGATTTTTGCAAGAAAAATTAATGGTTCATTTTTTCTAAAAATATGTCATATTTTTTAATATTGAAACATTTTTTCGCTACCTTTGCGGTGAAATTTAATACTAAATATCATGAAAAAAATTTTATCAACACTTTTACTGATGATTTCAGCAACTTTGGCTTTTTCGCAGGCCGTTGTTGAAATCGACTTCAACAATTTCAGCGACAACGCTAATCTGAACGGTCAGAACGGCTGGACAGCACGGCCGCACAGTGCAGGCAACGGCGGCAACCCAATCTACACCGGCTACATCGGACCGCGTGGAATGATGACACCCGACGAGACAATCGGCGTGTTCTCCGTCTGCTCCGGCACGAGCTTCGGCGACATCGCGACGCACAGCCTCAACGAATACGGCTTCGACTTCTCGACAGGCGGTGTCATTGAGATTGAATGCGATATGTGGCGCGAATGGTGGGGCGACTTCTTCGGCATCGGCTACGACGGCAACGGCGACGGCGTGGTCCTCCCTCCAATCCAAGGCAACTACGAGCCAATCCGTCCTAACGCCAACAGCACCAGCCCTGACGGTGGAATCTACATGCTCACCACCGGCATCAACGAAGAGAACCCAGACGCATTCATGAACGGCATCGTGCTTCCTAATAACACCATGCCCGCCGACTTCGACTTCGAGCCGCACCAGCATTGGTACCGCTGGAAAGTCTCCATCGACCTCGATGCCAACAACGGCGCAGGTGCCGTCACCTTATATATGATGCGCGACGTCCCTGACGGAGAATTCGAACCCGTGCCTGAATGTCAAGGCATTCCAGCAGGACTCACGCCCGGTTCAGGCGACAAATTCGACCCCGCCATGTGGAACGGCATCTTCATGCTCAACAGCGGCTACGGCGGCTTCGACAACTTCACAGTCAGACACATCCCAGGCGGATTGGCAGCGCAATTTATTGACTTTGAAAACATCACCGACAAACTCGTCAGCGACGCCCCGATAACATTGAACGCCACCGCGACTTCAGGTCTTCCCGTGACTTTTGAATTGGCACAAGGACCGGCGACACTTAACGGCAACATACTCACTCTGACAGGCGAGGAAGGTCTGGTAAAAGTGAAAGCCATACAAGAAGGCGACGATACGCAATGGCAGCCAGCACCGACTGTCACACGTTCTTTCTATGTCGTTGACCCAGAAAACTATACACCGGAAATCACGATACGCCGCCCTTACGAAGGCACGATGGTCTATATGCCGAACTTCGACAAACCGGTTTTGGTTGTGTTAAGTGCATATATCGAACACGGCGACGCCATCAAATTTGAAGAGGTGAAATGCACCATCAACGGCGAAGACGTCATCTTGAAAACCGACTACCCCGACAATCCGGCAAACGGTTATTGGTACACGACATGGCAGCCGACTGCGGAAGGCATTTACAACATGACAGCGAGCATCACACAGTCGGGAGGCAAAGTCACAACAAAATCAAACACTTTTGAAGTGACAACAAACTATAACAACATGAATGTCACGGCATTCGATGGCGACTTGGTCGTATCACCTCAGACCGAGAGCGTTTTCGGCGATTACATCTTCCCCACACATGTCAACGCATTCAACGCCATCAACATGCACTATGGCCACAACTGCGTCGGCAGCTGCGACCCATACGACCGTGTCGGTTACTGCCGCATCAGGAACTTCCGCGGCGAATGGATGGAACTGTTCCGTTACATCTCGCCTTTCGGAGTGGAATGCACTGACGACCAAGATGTTACAGATTTCACAACAATGCTTCAGGGCCTTGTTGAATTTGAACTTTATTTCCAGACATGGACAGGCGACGGTTATAACCCGACGGCTATCTTTGAATATACCAAAGGCACGCCGGAATACAGCTACGTTGACATGACCGAACTATGGAACGGCGAATATGCCTTCGGCGACTACGAGAACAGATGCCCTGTGCCGGCACGCAATGTCACCTTCGACCCGGGCGTGGAAAAAGCCAACCTGAGACTTGTCACCACAGGACACAAATGGAGCAGCGGCACAAACGGCAACTACAACACAGGCAACGCCGCCGAATTTTACGAGGCGACACATAACATCAATATCAATGGAAACACCAAATACACACAACATTTGTGGAGAACCTGCAACCCCAACCCGGCCGGCTGCCAACCGCAGAACGGCACATGGACATACGACCGCAGCGGATGGTGCCCGGGCAGCCTCGCGATGGTATGGAACTTCAGTCTCGATGAATACATCCCTAACGGAAACGCCGAAATAATCTATGAATTCGACCCTGACTACATCGACGAATGCCACCCCAACTACCCCGACTGCGTTACCGGACAGAACAACTGTCCGAACTGCCAGGATTCAGATAACCCGCTGTTGAGAGTTTCCGGAAAACTCGTCACCTACACCAACCAAAATGGCACAATCATGAGCGCGCCATCGTATCCTGACGCTAACGAAGATCCGTTCAACGTGAACATCACGCCAAATCCGGCGAAGAACACAATGACAATCGCCACCGACTACGAACTCGGACGCGTTTCAGTGCATATCCTTAATGCCCAAGGCGTTGAAGTCAGAGGCTTCAACCTCGAAGGTACAAAGACCATAGATGTCAGCGGCCTTCCGTCAGGAATATACTTCGTCAACCTCATCGGCGGCAAAGTCGTTACAAGAAAAGTTGTGATTGAATAACAGACCGATTATTTTAATTACGCAAAAGAACCTCCGCGGCCTTAAGTGCTTCGGGGGTTATTTTGTCGTTGCTCAACATTTTGGCGATTTCAGCAACACGTTCATCCTGTGCGAGTTGGCGTATATTAGAATGCGTCTTATCACCGCTGTTGTCTTTAAAGACAAAGAAATGCCGTTTCGCCTTTGATGCTATCTGCGGCAAATGCGTAATCGAGACAAGCTGAAGTCTCTCCCCCATTTTTTTCATAATGTCGCCGAGTTTTGAAGCAACCTCGCCCGAAACGCCGGTGTCAATCTCATCAAAAATAAGTGTCGGAATATAGTTCTTTTCAGCAGCCACCGCTTTGATTGCCAACATCAAACGTGAAAGTTCGCCGCCCGACGCCACCCGTGTCATATCGTCAGGAGCGATTCCTTTGTTGGCGGAAAACATGAAACGCACTTTGTCGAGCCCGGTGCTTGAAAAGTCATTCAACTTTGAACACTCGATTTCAAAAACACCGTGAGGCATAGCAAGCTGACGGATTATTTCCGTAACAGCTTTCTCAAACGACTTCTTCGCATTTATTCGCCTGTCAGACAACGACTTGGCGAGTTTTGAAAGTTCGTTTTTGATTTTTTTCAGTTCATTTTCCTTTGCGGAAATCTGACCGTCAATATTTGCGAAAACGTTCACTTTTTCAGAAAGTTCTTCTCTTACCTCAAGCAATTCACCATAATCATTGACATGATGTTTCATCATCAGACGCTGAATCAAATCAAAACGTTCCTGTAATGTTTCAAGTGACTCGGAGTCGAATTGCGTCTTATCTTGAAGAGAATCAATATCTTGCGCAATATCCTTAAGTTCTATCCTCGTTGACTCGATACGCTCAACGTAAGATTCAGCCTGCGGGATGAACTTTTTCAAATGCTCAACATTCGATTTCAATTCATTAAGTTGGTCAAGAATTGAAATTTCAGATTCCTGAAGAAGATTTGTCGATTGAGCCAACAGCGTTTTCACTTCCTCTGCATTTTCAAGAAGTTCAAGACGTTGTGTAACATCTTCATATTCAGCATCTTGAAGATTAGCTTTCAAAAGTTCATCCAATTGGAATGAAAGAAAATCGTTTTCGGCAAGATTCTTCTGCGACATCTCACGAAGACGGTTCAACTCATTTGAACACGAAGCAAATGAATGATATTGCTTTTGATATTCAATGAGTAACGACAAGTTGTCGGCCGCATCATCAAGAAGATTCAGTTGAAAATCAGCATTCGTGAGAAGCAACGAATCGTGTTGTGAGTGGATGTCAACGAGTTGATTTCCAAGCTCTTTGATTTGCTGCAATGAAACGGGAGTATCGTTTATAAAAGCTCTTGACTTTTTTGACGTAGAAAGTTCTCTTCTCAAAACGCATTCCTCGTCATAATCAAGGTCATTTCCTTCAAAAAACGATTTAAGGTTTTCGTTTTCAAAGCAGAAAGTCGCTTCAACAACGCATTTTTTTGTTTCATCGAGCAAAATATTCGAATCAGAACGCTCGCCAAGCACAAATCCCAAAGCACCGAGAAGGATTGACTTACCTGCACCAGTCTCGCCGGTAATGACACTGAAACCGTTGTCAAAATCAATTGACAATGAATCAATTAAAGCGTAATTAGATATGGTCAGGTGTCGGAGCATAATGAGGATTTTAGGTGATTAGGTGTTTGAGGTAAATTCATTAGGGGAAAACACATCGTGCGCCGTCCCTTTTTCACTTTTATTCCTACTTCCTTGCATTGAGAAGTTCTTCGTATTCTTCGGCGTGTGAGCCGTCGATGTCACGTAAGATATTGACAGCCTTAGACTTTTCCTGTTGAGGGCCTTCTGAATAGACGCTCTTCCATTCGCCGCGTTTTGTATCATTGAGTATTGTCAGATAATACATGTTCGGCTTGCTTGAATAAGCCTGTTTGAGGCAGTCTAAAGATTTTGTTATGGCAGTGCGTCCCTCGTCAACTTTTCCATTGCCCATGACATCAAGTCCAAGTCTATGATATTCATAGTAATACTGACGCAAAGGTTTATAAGAGTCATTAGTCATGTTCTCTAAAAGCCAATAACGGTTCTTGTTGCTGTCAAAAGCTTTCCATCCCGGTTCCGTTGAACTTTGCGCTGCGTTGACGACCTTGCCGGCGGCCTCATAGAATTTGTCACCACCGTAAAGCCCGAATGAATCGAAATAAATTCCGATGCAATAATATGCGTAAAACGCCAGCAACGATGTCAGATTTGACATATACATATTCTCGTTAAAGTCAAGTTGTTGACCTTCAACGTATTCGAATGAAAATCCATTGTCAATGTAATTAAACAAAGGTGTCGTTATTGAAGCGTTAAACACAGGTCTGCGCAATGCGATATTCATTTGACCATTGATATAATTACCTTCACGGCTCTGCACAGTTATTGCGATTGCACCCTCAATACGTTCATTCTGTTCGAGTTGCAAATTTGTCCAAATTCTGTTATTCAAGAAAGTCATTATGCTTTCCTGCAACGATTCAAAGACACGCTGGTCAGTTCCTCCGACCTGCTTTGAATTTACCGTCACGGTGAAATTCAGTTCCTGGGCAACGGCGTCGTTTGCAAACATGCAGAACACCAGTAATAAAGGCAGAAATAATTTCTTCATATAGGTCAAATTGTAAATCCTTGATAATCACACCACCTGAATGTAAGAGTCAAGTGGTGTGATAAAAAATCAAATTCTGAAACTTCTTCTTAGAAGTCTCCGTCGTGTTCTTTGTTTGGATTACGGTAGTAAATCTTGTCGTTCAAGAACTCGTCGATGGCGATGAGGGTCGGTTTTGGCAACTTCTCATAGAATTTTGCGACTTCAATCTGTTCCTTGTTTTCAAAAACCTCCTCAAGTGTGTCATTGTTTGACGTGAAGTCTTCGATTTTCTTGTTGAGTTCAGTTTTCATCTCTGTTGAAATCTGATTTGCTCTTTTTGACAAGATGGCTACTGTTTCGTAAATGTTACCTGTACCAGCATAGAACTGGTCTTTCTGACGGGTTATTGCGGTTGTCTCCGCCTTCACTTTTCTAAAATCGATCATTTTATTTGTATTTACTTAATTTCTCTCTAATTTTTTCAACTACTGGTTCCAAATCCTTGATATACTGGCTGTCGGGAAAGATATAAGTCAGTGTGTTGAATTTCTCAACCGCCAGTTCATAGCGTTCACGTTGTTTATCAGCGACACTTTTCTCAGCATACCTATTGTAATTCACGACCATATAAGCAAGAATCTCCTCACGGTGAAGTGTGCCTGGATAGTCTTTCATAAATGTCTCAAACGACGTTGTTGCAGCCTGATACTCTTCCATCTTGAAATAAAGCATGCATTTTTTGTAGTCTTTTTCTTCAAGTTTCATTCTGAGAGTATCTATTTTCCCGTTTGCTATTTCAACATTCGGACTTTCCGGATACAAGTCAATGAAACTCTGAAATTCAGTGATTGCATTGTAAGTATCGGTCTGGTCCAAAGTGATGCTTGGTGAAAGCTTGTAATAGCACAACGCACTTCTGAACAAGGCATCTTCTGTTCTTTTTGAAAAAGGATAATTGGCGGCGTAGCGTTTGTAATACTGGCTCGCAATCTCATAATCCCTTTTTTTGTAATAGCATTCCGCAGTCAGGAAAGCGATATTCTCGCCTTCCGTCTTGCCGCGATATGCCGATTGCAACACGTCGAACAACTGCAAAGCACGGTCATAGTTATTCTTTTCGTAATAATTCAGAGCCTCTTTGTATTTGGCCTCATTATCCGTACTTTTCAGCAATTTCGAGTATTTACTGCATGATGCAAGCGCCATCAAGCATAACATTATAAGTAAGAATTGTCTGTTCTTTAGCATGCTGCAAAATTACATTTTTTTAGTTTTGTATAACGACTTTTGCAGAAAATTATTGTGAAGTATTATTCCACAACAATTTTCCTGACAATCTGTCTGCCGTCAACATTCACATTGATGAAATAAATGCCGGATTCAACATCTTCAATATTGATTTCTAATGTATTATATTCTTTAACAAGTTGTCCTTGAATATTATAAAGTGAAATAATAACATTATCTTTCTCACTTAATCCATTGATGTGGATTATTGATGAAGCCGGATTCGGGCAGATTTCGATGTCATTTTCAGACATTTCAGCTGCGCCAAGGCACTCATCAACATAGAAAACCACGTCTGCTGTCTCGGAATTTTCGCCATCGTTCACCTCAACCGTGCAAGTTATTTCACCAATTGTTGACGCTGTGAACAACGGGTCCGCCGACGTTGGATCATCGAAGTTTTCAGCAGGTGACCACTGATATGTATAGTTTCCGCTTCCGCCAATGGCAAATACATGCAGGCTCATAGCCTCACCGATGCACAATGTGTCGTTATCGGCGTAGGCTTCAATTTCCAATGGTACAACCACACCTTCGCAGCTCACGTATGCCGCCCAACCTGCTTTGTTCTGACTGTAATCTGACGTGAACTTGAAAGTCAGTGCGCCATCTTCATTCGTCGCGACAAATGAATTCGCGATTGAAGATCCGCTGAAAGATCCCATTGATGCCGACGATGTTGATGTTCCGTCATAGACATACAATTTGTCGTAACCTGATTCTGTGTTGAACATTGAAAATTCGACTTTCACCTTTGCACCTGCGACTTCAGGATAAATCGTCATCGTGATATTTTCATTGTCAGAATAGTTACCGTTTGCGCCACCTGTATCATAAAACATTGAACCACAAGTCGTTTCGCTTCCGCTGTGCATATTGAATGACGTAACTACATTAATGTAATGCGGGATGTATTTGGTGTCGGTGTCACCGTTTGCGTTGCTTACTGTGAGACGGACTCCGAAGCTGCCGGCCTCGTTGTATTTAATGTTTGTCGGGTTCTGAACTGTTGATGTTGAAGGAGTTGCGCCTTCAAACTCCCAGCTCCAGCTGTTGATTCCCGCGCCCCATGACTCATCGGTGAAATTCACCGTCCCGCCGAGTGCGACACCTGTCGAGCTTGCGCCGAAACCAGCGATGATTCCTTCGCCGGCAACGAGCTGGACATTGAGGTTTGTCGTCTGGCCGTCAACCGCCGTAACAGTGTATTCCTTTGGATAATAACCGTTTGCGGTAAACCTGACAGTATATGTGCCGCCTTTTATCGGACGGTGATAATCGCCTGCCGGAAGATGGCTCTCAACAACCGAATAATCCTGGTCATGACCGACGATTGTTACAGTAGCTTCGATCGGCTGTCCTGATATTGAATCAGTTACGACACCGTGAATACCTTTCAGGCATTGATTCATGTATGCGAAAATCGAATTATGGTTGTAATTCCAGAAACTCGGCATCTGGCTTCCTGACGGGCATTTTGAGCCTGAGCATTCGATGCAGACCTCGCGGCACTGATGATAGTAGTTCATGAAATCCTGACGGCCGCCACCGATCTGATACCACTGTGCGCCGTTGGTTATGCCATTGTTCAAATCGGTCATGTAGTTTGAATCGACCTGATGTGCAAGGTCAGCGTATTCACGGCAGACGTACTGCCACCAAGCGTCGTCGGCATGAAGTGAGGTCTCGTTATCCCAAGGATAGTTCATGACCTCAGAGCCGCCGTGGTAGTTGGCTGCCATTGTAAACTGGTAATCTTCAGCAAGTTGCATGAACCATTCGGTTTCAGGGGCATACGGTTCGCCGTCAGGATGCGGGCCGTCGTTGAAGTCAGGATAGTTGCGGTTGAGGTCGATTCCGCTTGCGTTGTAGCGCACGCTGCCGTTCACCGTGTTGTTTCCTCCGTGATATGTTCCGTCCGGATTTGCGTCAGGGCAGATGAACAGGTCGAGATTGTCCATCACGTTCTGGACTTCCGCAACTGTCGGATTTTCAAGCAGATAGTCGATAAGGCGAAGCATCATGATATAACCTGTCGTCTCATCGCCGTGCATTGTCGAAGAGTATAAGAATTTCGGCTTGCCTTCAGTCACACCGTTATTGAGACGTGCGACAAGAATCTTACGGCCGCTGTTCAGAGTTCCGAGAGTCAGGATCTGGCATTTGTCAGGATGGTCGGTGGCGAACTCATACATCATCGCTTCGTAAGCCTCGTAAGTCGGGTAAGAATCCCAATCGTAAGTGGCGCGTGTGCGACCGTCATACATTTTATGATTTTCGAGCATTGAAGGAGGAGTCTGAAGAGTCACTTCAT
The DNA here is from genome assembly GCA_024400395.1 of Bacteroidales bacterium. Taxonomy (GTDB): domain Bacteria; phylum Bacteroidota; class Bacteroidia; order Bacteroidales; family F082; genus Limimorpha. The sequence goes on from JAKSMW010000002.1 coordinate 91,412, forward strand.
ATCCAAGTTTCTGAAATTCAGCAAATTGCCTGTTATTTGCGTAAGCCGTGACGACGTTGCCGTCAACTTTGTCAACAGAGACTGCATGAGCAATCGCTTTAAGATTGTCATTTCCATTCAGGTTGAATGTGAAATAATATTCGCCGCGCTGTTGCATCAAAGCGTTAAGATCTGTTTCTTGTGCAGACACTCCCAAAGAAACAAGTAAGAAAAGAACAAGTAGAAAACGTGTTTTCATATTTTTTATTTTAATAGATTGTCACATTCATTTTCAATATCCAAGCGCACTTTTTCAGAAGTTGGAACCAATGGCAGACGGAGCACGTTTTTGCACAAACCACGATGAGCCATGAGTGCCTTTATTCCGGCAGGATTGCCGTCGGCGAAAATCAAGCCGTTCATTTTCAGCATTTTATAATGCAATTCGAGTGCTTCTTTTTCTTTGCCTTCGAGCATGAGATGCACCATTTTGCAGAATGGTTCGGGATAACCGTTGGCAGCCACGGAAATCACGCCTTTCGCACCGAGTGCCATCATCGGCTGTGTGATGCCGTCGTCGCCGGAAAGCACCGTGAAATCAGTTGGTTTGTCACGCAGTATCTCCATGATTTGCTGCAAGTTACCCGAAGCCTCTTTCACGGCAATGATGTTCGGATGTTTTGCAAGCTCAACCGTCGTTGCAGCCTGGAGGTTCACTCCCACCCTGCCAGGAACGTTATATAAAACAACCGGCACCGGAGAAGCATCTGCGACAGCTTTGAAATGAGCCGACATTCCACGCTGGTTCGGCTTATTATAATAAGGTACTACGCTCAAGATTCCGTCAATGCCTTTAAAACATTGATTCTTAATATTTTCAATCAATGCGGCCGTGTTGTTTCCGCCCATTCCGAGAAGAATCGGGCAACGACCGGCAGCTGTTTCTATGACTTTCTTCACAACATTCGCTTTCTCCTCCGCATTCAACGTTGGAGCTTCAGATGTCGTTCCGAGAGCGACAAGAAAATCTGCACCATTCTGCAAAGTAAAGTCAACAATATTTTTCAGCGACTGATAATCAACGCTATAATCATCATTAAACGGAGTTATCAACGCGACTCCTGTGCCAACAAACGGATTTTTTTTCATTTTATTTACCTGATAACATCAACAAATATTTATGTAATGCCACGATTTTTTCAATCACATCATCATTTTTTGAATCAATCACCAAATCGTAAAGTGACTCGAACGATTTCCCGAAAGAAATTCTGAACGGAGTTTTCAAAACAGTCATGACATATTCTTCAGCAAGCGTCTCGGCATTGCAGCCGGACAAGTTCACGATCAAATCGTAAGACACAGACGACAACGACGACTTGGCATCACTTTCTAATTTACCGAAAAAATTGAAATTTTTCTTTGTGATGAAATTGATTTTGTCACCCACCAGCATATTATCCGGCAAATCATCAGAGATCACGAAAAAAAAGTACTTTTTCACGGCAAACAGCTTATTCAGATTTGCTTCCAGTTCTTTTAGTCTGGCAAATTGCACGCCATTTATCAACAAAGCCATTGTCGGACACTTTGAAATATCCGGCAACACACATTTTTTTTCCTTTTTGAGGAATGCGCATATTGCTCTGTTTCTAAAGAATTTGTCAAACATATATTCTAAACTTTAAAAAACTTGCAAAGATACTGTTTTTTCGTCAAACTATCGCATATTTTTTTTGAAAAAAAGACTTGTAAAAACCCAACATCAATTATAATTTACATCTCCTGCAAAAACAAAAAGCACTATCTTTGCAGCACCAATTTTTATTGCAATGACGATAACTGTTTTAGGTTCCGGCACATCACAAGGCGTACCTGTAATTGGTTGTGAATGTGATGTTTGCATGTCATCAGACAAGCACGACAAACGTCTCCGCACGTCCATTCTGATTCAGACAGAAAAGACGGCAATATGCATTGATGCCGGTCCGGATTTCCGTCAGCAGATGCTGCGCGAAAATGTCAAACATCTTGATGCGATTCTGATAACCCACCATCATAAGGACCACATCGGCGGACTTGATGATGTACGTTCATTCAATTTCCTTCAGCACATATCAATGCCAATATATGCGTCGCCGGTTTCACAGGAGGAAATCAGGCGCGAGTTTTCATACGCCTTTGCGGAAAAAGACGAACGTTATCCAGGGGCGCCGACATTCGACCTAATCGACATTGTTGACAACAAGTCCATAGCAATCAATGATTTGAAAATCGAACCGATACGATTAAAACATCTGGAAATGCTCTGTTATGGTTTCCGCATCGGCAATTTCGCCTATATCACTGATTTCAATTATATGTCAGATGAAAGTTTCAACAAACTCAAAGGTGTTGAATATCTCATCATCGAGGCTCTTCGCAGGGAAAAACACTATTCGCATTTATGTCTCTCCGAAGCTGTTGACATCGCCCAGCGGCTGAACGTCAAGAAAGCGTGGTTCACTCATGTTGGTCATCAAATGGGGAGATTTGAGGATACAAACAAGATTCTTCCAAGCAATCTGACGCTGGCATACGACGGATTAAAGATTGAGGTTTAAACGTCACAATATCAACGGTTTCATCACCATTAACCGCATACGCCCGATCATATACCACATGATATGACTTTCCTTTTTTCGTCATTCTGATGCCGGTAAAATAGTTGAAATCGAAATTTTTCTCAACCAAACTACGTTTCGGCACAGTAATCCTTCCAAACGGATTCAAAGTTCTCAATATCATTCTGTTACGCAGAAGTACAGCATTGACATTCCTTACAAGAAGCAATTGGTCGCTGTATATTCTGTAATAATAATTGTTACGGCAATTGTCATCGCAGTATATTTTGTTGGCCCGGCCAGACACAATCCTTCCACAAGCCGGACAAGTCTTCTCCGTTGAAAGAGAATTTTTGGTACCGTTCATAATATTTAGTTAAAGTTTTGAAAAACAACTCCAAAACGCCAAGCGTCACAAAAGATTAATAGGAAGCCAGTTCTCACTTGGAGAACACATATTGTATTATATTTGCTCCCATTTTCAGAGCTTTAAGCCTGGTTTCATCAGAATCCTTATGGACACGTTGGTCTTCCCAACCGTCGCCGAGATCACATTCGTACGTAAAGAGGCACACCAAGCGGCCTTCATATATCATCCCGAATGCCTGCGGAGTTTTCATGTCATGTTCGTGAATCTTCGGAAGGCCGTCAGGGAAAAGATACGGCTCCCGAAAAATCGGATGCGAATATGGAAGTTCAACCCATTCCAATTCAGGAAACACCTTTTGCATCTGAGCCATGATATAATCTTTAAGTCCGTAGTTATCATCGACATGAAGGAATCCGCCACCAAGCAGATACGCTCTCAGGTTTTCAGCTTCAGTCTTGTCGAAACTGACATTTCCGTGTCCTGTCATGTGAACGAAAGGATAATTGAAAATGTCAGGGCTGCCGACCTCAACTGTAGCCACGTCATAATTCAAGTCCGTTTTAAGTTCTTGATTACAGAATTTGACAAGATTCGGCAAAGAAGTGGGATTTGCATACCAATCACCGCCGCCACGATATTTCAGAAGCGCGATTTGTGTCTGTTGCGCTGTCGCACAGAAACAAGTCAGTACCATCAATACAACTACAAGACACTTCTTCTTCATTTGTTGCTCATCTGATTTATCAGCTGCACAGTATGACATGCCACAAGCGCCGCCGTCTCTGTCCTGAGTCTGGCATCACCCAAACTGACCGGAACAAAACCGTTATTTATGGCAAGTTGCGCTTCTTCCGGGCTGAAATCGCCTTCCGGTCCAATAAGCACGAGGGCGTTGCTGCCTTTTACATATTTGTCGCACAGCTGGTCTTTTACGTTATCATCAATCCACGCAATGAATTTCTGACCATCAAAAGGCCTTTTGACAAGTTTGTCAAATTCGATTACATCCTCAATATCAGGAAGTTGTGATTTTATCGACTGCTTCACAGCGGCAATCATAACCTTTCTGAAACGATCCACATTTGCGACACGGCGTTCAGAATGACATGAGGTAAACAGTTGAACCTTATCTATTCCAATCTCTGTAGCTTTTTCAAGAAACCACTCCGTGCGTTCATTAAGTTTCGTCGGAGCGATTGCTATTTCTAACATGAACGGTCTGTTATCGTACCCATGTCGTTGATTTGAGAGACACGCGACTGCTCTTTTAGGATGAGCGTCAACAAGTTCGCCGTCATACAGCGAGCCTTTTCCGTCGGTGACGCAGAAATGGTCTCCAACCTGCATCCTAAGCACTTTCACACAATGCTTCGATTCCTCCTCAGAGAAGGAGACCACTCCCAATTCAGCGTCTGGTAAATAAAAAACGTTCATGTTTTACTATCTTTACATTCTTTCTGGCATCTGCATACCGAGCAAATTACTTGCATTCCTCAACAAACGGGCTGTCATTGAAGCCAGTTGCAGACGGAACTCTCTACGATCAGCATTTTCTTCTTTCAAGATACTGCATTCCTGATAGAATTGATTGAATTCCTTGCAGAGTTCGTAGATGTAATTCGCGATCATTGCGGGGCTTCTGTTGATAGCGGCCTGTTCAAGAACCGCCAGCCATGTGTGCATGTTCGTAATAAGATGTTTCTCACCTGACATGATTTCAGTGACTTTCACTCTGTCACCGACAACGATACCAGCTTCGGCAGCCTTACGCAGCACCGAGCAGATACGGGCATGAGTATATTGGATAAACGAACCCGTATTACCATTAAAGTCGATTGATTCTTTCGGGTCGAAAAGCATTGTCTTCTTAGGGTCAACCTTGAGAATGAAATACTTAAGAGCACCAAGCCCTATCATGTGATAAAGTCTGTCGGCATCTTCTTTTGACAAATCCTTAGCCTTGCCTAATTCTTCTGACACTTTTCTTGCTGTCTCGACCATCTCGTCCATAAGGTCATCGGCGTCAACCACTGTGCCTTCTCTTGATTTCATCTTTCCACTTGGCAGCTCAACCATACCGTATGAAAGATGCTCAATGTCGTTACCCCATGCGAAGCCAAGTCTTACGAGGACTCGCTTAAGAACATCGAAATGATAATTTTGTTCATTACCAACGACATAGATAAGTTTCTTCGGATGGTACTCGCCGTAACGAAGTTGTGCAGTTCCAAGGTCTTGAGTCATGTAAACGGATGTTCCATCGCGACGAAGCAGCAATTTTTCGTCAAGTCCTTCATTTCTGAGATCGCACCAGACAGAGTTATCATCTCTTTGATAAAGAACGCCATTCTTCAAGCCTTCCATCACAGTGCTCTTTCCGAGAAGGTATGTCTGAGACTCGTAATAGATCTTGTCGAATGAGACGCCGAGGCGTTTGTACGTCACATCAAATCCTTGATAAACCCAATTATTCATCATTTCCCAAAGTTGGCGCACCTCCGGATCTCCAGCCTCCCATTGGCGAAGCATTTCTCGCGTCTCCTGCATCAGCGGTGACTTGTTTTCGGCTTCAGCCTTGGCTTTTTCCTTGGCATCGTCATCAAGTTCATCGAAGTTTGCAGGCAAAAACGATTTCACTTCCTCCTTGAAATGTTTGTCAAACATGACATAGAAGTCGCCGATGAGATGGTCTCCTTTCTTTCCTGTTGACTCTGGAGTACATCCTTCTCCCCATTTTTTCCATGCGATCATGCTCTTGCAGATGTGTATTCCTCTGTCATTCACGAGGTTGACACGCACCACATTCTCGCCATTCGCCTTGAGAATTTCGGATACGCTCCATCCCAACAGGTTGTTGCGGATGTGCCCGAGATGCAACGGTTTGTTGGTATTCGGTGACGAATACTCCACCACGACTGGATCCCCCGAAACTTCTTTTCTTCCGAAAAATTCGTCCTTGTGGTTTTTCCCCATGAAAGAAAGCCAATAATTGTCTGAAATGAGCAAATTCAAGAATCCTTTCACTACGTTATACTTAGCTATAAATTCGCTTTCCTTTGTCATTTCCGCTCCTAATTCATTTGCCAGATCTTCCGGTTTCTTACCTGCCAATTTGGTAAACGGGAAAACCACAATTGTCAAATCTCCTTCAAATTCAGGACGCGTCTTCTGAAAATTAACTTGTTGCGCAGGTGCTTCCTGTCCATAAAGTTTTCTGAAGGCGTCATTAAAAAGTTGTTTCAAGATTACTTCCAACATAGTACAAATCGTTATTTTTTATTGGGTGCAAAAATAGTAAAAAACTACAAATGATTGTTATTTATTTAAAATTAAAGAACGAACGTTACTATAACATGCCGGGGCGTTAAGATTTGCCCTGGAAATCATTGGAGAATCGAATCTGATTGCGTTCATCACCGGGTCTTTGTCAGTTCCGTTGCCATTTTGTCCTTCTCCAAGCCCGAAGATTACGCCATACAAATCGCCAATGTCACCAAGTAATTTAAACAATTCATTATCAGGATAATAAATAGCCAAGGTACCAAACACGCTTGGGAACACATTTATCCAATCGACGCCCAAAGATGACCAATCGATACTTTCAAGCGGGTTTTTCTGCGAGAAGAAGTTTCCAACAAAACCGGCAACAGTTGTTTCCAAAATGTGTCCTCTTTTATAATCTTCGCAGATCAAAGTTCCCAAACACACCCCCGGATTTTCATCTGTCGGAGAAACAATATACGCATTCAGCATTGACGAAGTGAGTCCGTAACCCAATGCATACAAGACATCTTCCTTCAGCGATGAGTTGTCAATCGCGCTCCAGTCATAACTACCGTCATTCTGACTTACAAAATTATTCACTCCAGCCTCTATGACTTTTGCGCCAGCGCCACATGCGACTTGGGTTATCCAAGAGCATCCGGTAAGTCCGTGAGTGAGACTTCCGTAGGCAAAACCGGCGGCGAACAACAAAAGGCCTTCCCCAAAATCATCAATCGCATCAATATTAGAAATCACATTCACAGCTCCCCAAAAGAACCCTTCAATCAACCATTGAGCTATTTCCCCTGAAGGGTCATTATACGACAAAGGATTGTTGTAGCAATACCTATATCTGTTGTAGTTCTGTGAGAAATACATGTCTTGAATGTAATTATCCGGACTCAACATCATCGACATCATAGGGTCATAAACACGGCCATTCATGTTGATAAGTCCAAGAGGCAGAATATGTTCATGTCCGGTAAAGCCTCTGTCACACAGCAATTCTCCATTGTATTCTCCGCTCCATGTCGCCGGATTTCTTGGATTCCCCCAAGCATCATAACTTGTCTGCTGCACCACATCGGCATTTTCATCAGTTATCAAGCACCATGAATCAAGATGGTCCTTGTGAATGTACAACAATGACCTCGTGCCGTCACCATCATCACGAACCACGGCAAAAACGCCCATAGGTCCAGTCAAAAACGTGAAAGTTGTAATCGTCTTGTTTTTCTCAACAAATTCACAATCACCAATATAAGTTTTGTTTGTCCTGACTCCGTCACAAACAACGGTCATTCTGTCACGGTTCAGTTCAGCATCATATCCAAAACTTATTGCTGCCTGACTATTTGAGGCATCTTGTAATTTGTCAAAAGCAGTATATGTGCATTTATGGGCAAGACCATCCAAACTCTCAATTTCCGTTTTCGCCGAACGAATCGCATACGGTTCTTTCCCACCATATTCTCCATCATAAAACACCGACACTCCATTTATGGTTTTATCCGTCATATTGCCATACTCATCATAAGTCATTGAGCCTGTGACTTTTCCATTCAGTTTTATTCCTGTCAGACGATTAAAACCATCATATTCAAAACTTTCAGACACCATCGTGCCGGAATGCTTTGTGCGATTAGTCATGTTGCCGAAGTCATCATATGAATATGTGAGATTCTGATAGACTTTCTTGTCTTTGCAAGTGTATATTGACTTCAAATATTTAAAATCCTTATCATAGCCAAGTTGGGTCTGCATGCCGTTACCAAGTTGATAATCAGTTATGTTGCCAAACGCATCGGTATTATTTGTCTTCCACAAGACAACTCCAGACTCAATGTCAGATACAGATTTCAAAAAGCCACTGTTTGAATAATGATTTTCGATTTCAACTCCACTCGGATACGTTTTCCGCAATTCTCTTCCAGCAGGATCATATTCAAACAAGGTCTCATAACCGACACCGTTGATTGTCTCATTAACGGAAATCAGATGCAAAAGATCATCGTAAGAATAAACCGTGGAATGAGAATTTCCATGCGAGACTTGACGGAGCATTCCTTTCTTGCCCTTGGAATTATCATAAACCCATTTTGTTTCAGCGACATCACCGCTTCCGTTGTTGATTTTTCTTGAAATCAGCAAGCCACTTGGATCATAATTACATGTTATTATCCCATTCTTTGACGTTATGGTTTTCAACAGGTTTCCAAACGCATCATATTCATAGCGAGTCACGCCACTGCTCGGGTCATCAATCTTTGATTTGTTACGTCGATGATCGTATTCAAATGTGATTTTCGTCGCCGAATTATTTCCAATTTGTGAACTTTTCAGAAGTCCGTCACTGTAATAATCAAAGGTCAAGACATTTCCTCCAACATCAACAGTTCTTACGACCCAACCCATCTCATTTGTCAGTTCTGTCTTGCTTTGAACATTTCCATCGGTGGCAATTGTTGTCATGGTTTTAGAGAAACCGTCATAGCTATATTCATGTCTCACTCCATTGGGGTAAATCTCTTCGATTATTCTGTTATGTTTATCATAGATAAAATACACATAATCAATATTTTCACCATACAGATACGGCAAAGATCGAGCCGACAGATTCCCGAAATCATCGTATTTCATATCGACATATACAGCTTCACCATTAATGTCGAAGGTCACATTTCTAAGTTGTTTTCCGTCCTTATGATAAAACACCATAGACTCCGCTTTCCCTGTTGATTTCTCCCAACAATAATACATCGCATTATCCGGCGCATGTTTGTTACCCTTTGCCCAACGTTTCGTCTTGACAACTTCGACACCGTCGGACATCAAGCAAACCGATGTGACACCAAAAATGTCATCTGACGTATTCATCACAAAATCATTGTAGTCAACGGTGGAAGCTGTCAATCCAAAGCAATCGGAATATCTCACATCGGTCCTCCATCCTTTTTCGTTCACAAAAGCTGACGGATAACGATAGTTATAATCAGGAGAATATTCAACCCTTGATGTGCGTTTTGCAGTTGCCGACTGCGAAGACTGCACCTGCCCGACAATATTTCCGACGACGTCATACTCATAATTCGTGGTAACAGTCAGCGGATCATAATCGTTCCAGGTCAAATTAGGCATCGAAATCTTTTTCACAATTCTGAACGGATTTCCCAAATTGTCATACATAAATCTCTCGCAATGCCCGATATGATTTCCATTTTGTGAAAACTCCGAATGTTCTATGCCACTGATTCTGTTGACTGCCCATTGCCCCACATCATTGCGATATGTGTACTCATTACAAGTCTGGTAATCATATACGCCAACGTCATCACCCTTATTTTGCCGGTCAACACCGACGGTCGTTTTCTTAAGGTTTACATAGTTGTAATATGTATTACCACCCGAATCGCTAACATATTCATTATCTGTCAATTCAGTTTTAAGCACACCCATATCCCCATCGAAATTTATTGAAATTTTCTTATTGAGATGTTGCAATGGCATCACAATTTTTGAATTATCAGCACACACGAACTTATCATATTCAAAAATCTCTGTTCCAACGGCCATATTGTCAGAATCGAATAACCTTATTATTGAGGGCAACGCCATAACAGACTGTCCAATTGGCTCAAGTTCAAACTTCACAAATTTCCTTTGTGCTTGTTTCCCATTGACAAATGTACATATTTGATTATGTTCTGCACCCAAAATGCCTCGGCCATCCGTATGATACCAAATATTATCATACGAGTATTTTTTGCAACAAGCATTTCCGTTTGTTGTGAAGACAGTGTCAGCTTTCAATGCCCTAACGGGAATACCGACAGTTCTTATTTCATCATCAATCCATTTAAAATCAAATGAATACATCGAATTATCTTTATATGGCATGAGATAATCGTATGCAAAGCCATGAGCATTCCCGACGCCATCGGTCACTCGTTCAACAGAATACATTGCCGAATGAGGATTAAGCGCAACAACTTTCGGAGTAATTGAATTCAATGGATTTTTGTCCACGCTGCCAAGGACACTTTGATTTTCTTGTCCGAAGAAGTTTCCGACATACACATGATTATGTCTGCAATCTATGTTTAAATAATATCTGTTAGTATATTTAAAATCATATTCTCCAGACGATTTCTGATACATGTAAGACCCGAGAACCATATATGTGTTGCCGGCGTAGCTTTTAAATACAGCGACATCACATTTCCCATCGCCATCAAAATCCGCATTTCTGATTGTCACCACAGGTTGTGACAACTGTCTCAAAGAACATGAATACTTGTCCTGCGGAGACAACGTAAGACCCACAAGCAGTTGAGAATGAATGCAAGACTCCGCTGGAAGAAATTGTTTTCCATCCGACATGAGGACTTCCCAATAATTCCTATTGCTATATTTCAGCAAATCCATATTTCCATCTCCATTGAAATCGCCAGGGAACAAGTAATCTTCAGTGTTTATGCCGTTATCCATAAATTTATTGTTGTATCTATAAAAGCCATTGACGAGTTTCAGATTTGCCACGACCGCTTTGTCATCCGTAACATACATAACTTCTTGTTTCCCATCACCATCCATATCCAAAACAACAACGTCTTTCGGGACATTTTCGTAGGACACAGCTTCCAATGTCTGCTGATATGGCGCACCGTTTTTACAATAAACTATGCATGGATAATAGACACCTGACGAGTATTCGTTGTTATAAACAAAATAGAAACTTGTCCTGTGTTCGCCGCAGAAATCTCCGGGATACAGATTAAAGAATCTGTCATACGACAAATCATCTCCTGCTTTCGAAAAAGTCACGTCACCATTGTTTAAATAGAATGCCGCTTTTGATCTCCAATTTGAGTTCTCTTCAAAATTACAGAAATACGGAACAACATCCGCCAATCCATCGCCATCAAAATCAACAACATATACCCATTCAAGAGTTTTGTCGAACACGAAAGTGAACCGAGGAGTGTTTTCAAAAGTGCCATCTGCATTATTGATATAAACCTCTGCGGTGACATTTTCCTGATAGCTATTGCCATTTTTATAGGGGACGACAAGCACATCCGAAAATCCGTCACCGTTGAAATCACCCACAAACGGCACTTTATTAAACACATTCTTATTCAATGTCCGACTTTGTATTTTCTCGTTAAAATGTTTTTTCTTGTCATTCCAAGATACAACCGTCGGATTCAGTTTCATTCCATCGGCGACAAGCGATATGCTTTTCAACCTGTTATAATTGAAGCAGACCGCATCATACATTGCTGGAGCTAAATAATCAAAGGTGTAACACAACAACTCCTTGCCGGAAGACTTATCTTTAACCACAATATTCTTCAACAATTTTTTTATCCTAACGGCATTCTGGTAAACATAGTAAGTTTCGTTATCATCCCTATTTTGATATGAAAACAAGACTTCGTACATTGAATTTACTCCACGTGACTTGTTCAGTGTATATTCAATATAACTTACGTATGATTCACCTTCTGCATTATTATTGTCATAATGGAAAACTATTGTATTTCCGTCCCTGTCGGAAATTTTGCTAACCAACCAGGACATTGCCGGGCCATGTCCATTTTGAGGCAAAATGTACGAATCCGAAGATGACCCATATTCCCAGATTGTCCCATCAGCTTTATAAACCGTAAAATACGCCGGACCGTCTTGCACGCTTCTCGAATGTGACACGATTTTTGACATGTCATCAATTTCGGTTCGGTATGTTGCGTCATTGCTACCGTATGGAAGCTGGCAATTCAGCATAAGACGTTTCCCATCAAGCGCAAATCGGTCATCATTGTTGAATTTCACTCTTCCCACGACTCCATCGTGGTATTTTGTAGTCCCCACTCTGGCAATCGACGACAATCCGGTAAGATTCCAGGCCCACCCCAACAAACCGTTACCAGCTTGGTTATTGTACGTAATAGCCAGATCTGGAGTCATGTCGCCGATACCTTTTGGAAGCTGAATCGGTATGGAATATACTGCACAACCAATGTCACTCACATTGAGTGTACCCGGCAGAGCTCCGACAACGCCGTCATCACTTAATGATGATGGCCCACCTAAAAAACCCGATTCTGGAGGAAACACCCCATATCTGTTTATCACGAAACTTGCCGAAGAATTATTTTCAGGATTACTCTTAAAGCCGTCCAACAATCTGATACACGACGATGCTTCGAATCTGTATGTTTCACGTCCATCAAGTTGGCTGTTCAGTTCAAACTCGGTCTGTCGCTTGTGGTTTTCAGCAAACACGCAAACCACTGACAGCAACAGCATTTGCAATAAAATAATCTTTTTCATGGCAATGGTTTTTAGAGTTTAACAATTGTTCGTGTGAACGTGTCTCCAGAAGCATTGACGATGACAATGTATGCGCCAGGCAGGAATCCGCTTATATCCAATATCGTTTCTTCCGGTCCGACAGTTCCACTTTTCACAGAAAGCCCGTTTATGTCATATATGGTATATGAGACCTGCATATTATCGAAACAACTTCCCAACGACAATGTCACAAAGTCATTTGAAGGATTGGGGTATAATGTAAACTCCTCCTCTGCCAATTGCTCCGCAAAATCCACAACATCCTCGTCATTTTTGTCACATCCGTCGTAAAAGACACGCTCCACTCTGTTTCCATTACCATCATAATCGAATGATATGCAATGCTGCGCCATAGAATTCTTGGATTGCAAAAGGCACAATACAAGCCCAAGAAATATTGTTAAATATTTCATTTTCATAGCGTTACATATTTTATTTTACTTTATTTCCTGCTGTAAAGACTTAATAATTTCCTGCTGACGTTGAATTTGTTCATTCAGTTCAATGACGTACAATGTCAATTCTTCGACTTTTTTAAGCAAGATGCCATCCATTTGGGCAAGGTTAAAACCTTTTTGAAGGACTGTACTTTCCGACGGCACTCCTGGCAGGCATCCTTTGTCATCAATATAACGATTCAGTTCATTCAAAGGCATCAGTTCGTAACTGTCATCAAACACATAATCGTGCCATTCGCTCACCTCTTTCACATACACTTCGCTTGTCAGTATTCCGCCGCTTACAGCAAGGGAAAAATCGTAATCGCCTGTAAATGCGTTATCTGCATTGATGCCGACTTTCCCATTCAGCGTGATTTTCTTGGAATCGAATGACAGACCCGGACCGCCGGCAAGGACATTCATGCCGTCTTTTGTAACCGAAATCTTATTGTTCGCATCGTAGAGCTGGATGTACGCCGACCTTGTCGAGACACTGGAGGTTTCCAAGATCAAACCGGCATCCTCATTGGCATCTGACTTCAAGTGGAACTTGGCAGAAGGGTTGATGACATTGCCAATTCCAATTCTTCCAGTGGTTTCCCCGCCAGCCGAAGTGCTCACGAACAACGTTGGCCGTTTGCTGTTGAATCCGACCATTAGGGTGTTCTGTTTGTTGTTAATCAAAGCCTTTACGTCTGAATCAGCTAATCCGCTGCCAATCACGACGGCACCCGTCGCGTTGGTTCTGACGAAATTGCCGATGGCAACGGAATTTCCACCAGTGGTTCGGTTAGAATTGCCGAAAGCAATCGAACACATTCCGTTTGTATAATTGTTTACGCCAATAGTTGCCGAATAATTTCCATTGGCATGGTTCATGGACGAACCTGTAGGGCCGCACAAATCACAGCCGCCCTTTTCCTGTGCGTTCATCACACTGCACATTGCAAGTGAAAGCACCAAAAAACTAAAAAAACAAGGTTTCATAACTAAAAAATCTAATTGTTAATCTTTAATAAATTTTCCTCTTAATGAGTTCTTGCCATTTAAAACATCGTAAAAATAAACTCCATTTTCAAAAGAAGACACATCGATTTTTATTGTTGAATTGTCTGACAGCGACAATTTCCGTTCAAGCATTTTCTGTCCGCTAATACTACAAACAGACACCACGACTTCCTGATTTTCAACATCATTTATCGAAATATTCAGAATATCCGTTGTCGGATTAGGGTAAACATCGACACCGTGACAAACTTCAGTGTTCTCAACCACGGATAGAGGCACAACGAAATCCTCTCGCATGAGTTTTTTTATATAAACCGCATTCTGCTCTCCAAATTTGCAATTGCCATAGATAAGGCAGCCCCCGTCATGAGTTTTTTGCATGTGATATATGTTGAAATTTCTGTCGTCGTATCTGAAACATTTTGTTCCCAATAGATTCAAATCCTTGTCAATCAACATCATGACCACGCTGTTAATAGTCCCGAAAAACGCCTGATGATATGTGGCGAAATATATTGTCGAATCATTGACATACTGCAATGCGCGATTTGAAGGTGTATAATCAGCGGTATCAACTCTGTTGTAGATCAAAGTGTCTAACAGAGCCAAAGTGGTGTCACACTTAAAAACCGCCGCGATTTCATTTTCATCTGCGCTATGACGGTCAAATATCATTGCAGACATCAGGAAATGGGTGTTGTCCAACCATATACTTGAATTCATCCACTCGGCGACAAGTCTTCCATCTAACACATTATGATGTGAGAAGAAATTCAAATCCTTGTCGAAATAGCTGATGCATTGCCCACCCGACGAATTAAAGCCGCTGCTCATCAACATCATGTTTTCAGAACCTTGCATTATCGACAGGTCTCTTGGGTTTACATGCCCCAAAAACGGAGTCACAGTAATTTTGCTTTCAAGCATATTCCCATGAACGTCAAATCTGCAAATCATGCAGTCGTTGTTGACAGTCCAATTTGGATTCACCCTTCTCACCGCAACGGCCAAAATTATATCCCCATGAGTTCCCGCCGCAACACACACATGATGCGCCAAAAAGTAAGGACTCGGCAACGGATATGTATGTTCTTCGACAATTTCCAACTCCTGATTAATTATCGCTATCCATATCTGCTTATACTCATCACCATACTCTGTAGGATTCTTCAGGCCTGCGACAAAAGCATTGCCATTTTCAAGGCACAACGCACTGCTGAAATAATTTTGTCCGGATTCGGGAATATAATAATTATATTTGTAGGACCCGTCGTTGTCAACAAACATCGCATAGGCGACATTATTTTCATCTATCTTGGGTTTTGCAATTTTACCGAAAAAATAGTGACCATTTTCATTGCTGTCACCAGTATTCAGGTTTGTAATGCATGGTTGATCGAAATAAAGCTCCCAACCCTGACTCCATACAATATTCGGAATCAAACAAATTAACAATAATACGATGTGTCTTCTCATGATTTTATAAAATTTAATTTGTTAATTAATTCAACAGATTCCTCGCCGGTCCGATTTCATTAACAGGAACAAGGATTCTGTCACCGTAAGTAATAGAATTATGATGAAAAGCATTTCCAGATTCTAAAATTCCCCTGATGTCAACCTGAATAAAACACACATTATCAAGCAATTCACCTGTATTTTTCAGGTCGTTTGGCAGCAATTGAAGAATCACTTTTTTCTCACCATTGAAATAATAGTTCAACCTCTCATAATTGAAATATAAACTCGGATTGGATGTATAACTAGAATTATAAATATACGACTCACCATTTGGACGGAGATATTCAGGCCCTTCTAACGATTTCGTAATCAAATTGTAATTGATGTATCTGCATCCTGATACCGGCACCGGTGTACCCGCAAAATAATAGTTGATTGAGTCCTCAATGATTTCAGCCGCATCGTAAACAATCGATGGGTCATCACAGCTTCCGCCGTATTCGCCGAAATACCAGCAATCGCCGGGCTTGAAAGGACCGTCTTCCACAATGACATGACCATTATTGTCGTTACTGCGACCGGAAATGACATGTACATCAACAGAAGACCTGTCACCGACAACTTCGCCTTTCTCAAACACGACCGTCATGAGAGATTTGTCCTCTGTGATTCCATCATTCGCGTATGCATCACGTACTGAATTAGTTACATCTTCATAAAGATTCGACACGTCATTGAGCGGCAACGACCCGTCCTCATCCAAATTGACATAAAACGTCAGATCTTGTTTCACAGTCTCAACATAATCCTTTTCAGGAGAAGAATAAGACGTGTTAAAAAGAGCTTCCATATTCCATAACACACTGTCAATCTGCATATTACCTGCGACTCTCATTGTCTTACATTTCTCAAGAGTCTCCTCAAAATGCTTAACCCTACTGACAAACGACTTCACCTTGGCATCATAATCTGGTGTCAAAGTAATGTCATTCACCACCTCTGGCTGTGGTTTAACTTGATTCTTCCTGCACGCATACAGGCCAAAAACAACAAGACCAATGCCTGCTGCAAAAAGTGCAATCCTATTTAAAAAGTTTAGTTTCATAAAAAAAATATTTAAAATAAAAAGATAAGTTTGTTTATGTACAACAATTCAACGGTTATAGCCTTCGGTTATTTGTACTTAAACCGAAGACTAACCAAAAGCGTTTTAATCACTCTCCTTCTCATTTTTCACTGCTATTATCACGCTGCAAAGATACAACATGAAAAACCGTTTGTCAAGAACTTTTTTCTTTAATTTTATTTACAATTCATTGATTTTCAAAAATAAATGTAAATTTTTATTTACATTACACCTTTATTAATATAGTAATCTTTCAGAGAAAAGATGATATTATAAAATTTTCATATTTTTTTTCACCAATCAAAAAAAGTTGTATTTTTGCACTCCGATGGTTGAACAAAGATTTATATCGGAAATGCCTGGTAATTACGGCGCAAGAAGAAGCAATTCTTTGACAGACATCTTTTTTTATTTTGCTGACGGTTATTTAAAGCCGTCATTTTTTTTGTCGATAAGTTAAATAAATAATAAACAAATAATCTTTATAACAATGTCTATCTCTTTAAAAAACCGTAGTCTTATCTCAATCAACGACTACACACCTGAAGAAATCTGCCACATACTTGACATT
This sequence comes from Bacteroidales bacterium, assembly GCA_024400395.1. GTDB lineage: Bacteria > Bacteroidota > Bacteroidia > Bacteroidales > F082 > Limimorpha. Next base: position 108,591 of record JAKSMW010000002.1, read on the forward strand.
GCAGAAGACTTTGAGAAAACCCGTCTTCAGAATCTTTTGAACGGACGCGTCATCGCATCATTGTTTTTCGAGCCTTCAACAAGAACCAGATTAAGTTTTGAGACTGCGATCCAGTTGCTCGGCGGCAACGTCATCGGATTCAGCAGCACAGCCGGGACAAGCGTCCAAAAAGGCGAATCCCTGAGAGACACCATCACGATGGTTGCAAGCTACGCAGACCTCATCGTCATGCGCAACCCTATCGACGGCTCGGCACGTTTCGCATCTGAAGTTTCTAAAGTGCCGATTATCAATGCAGGTGACGGCTCAAACCAGCACCCGACTCAATGCCTCCTTGACCTTTATTCAATCCGCAAGACCCAAGGCACACTTGAGAACCTTGAAATCACGATGGTTGGCGACCTCAAGTACGGACGCACAGTGCACAGCCTCGTTCAGGCAATGTGCCATTTCAACGCAAAATTCAATTTTGTATCTCCTAACGAACTCAAGATGCCGACAACGGTAATCCAACACATCAAAGATGCCGGTCTTGAATATCACGAATACACTGATTTGGAAGAAGTTATACCTCATTCAGACATCATTTACATGACACGCGTGCAGCGCGAACGTTTCCCTGACCCACTCGAATACGAGAAAGTCAAGAACGCCTACATACTTCGTAACTACATGCTCGAACCGGCAAAGGAAAACTGCCGCATTCTGCACCCACTTCCGCGCGTCAATGAAATCAACGAGGACGTTGACCCGAACCCAAAGGCTTATTATTTCCAGCAGGCTCAAAACGGACTGTACGTCCGCGAAGCTCTGATTGCTGCAATCCTGGGATTAAAATAACATTAAAACATTGAGAATCATGGAAAAGAGAAAAGAACTTATAGTTTCAGCTATCGAAAACGGAACGGTCATAGACCACATCCCCGCAAACAAAGTTTTTGAAGTTATCAAGATTTTGGGACTCGACAATTGCGATTGCCCAGTATATTTCGGAACAAATCTCGAAAGCAAAAAATACGGCGCCAAAGGCATCATCAAAATAAGCAACAAATTCTTCAAGTCAGAGGAAATCAACAAGATAGCACTTGTCGCTCCGACAGCGTCACTCATTGAAATTAAAGAGTTTGAGGTCGTCAACAAACATATTGTTGAGATTCCAGACCGTATTGAAGGCATCGTGAAATGCTTCAACCCCAAATGTGTCACCAATGTAGAAAAGGTGATGACCAAGTTCACTGTAAAGAAAAACGAGTTCGGGAAAATCCAGCTCAGATGCCATTACTGCGAAAAATTCACGACAGAAGAAAACATGGAATTCCTTTAGGATTCACTGACAAATAAGGGAACGGGGCTCATTTCAATTTGAATGAACCCCGTTTGTTTTTTACGCCTCTCCCGCAGTTCCATTCCCCATCGTAAACGGCGCAATTGTATCATTTATGTCTTTAATCGGACCAAAATTCTGTTCATATTTGTTTAGATTGTCCGCCAAAGCCCTGAAAAGTCTTTTTGCGTTCTGCGGTGTCATTATCACTCTTGAACGGACTTTTGCCTTTTGCATTGCAGGCACAATCTGCGCAAAATCAACGACAAACTCTGTCGGTGAATGACTAATAATTGCGAGGTTTGAATAGACCCCGTCGGCTACCGTTTCCGGAAGGTCGATATTAAGCTGGTTTTTCTTGTTGATGTCCATATTTAATCAATTAAAATTTTTGCAAAAATATACAATTTTCCTGACATACAAAAAAGGTTGGCTAAAAATAACCAACCTTTTTCCCTATAAAATCAGCTTAATAATTAAGCCTCAACAATTTCCGTATTTGCGACTTGTTCGAAATCCTCTTTGGCTCCGACAATAATGTCATCAAATTCGCGAAGACCCGTACCTGCGGGGATCTTGTGTCCGACGATAACGTTCTCTTTCATACCTTCGAGAGTATCTGTCTTTGCCGAGATAGCCGCCTGTGTAAGAACCTTTGTCGTTTCCTGGAATGACGCTGCGGAAATGAAGCTTTCCGTCTGCAAGGCCGCACGTGTGATACCCTGAAGCACCTGATGTGCCGTCGCAGGCTGCGCATCGCGTGATTCGACAAGTTTCTTATCTTTACGCTTAAGCAATGAATTCTCATCACGGAGTCTTCTTGCAGAAATGATTTCACCTATGTGAAGCGTTTCAGAATCACCTGGATCAGTGACAACGACTTTTCCGAAGATGTCATCGTTGGTCTCCTGGAACATAATCTTGTTGACGAGGTCGCCTTCGAGGAATCTTGTGTCACCCGGATCGTCGATTTCAACCTTACGCATCATCTGACGCACAATGACTTCAAAATGCTTACCATTGATCGTAACACCTTGTGAACGATAGACTTCCTGAATGTTGTTCACGATGAATTCCTGAACCGCCATCGGGCCTTCGATAGCAAGGATGTTGGCAGGTGTGATCGCACCTTCTGACAAAGCCTGACCTGCCTTCACGAAATCGTTTTCGTCGGCGAGGATTTCCTTCGTCGTCGGGATGAGATACTTTTTCTGTTCGCCTGTCTTTGATGTGACGACGACGACCTTGTTACCACGGATGAGTTTCTTCTCGAATGACACCTCACCATCGATTTCAGAGACCACTGCCGGCTCTGATGAGTTACGGGCTTCGAACAACTCGGTGACACGCGGAAGACCGCCAGTAATATCACCGAGACCTCCTGTAGCACGAGGCTTCTTCGTCAAGACATCACCAGCCTTGATCTTGTCGCCATCTTCAACCATAATATGCGCTCCAACCGGCAAGTCGTATGACTTGGCGACTTCGCCGTCCTTGTCGAGGATTGAGATTGACGGGTTCTTTGCAAACTTGCGGCCTTCAATGATGACGCGTTCGCTATAACCTGTCTGCTCATCGGATTCATTACGATATGTGACACCTTCAACGATGTTATCGAAACGAATTTCACCATCGTATTCGGAGATAATCAATGAGTTATACTTATCCCATTCGCAGATGACCTGACCGGCCTTGACATCACTGCCTTCCTTGACAAATAATTTCGAGCCGTAAGGGATATTCACTGTTACCAGTGCGACACCTGTGTTATGGTCGATAATCTTCATTTCAGCGGCACGGCTGACGACAACCTGATACTTGTTGTCATCCTTTTCGTAATCAACGACACGGAGTTCGTCGATTTCGAGTCTGCCGTCATAGTCGGCCTTGATCATTGAGTCGTCTGACGTGCTTGATGCGGTACCACCTTGGTGGAAGGTACGAAGTGTAAGCTGTGTACCAGGTTCACCGATTGACTGTGCCGCGATGACGCCGACAGCCTCGCCGCGCTGCACCAACTTGCCTGATGCAAGGTTACGGCCGTAGCAGTTTGCGCAAACGCCATGTCTTGATTCACATGTCAACACGGAACGAATCTCAATAGTCTTATCTTTCAGAGGAGAATCGCATATTCTCTTTGCAATATCTTCTGTGATTTCTGCGCCGCCATTGCAGAGCAATTCGCCTGTCTGCGGGTGGAAGATGTCGTGCAAAGCCACGCGGCCGAGGATACGGTCATACAATGACTCGACAATTTCCTTACCTCTCTTAAGTGCGCCGATTGACAGACCTCTCAATGTGCCGCAGTCTCTCTCATTGATGATGACATCGTGTGCGACGTCAACGAGACGACGTGTGAGGTAACCAGCGTCAGCGGTCTTCAAAGCGG
>JAKSMW010000020.1 GCA_024400395.1 Bacteroidales bacterium
TCTGGATGGCGTGGCTCTTGATGGTGATGCCGCGTTCGCGTTCCAAATCCATGTCATCCAAAACCTGATTTACTAACTCTTTCTTTGTCAAAGTGTTAGTCATCTCTATCAATCTGTCCGCCAAGGTGCTTTTGCCGTGGTCGATGTGTGCTATAATGCAGAAATTCCTGATATTTTTCATGCCGCAAAGTTAAGAAAAAATGTCTTTGGAAATTTTCATTTTTGCAAAAATTTCCGCAGAGGTGGGAAAAGAAATCAAATGCATGATGAAGGAAAAAGACAAATACATTTCCGGCTGGCGCACAAGGAAGAAACTCCTCGTGCGCCAGCCACTTTCTACTTTATAATTTTATAAACTTTCTACTAAAGATACTCCAAGAAATTGTTGATTTCCTCGTCGAGAACCTTTGTGATGTTTTCTTTCAGTTCATCGCGTTTCGCCTTCTTGACGGCATCCGACAACTGATTGATGACCCTCAACTCATCACGAATCTCCTCCTTGTAATATTCGATATATTTGGAGTCCAACGACTTGTAATAGCGAAGGTTATCCAACGAGTTGGCGAGAAGTTTGTTCACCATCTCATCGCCTTTCTCCATTGCGCCGGCGGTGTAATAGATTTCGGGATAATACACCATGTAGATATCGAACGGAATCTTTTCATCGGGGAAGAAATAGAGGCATTTGTCGAGCACTTCAACCGCCCTGTCGTGATCCTTTTGGTTGACTAAAGCCTGTGCGAGACGCATGTAAGCCTGCTTGACGTACAATATGTTACGCATACTTTCCGGGTCAACTGTCACATTCGGGTCGTTGAGGTTGCCCCAGCGCGCCTTGTTGACGAGGAGGTCGTAGGAACCTTCGACATAAACGCCGCCGGCACTTTTATAATAATTGGTGGCCGGGACCGGCATGAAACGGTGCGACGGGCCTTCCTGATGCAGATATTTGTCGATGCCGAGGACATCCGCAATGTCGCTGAGGCTTGTGAAATACACAACTCTCTCCCAGTTGTTCGTCGCCATGAAGTCGAGGAGCATGAGCTCATTCTTGACGATGGTGCGTGTGCTCGAAGGTATTGTCCAGACAATCTCATCGACGATCTTGTCTTTCATGCTTTCAGGCACTATGCCGTTGGCGATGACTTTCTCTTTGTCAACAGTGATTTTCAGCTTCCTTGTCGGGAAATAATTCACTTTCTTGCCCGACATGTCGGTGCCTTTGGTGCGAGGATTTTCGCTTCTCACGAAATCAATCACGTCTTTAAGTTCGACCGGGCCTTCGAAAACCTCCTGGATAAGAATCTGCTCGTTGACGCCATTGTCGTATTGAGCCGGTGTCAGCGAAAGCGGAAGTTTCTCCGAATCATATATCTTGCGACCCATCTGATGGACGTACCAATAACCCGATGAAAGCATGAAATTGCAGACGCGGACATCGGTACGGTAGCCTTCAACCTCCTGGACGTACCAGAGCGGGAATGTGTCGTTGTCGCCGCGGGTGAAGATCACGGCGTTTTCGGGAAGTTCGGTGAGGTAGTTCTTACCCCAGTCGAGAGCCGATGTCTTGCCGGAACGGTTATGTCCCTCCCAGCCCTGCGCCGCCATAAGAACCGGCAGACCGAGGCAGAGTATTGACACGACCGCTGTCGCAACTTTCTTATTATTAACAACTTTCTGAAGAAGGTCAAGGAGTCCGAGGACACCGAAGCCGATCCATATCGCGAAAGCATAGAACGAGCCCGCGTACGAGTAGTCACGTTCACGCGGCTGATACGGGGTCTGGTTCAGATACATGATGATGGCGATGCCTGTCATGAAGAAGAGCAGGAACACGACCCAGCAGTTCTTCGGGTCGCGTTTTATCTGGAAGAACAGGCCCACGAGTCCGAGAATCAGCGGCAGGAAATAATATTCGGTATGAGCCGCGTTCTGCATGCTTCTCGGCAGGTTGTCCTGACGTCCGAGCCTCGCGTTGTCGATGAAGTCGATGCCGCAGACCCAGTTGCCGTTTTCAATCTCGCCCTGCCCTTCGGTGTCGTTCTGCCTTCCGACGAAGTTCCACATGAAGTAACGCCAGAACATCCATCCACATTGATAGTCAATAAAATACTTCAAATTCTGCCCGAATGTCGGGATAAGGACACGTTCCCGCGTGCCGTTAGGTGTCATCTGCGTCGTGACGCGCATCTTCGACTTGTCGATATAACGCTCGTATGTGTTCTTGTACTGCGCCCTCGACCCGTTCCACATGCGCGGGAACAAGGTCTTGACGTTGTCGTCATACACAAGCTCGCCTGGGTTTTTGGCTATCTCGACATATCTTCCTTTCACCTTGTCTTTCTTATAGACCGGAGAGCCTTCGGTCACATCGTAATATTTCCCGGTGTAATAGGCCCCGTAAACCAGCGGCCAGCTGCCGTATTGCTCACGTTTCAAATAAGAGAGCATCGAGATTGCGTCTTTCGGCTCATTTTCATTAATAGGTGTATTCGCATTGGCGCGGATCGCCAGCATGAAGAACGAAGAATACCCAATCACGATGAACATGAAGCAAAGCACCGCGGTGTTCAGGATGACGCGGTTGTTCTTGGTTGTAACCCACAGGCCCCAGACAATCAACGCGGCGAGCAGCAAGAAATAGAATATCGTGCCGAAATTGAACGGCAGCCCGATTGTGTTAACGAAGAAAAGCTCAAACTTCCCGGCAAGGGAGACGATTGCGGGGATGAGAAGCACCTGGATGAATCCGACGAGCGCAACAGAAATGACACCCGACCAGAAGAAGCCTTTCCACGAGAACTTGTATTTCTTGAAATACACGACATACACGATTGCCGGGATTGCGAGCAGGTTCAGAAGGTGAACGCCTATCGACAGTCCTATGATGTATGCTATGAATATTATCCAACGCCAATGCCGTTCAGTATCAGCGGATTCCTCCCATTTCAGGATTGCCCAGAACGTTATCGCCGTGAGGAACGACGACATCGCATATACCTCACCCTCGACGGCGTTGAACCAGAACGAGTCGGTGAATGTGTAAGCCAGCGCCCCGACCGCAGCGGCTGCCATCACGCCTATCTGGTTGACTCTCGGCGAGTTGTCGCCGTCTCTCATCCATATTTTCTTCGCGAGCATCGAGATTGTGAGATACAGGAAGAAAATCGTGAGGCTGCTGCAGAGGCACGACATTATGTTTATCATCATCGCCACTTTGGTGACGTCACCGAAAGCGAAAAGCGAGAAAAACCGGCCTATGAGCTGGAAGAGAGGTGCTCCCGGCGGATGCCCCACCTGCAACTTGAATGCCGTTGAAATGTACTCACCGCAGTCCCACCAACTCGCGGTAGGCTCCATGGTGAGAAAATAGACGATGGTTGCGACCAGAAAGACACACCACGCCACAATGTTGTTTAACTTCTTGAAACTCATTTGTTTTAGTTTATAAAGTTTGAAAGTTCATAAAGTGAAAAAGTACTTTTTTCACATTCCTTATAGGAGTTGCAAAAGTAATGTTTTTTCAAAAGCAAATGCAGTTTTTTTGAAATTATTGCGTTTTGCAAAAAATTTTGACCAAAATAATCAGCGTATGAAAAAAATTAGTACTTTTGCAGCGCTTTTTGAAAAGACTCTGTCGAGTGGTGTAATGGCAGCACTGCAGATTTTGGTTCTGCCTGTCAAGGTTCGAATCCTTGCTCGACAACATCATAAATTCGAGAAGACCTGCTACAGGAGTAGTGGGTTTTTTTATTATAGGTTAATATGATAGTTAAAGAGAAAATCATCAGTTTGGCCGAGGAGGCCTTGAAAGAAACAGACCGTTATGTCGTCAACGTGACCGTTGGGAACGACAATGTGATTGAACTTTTCATCGATTCAGACACGGCGGTGACGATAGACGACTGCGTTGAACTGAGCCGTTTCATCGAGGAGCATCTCGACAGGGACGTGGAAGACTTCGAGTTGAGTGTGTCGTCGGCAGGCATCGACGAGCCGCTCTTGGTGACGAGGCAGTACGGCAAATACGTCGGCGGCAACGTCTTCATCACAAAGGACGACGGCGTGAAGAAAATGTACAAACTCATCAGCTTCAACGAAGAAGAAGTTGAAGTGCAGGAGGCGGAGCCGAAGAAATACGGCAAGCTGACGAAGATCATATATCATGACAACGAGACAATTCAGACAGGAAAAATAAAAGAAATAAGACCATACATTAAATTCTAAAAAGATGGATACATTGAATAATTTAATCGACACCTTCTCGGAATTCAAGGAATTCAAGAACATCGACCGCGAAGCCATGATGCGCATTTTGAGTGACGTGTTCAAGGCGATGCTCGCCAAGAAATACGGCAGCGACGAGTTCTTCGACATCATCGTCAACATCGACAAGGGCGACCTTGAGATATATCACACCCGCACAGTCGTTGAAGACGGCGAGGTTGAAGACGATCTTGCGGAAATAGCATACTCCGACGCTATCAAGATTGAGCCCGACTTTGAAGTCGGTGACGAAGTAACAGAAATCGTCAACTACCATGAGTTCGGACGCCGCGAGATTCTGGCAATCCGTCAGAACCTCCAGGCGAAGATCCAGGAGTACGAGAAGGAGAACATATACCTGAAATACAAGGACAAAGTCGGTGAAATCATCAACGCCGAGGTGTCACAGTCGTGGCGCAAGGAGATCATCGTCGTTGACGAAGAAGGCATTGAGTTAGTTCTCCCTAAAGCCGAGCAAATCCCTGCCGACGTTTACAAGAAAGGCGACGGCATCCGCGCCATCGTCAAGACCGTCGAGAACAAGAACGGTTCACCTGTCATCACGTTGTCGAGGACTTCGGAGATTTTCTTGCAGAGACTTTTTGAGCAGGAGGTTCCTGAAGTGTGCGACGGCCTCATCACCATCCGTAAGATTGTCCGCGAGCCGGGCCAGAGAGCTAAGATCGCCGTCGAGTCATACGACGACAGAATCGACCCGGTCGGCGCATGCGTCGGCATGAAGGGCTCACGTATCCACGGCATCGTGAAAGAACTTCGCAACGAGAACATCGACGTGATCAACTTCACGACCAAACCGGACCTGTTCATCACCAGAGCGTTGAGCCCGGCCAAGATTTCCTCAATCGTGATTCACGAAGCTAAGAAACTCGCGGAGGTATATATGGAAAACGACCAGGTCAGCCTCGCCATCGGCAAGGGCGGATACAACATCAAACTCGCGGGAAGACTCACCGGCTACGACATCGACGTCTATCGTAATTCTGACGAAGTAGATATGGAAGACGACGTTGACCTCGTTGAGTTCAAAGACGAGATTGACGAATGGGTCATCGAAGCACTCAAGAAGATGGGTTGCGACACGGCGAAGAACGTATTGGCATACACACCCGATGAAGTCGCGACACGCGCCGACCTCGAAGTCGAAACAGTGGAAGAAGTGTTCAGGATTCTTGAAGCAGAATTTGCAGAAGACGAGAACTGATCTTTCGAAAATTAAAACAATATAAAAGGCGAAAAAGAATCATTAATTAAAAAAGTTTTCTATGTCCGAAGAAAAAACCATCAGATTATCAAAAGCCGCACGCGAGTTTAACGTAGGTGCATCGACCATTGTGGAATTCTTATCGAAGAAAGGTCAGACCATTGACCCGTCACCTAACACGAAACTCACAGCGGAGCAATATGCCTTGGTCGTGAAGGAATACCATGGCGAGAAAGAAGTGAAGAAAAACGCCGACCAACTCGGCAACATGACATTCAAAGGCGAGACCGTCAGCGTGGAAGTGATAGACAAACCTGTCGATGCTAATGAAGAGAAAGTCATTACGATAAAGACTAACTCCATCCCGGCAGAGGGAACGGATGCTACGGCGAAAGGAACCGTGGAAGATGTTAAAGAACCGGCCAGCAGACAGGCTGCGAAACCGAAGAAACCAACGGTCCAAGTCGTGGAAGAACCCGTCAAAGAAGCGGCGGTGGAATCAGTGAAAGAGTCCGCCACCGAAGAGAAGAAAGAGGTCGTGGAAGAGGTCAAGCCACAAGAGAAAGCCAAGGCCGAGCCTGAAGTTGAGAAACCAGTTGCAAAAGAGGCGGCAGAAGCCGTCAAACTGAACGTGGTCGGGAAAATCGAGCTTCCTGATGTGAAAAAAGCCAATAGTGAAAAAGGCAACGGACAGCCAAAGAACGAAGGCAAGAAAAACGAGAACCGTCAGCAGAAACCTGCACAGCAGCCGAAGCCACAGCAACAGAAACCCGCACAGCCGAAGCCTGCCCAACCTCAAGCGAAACAAGCTCAACAGCAGACGAAACCAACACAGCCACAACAGAAGCCAGCCCAACCTTCACAAGCTGACCAGAAAGCCATGGCTGCACAGGCGGCGAACACCGACAACCCCGTCAACTTCATCCCGACAAAGGTGAAGAAACTTGAAGGCCCTAACATCCTCGGCAAGATCGAGCTCCCTTCGGAACGCAAACCGAAAGGCAAGCCTGTTGAGACATCGGGTGACGAAAAGGCTTCCAAAGACAAGAAGAAAAAACGCAAACGCATAGGCAACAGCCCCGTTGATCCAAACGAGATCGCAAGGCAGGAGAAGCAGAAAGGCGGCAAGCAACAGGGTAAACAACAAGGCAAACAACAGGGGCAAGGCGGCAAACAGCAGGGGCAGAACGGCAATCAGAACAAGCCGGGCAATGACAACCGCAACAAAGACCGCTTCAAGAAAGGCAAGCAACCGATAATCGAAGAGAAGACGGAACTCACCGACGAAGAAATCAAGAACCAGATCAAAGAGACTCTGGCTCGTCTGAACCCGCTCGGTAAGTCGAAGACCTCAAAGCACCGCCGCGAGAAACGTCATAACATCCAGAACGAGCTTGAGGAGGAAAGAATGCACGAAATGGAGGAAAAGAAGATCCTCAAGGTCACTGAGTTCGTCACCGCCAACGAATTGGCCACGATGATGAACATCCCTGTTACCAAGGTCATCGCCACCTGCATGAGTCTCGGCATGTTCGTCTCCATCAACCAACGTCTTGATGCGGAGATTCTTCAGGTCGTGGCGGAGGAGTTCGGTTTCAGTGTCGAGTTCACGAGTATCGATGTCCAGGAGGCTCTCGCAGAAAACGACGAGCCTGACAATCCGGAAGACCTCGTCCCGAGAGCACCGGTCGTCACCGTCATGGGTCACGTTGACCACGGCAAGACCAAGCTCCTCGACTATATCAGAAGCACCAACGTCGTGGCTGGCGAAGCCGGCGGCATCACACAGCACATCGGCGCATACGAAGTGAAGACCGCATCAGGCAAGAAAGTGACATTCCTCGACACTCCTGGCCACGAGGCGTTCACCGCCATGCGTGCCCGTGGAGCCAAGATCACCGACGTCGCCATCATCGTCATCGCCGCTGATGACAGCGTGATGCCTCAGACCATCGAGGCTATCAACCACGCCCACGCCGCCAACGTGCCTATCGTCTTCGCTATCAACAAGATAGACAAGCCGACCGCCGATCCGCAGAAGATCTACAGACAGCTCGCCGACATGAACATACTCGTCGAGGAATGGGGCGGAAAGGTTCAGTCACAGGAAATATCAGCGAAACAAGGCATCGGTGTCGATGAACTCCTTGAAAAGGTTCTTCTCGAAGCCGAGATGCTCGACCTCAAAGGCAACCCTAACCGTCTCGCCAAAGGCTCCGTCATCGAGTCGGCTCTCGACAAAGGACGCGGTTATGTCGCGAAAGTGTTGGTTCAAGAAGGCACTCTACGCGTTGGCGACATGGTCCTCGCTGGAACGACATACGGCAAGGTCAAAGCGATGTTCAACGAACGCAACCAGGCACTTAAGGAAGCCGGACCATCAACGCCATTGTTGTTACTTGGTCTGAACGGCGCGCCTCAAGCCGGCGACAACTTCAACGTCATGACCGACGAACGCGAGGTCAAAACCATCGCAAGCCGCCGTCTGCAGTTGCAGCGCGAACAAGGCATCCGCACACAGAAACATATCACTTTGGACGAAATCGGACGCCGCATCGCCATCGGCGACTTCAAAGAACTCAACATCATCGTCAAGGCTGACGTTGACGGCTCCGTCGAAGCTCTGTCCGACTCATTGCTGAAACTCTCAACAGAAGAAGTGCAGGTGAACATCATCCACAAGTCGGTCGGTGCCATCAGCGAGGCGGATATCATGTTGGCATCAGCGTCCAACGCCGTCATCGTGGGCTTCAACGTCCGTCCGACGATGCAAGCACGCAAAATTGCGGAGCGTGAACAGATCGACATCAGGCTGTACTCCATCATCTACACCGCCATTGAGGAAATCAAGTCGGCTATCGAGGGCATGCTCGCCCCTGAAATTCAGGAGGTTGTCACATGCAACATCGAGATCCGCGAGGTGTTCCACATCAGCAAGGTCGGAAACATCGCTGGCTGTATGGTCCTTGACGGCAAGGTCAACCGACAGACGAAGATTCGTCTCATCCGCGACGGCATCGTGGTTCACACCGGCGCACTCGGCTCACTGAAACGTTTCAAAGACGACGTCAAGGAAGTCAGTGCCGGATTCGAATGCGGTCTTAACATCGACAACTTCAACGACATCAAGGTCGGAGACATCATCGAAGGTTATCAGGAAAAAGAGGTTTCGAGGAAACTTTAGTAGAGAGTAAAATTTTTGATTTTATTATTAGCTGGCGTGCGAATGTTTTCCTTTCGTGCGCCAGTTTTTTTTAGCAAAAATAAAGCCCCAAGCTAAACGTTATCACATTGTTTATCAAGGATTTGAGAATTTTTTCGTAAACATTTGAGAATTTTTTCTCAATAAATTGAGAATTTTCTGATAGAGATTTGAGAATTTTTTCTCAATGAATTGAGAATTTTTTCTCAATGAATTGAGAATTTTATTTATCTTTGCAGCGTAATTTAAGATAACACTCTATGTATCAACGAAATCAATTTGAAACAATAACATCTCGCATTAAGGAAGACAGGCACTTCATCCAGGTAATTGCAGGTCCGAGACAAGTTGGGAAATCAACTTTGATTAATCAAGTTTTGGAATCAATTGATATTCCATACCGTTTTTGCACGGCTGACAGTGCCATGGCATCCAACTCCGGATGGATTACAGAGCAATGGGAGACGGCAAGGTCAAACATGGCTGCAAACAGCTTAAATGAGTATCTCCTTGTCATTGATGAGATTCAAAAAATATTCAACTGGAGCGAAGTTGTAAAGAAAGAATGGGATCAAGACAGCCTTAACAAGTTGAATATCAAGGTTGTACTTCTTGGTTCTTCGAGACTGTTATTAAAAAAAGGATTAACGGAATCACTTGCCGGCCGCTTTGAGATGATTCGGATGGGGCATTGGACTTTCAGTGAGATGCACGAAGCTTTTGGATGGGACATCAACCAATATATTTACTTCGGTGGCTATCCAGGATGTGCGTATATGATTGATAATGAGTCGCGATGGAAACAATACATCATTGATTCCATCATTGAGCCGGCTATCGCAAAAGACGCTTTGATGACGGCTACTATTTATAAGCCAGCCTTGCTACGACAACTTTTCGAGCTTGGGTGCAGCTATTCTGGAGAACTGTTATCGCTTAACAAAATGTTAGGTCAGCTTGACGATGCCGGAAATGTCACGACATTAGCAGGTTATCTTGAAATATTGTCGGAATGTCACCTGATTAAAGGCTTGCAAAAATATGCCAATGACAATTCAAGAAAATACAACTCGATACCGAAATATCAAGTTTACAACCAGGCGTTGCTCAGTGTCTATAACGGACGTGGTTACGTGGAAGAGCGCACTAATCCAACCCGTTGGGGACGATGGACGGAGTCGGCGGTCGGAGCATATCTTGTGGGGCTTGCCGACCAATGTGATTACAAGGTTTATTATTGGCGCGAGAATTCAGACGAAGTCGATTTCATTCTCTCACGTAGAGAACGACTGATAGCCATTGAGGTAAAAAGCGGGAAAAGAACAACCAGCAACGGACTGACGGTATTCAGAGAGAAATTCTCACCAAAGAATTCAATCATTGTCGGTTCCGGTGGAATCCCAGTTGAAGAATTCTTACACTGGGATTTGGGGAAATTATTAGACAGCTAAATCTTCCCAAGCACCTTTACAATCTGTTCGCCCAAACCTATCGTGTAGCCCTGAAGCACAAACACCACCTCGTTATTTGAGTTGGCGATGAGGAAGATTGGGAGACTCTTGTTTTGAAGTTTCATGTTTGAAACGACTTCAGAAAGCATTGTTCCGTTTTCAATGCCGAAAGTGATATTCGATGGTAACTCGTTGAAATTCTTCAATTTGAAGTTGTCAAGACTTTCTTCATCCTGGAAAACAAAAATCATGCTTCCGTTCCATTCCTCGAATTTGTCTTTCAAGATTGAGATGTCCTGCATGGCGTGAGTGGTCGGCTCGCTTCCTCCGTCAAGGAGACCGAGAACGTAGAAATTACGTCCCGCTATTTGAAGAAGGCTCCTATCTTCTTGAGAATCAACGGGAATGAAACGGTTTTCTGAATTGAAGTTGCCGATAATCTTAACGCCGTCAACAGGTTCGCGCATGACGAGTTCGACTTTAGTAATTTCCCCACTTTCAATGTTGAAGAAAACATTGTGATTCAACACGCTGCCGTCGGCGAGACGCGTGCCGGAAATCATCACGTAATAACCGAGGTCGAGTTCGATGCCGCCGTCAGACATCAACTGCGAATACAGCATCCCGACATCCATGCCGGGATCTTTGTCGTCGTAAGCCAGCAAATCGAAAGTGTTCCCGTTGAATTTCTTAATCGTGAAATGTGAATAATATCTCGGATCCGGCATGTTTTGCGTCGGTTTGTAATCAATCACCAAAGTGCCTTTTTCGACTGTCGGTTGTTCTTCTTTTACATCAAAGTCAACATCAATCCATTGATTTTCAAAATATTGAACTTTTCCTGTGACAGGGTCAATCCTCGATGGGATGCCTGCGCTGCGAGCAATCGCCACAAAGAAAATGTCGCGGGAATGCGAGTCGGCGATATGCGACTTCAACACTCCGGTCGGAAGCATAGGAATGCCGCGGACATTCAATTCATCATTCACATTGATATTTTCCTTCACCCAGCGAATTACCGCCTCTGGATTTTCTCCGTTAAAATTCATCGAGACGAACTGTTTCTTATACGGACGTATCATCTCATTGGAAACGCGCGGACAATAGACATATTCGTTGAACATCTCATCTGTCAAGCCGCAGTTGTCTTCGATTAAAATGCGCTGGTCGAAATTGTCTTTCAAGACATCAAGCGAAACGTCACGCAAGTCCTTATCAGAAATCACATTCAGCAAGTCCCAAGCGTATTGTTCGTTTCCATGAGCTTTCGCATAATCAACGAAATCTTTGATTGTCTGATAATTACCCCAGGTTTTAGCCATTATTTCCTTGACGTAATCACCTTCATTTTGAGCTTCGACGCATTTTGCAATATAAGCGTTTCTGATTGAATCCTCATAAACGGCGCGGCGGTTGTTCACGTCGCGCATCTCCTTTGAAACCTCCGGGATGCGAGCTTTCTCCGCGGGAGGAACGATGTCAAAAGCCTCTTCAAACTCAACGTTTTCCGCCTGTTTAATTGTGATTGTAACGTTGTCAATATCGCCAATCTTCACGACTTCATAACCGAATTTCCCGTCTTTCGATGCGTAGATCATCATTGTTCCGAGACCGGCGGTCATCCATGTGTCGCCGTTTTCGTCGGTGGTTTTTGAAGCGACGGTGCAGAACTCGGCGTAGTTGTAAATCTTGAAATCGACTTTCGCATCAGCGACCGCATAGCCTTCGTTATCAACAACTTTAACATTCAATTTTGCTGTCTCGGCATAATTATAAACGACATTGATTTCCGTATGATTCGCCGTTCTCTCGATTACTTCCTCCGGTCCGTAATATCTCCCGAACACCCTTGTGTGCAGCAGCAGGCAGCGTGACGCTGGAGCGTCGAACCAACCCAAATCCAGCACCGGTTCCGGTTCGCAGGCACCGAGGAAATGCCATTCGCCGTCAACCCAGGCCTCGACCCAGGCGTGGTTGTCGTCGCAATGCGCCCATCGCGGCGTATAGACCTGCCTTGCCGGAATGCACACCGAGCGCAAGGCCGCCACCAAAAACGTCGATTCCTCGCCGCAACGTCCCCAGGATGTCTTCACCGTTGCTAACGGCGAACTCGTCCTTGAATCCGAGCCTTTGTAGTTCGCTTTCTCGTGGCACCAATGATTCACCTCAAGAACTGCATCATACATGGAGAGATTTCTCACTCTGTCTTTCAATTCCTCATAAAACACAAAACGCGAATCATCGAGATTCTCGTTGTTAATCCGCACCGGCACCACAAAGTGATTGAACTCACGTTCAGGCACTTGCGCACCCCACGGCATTTCTTCCTTTGCCTTGAATGAAGCATTGATATTTTTACGGAAATAATCGCCGTCGTAATCCGTGACATCGCACAATGGCATGTAGGCGTACATGAATTCCAACGCCTCACGTTCTTTCCCGTCAAGGTCTTCATTGAAAATGGAAAACAGATCCCCATTCGGCATCGCAGCCATCTTTGTATGCAAATCACGTTGAACGTCAATGCGTTGCGACTTATCAGAAATGAAATGCTGTTCTTTTGAACATGATGTCACGATTAAAACCGCGACAATTACCGTGATGATTTTTTTGATGCGTTTCATGTTTTCTCGATTTATATAAACGGAGACGGTTTTTCAGCCGTTTCCACTCTTTTAACTTTACTCTTTACTCTTTAATCCATTAACATCACCTGTAAATATTGGCGTTTCTGTCGGGTGAATACGACACGAACTTCACCGGCACGCCGACTTTTTTCTCAATGTATTGAATGTATTCCTCCAACTTTTCTGGAATGTTCCTGTCGATTTCGCAGTTCCATCCCGGAAGCGTCTCATACACAGGTTTCATTGTCTCTGTGCAAGCGTCAAACGGCAGGTAGTCAATGACTTTACCATTGTATTCGTAGCCGACGCAGACTTTTATTTCTTTAATGTCGTTCATGACGTCCGACTTCATCATCATAAGTTCGGTGACGCCGTTCATCATGCAGGCGTATTTGAGAGCCGGGATGTCGAGCCAGCCAGTACGACGCGGACGGCCTGTCGTCGCGCCGAACTCGTGACCGTTTCTGCGCAGCTGGTCGCCCGTCTCATCGAACAATTCCGTTGGGAACGGGCCTGTCCCTACGCGCGTGCAATAAGCCTTGAAGATGCCAAAAACCCTGCCGACTTTTGACGGAGCGACGCCCAATCCAGAGCAAACGCCCGATGCCATTGTCGATGACGATGTGACGAAAGGATAGCTCCCGAAGTCAACGTCAAGCATGGAACCCTGTGCGCCTTCAGCGAGGATTTTCTTTCCTTCATCAAGAGCCTTGTTGATAAAATATTCACTTTCAACGACTTGGAATTTCTTCATAAACTCTATCGCATCGAACCACACTTTCTCATATTCCGCAAAAGTCATTCCGTCGAGAGTCAAAGTGTTGATGTCGAAGTCGAGATTTCTGATTTCCTGAAGATGACGCGCCTTGAGGTTTTCGTAGCGGTTCTTGAAATCCGGCGACATGATGTCACCGACTCGCAGGCCGCGGCGTGCAGTCTTGTCGGTGTAAGTCGGACCGATGCCTTTCAATGTCGAGCCGATTTTCATCTTGCCGAGAGCCTTTTCATTTGCGGCGTCGAGTGCGCGGTGTGTCGGGACGATGAGATGAGTGCGTGACGAGATGAGAAGTCTGTCAAACACGTCAACGCCGGCGGCTGTCAAGCCATCGACCTCGTCCTTGAAAATCTTTGCGTCAATGATGGCTCCATTGCCTATCACATTGATACACTTATCATTAAATATTCCGGAAGGGATAGTGTGAAGCACGAATTTCTTGCCGTCAAACTTAATTGTATGTCCTGCATTCGGACCGCCTTGAAAGCGGCACACGATGTCATAATTGGGTGTCAACGCATCGACGACCTTGCCTTTACCTTCATCTCCCCATTGCAAACCAAGAAGCAAATCCAATTTTGCCATATTATAAAAATTTAATTTTCAATGATTTAATTTCTCTTTTGAATTAATGCGTTTCCTCTTGTGACGTTTTTTCGTTCCGTAAAAAGTCAGCGAATGATATGCTATATCGACATCGAACATGTCCTCAACCGACTTCTGAATTTCCATGATCCGCGGGTCGCAGTACTCGAAAACGTCGCCCGTCACGATATCTACAAAATGGTCATGTTGCTTGAATTTGTACGACCTTTCAAACTGGGCACGGTTCTGCCCGAACTGATGTTTCGTCACCAAGTTGCAGTCCATCAGGAGTTCTATTGTGTTGTACAACGTCGCCTTGCTCACGCGGAACTTCTTGTTTTTCATCTGCGTATAAAGCGAATCAATGTCAAAATGACCGTCAATGTTATAGATTTCCTCCAAAATCATGAATCTTTCCGGGGTCTTGCGGAAATCATGACGCTGCAAATATTCCGTGAAAATATTTTTCACTTTCTCGAGGATATTGTCTTCGACTTCATTCATAACAACTTACACAAGCGAAACGTATCTTTTTAACATCGCCAAAATTACGAAAAATTAATCAAACAGATGTAAATTCCTTATTTATTTTCGACGATTCTTTCCACTTTCTTTATGAGTTCTATTTTCTTCAACTTTTCGATAAGATTATTAAGTGTCTGGACATTTGTCACCATCAACGTGATTTTCGCGATGACAAAGGCGCCTTCGCTCTTCATGTTGATTTCTCTGATGTCGAGTTTTTCATCTTTGCTTATGATGTCAAAGATATTCACGCCTAATCCTATCTTATTGATACATGTGAGTTTAAGTGTTGCCAAATAAGCGAAATCATCACCGAGTTTCCAGCTTGCCACAACGATATTCTTGCCGAACCGCGACATCAGTTTCATTGCTTCGGGGCAGTCGGGACGATGGATGTGAGCCGGTTCACCCGGAAGTTTTATCGCCACGACGTCGTCGCCAGGAATCGGTTTGCAGCATTGCGCCACGACATAGCCTTTGTTGGCAGGGTTATTAGCGTCATTGCCTTCGACATTTTTCTTTTGCGGCGACGGCTTCACGAGGCCGAAGGTGATGTATTTCAACCAGGCGTCAACTTTTGAGTCGTTGTTTCTGAACACATTGTCAACATCATGCTGGCCGATTTTCCCGATTGCGACATAATAATAAAGGTCGGTGCGGCCCATGAGGTGCAATTTCTCAACTAACAAGTTCTTGTTTGCGACACTGAACTCCACCTTTGCCTTACGGAACATTTCTTCGAGCATCGGCTTGCCTTTTGTCTTGAACGTCTTCCGATAGTCTTTGATGCCTTCCTTCAGTCGGCTTTTTGCTGTTGAAGTTGAGATATAGTCGAACCATTCCTCTTGAGGCTCAACGTGTTGTGACGTGATGATCTCTATTTGGTCGCCCATTTTCAGTTCCGTGTTAAGGCTGGCGATTTTCTTGTTGACATTTGCGCCGACGCAATGATTTCCGATTTCCGAGTGCACGGCGTAGGCGAAATCCAAGACCGTCGCGCCTTTCGGGAACGTCATCTTGTCGCCTTTAGGCGTGAACACGAAGATTTCATCATTGAAGAGGTCGAGTTTGAAATTGTCGATGAACTCAAGTGCCGAGTTCTTGTTCGGGTCCTCGTGTCTGACGAGATTCTTCACGACGCTCATCCACAGGTCGAGGCCGCTTTCTTCTTTGGTGTCGGGGTCACGGAACTTCCAGTATGCCGAGAACCCATGTTCCGCGATCTCGTTCATGCGCTCCGTGCGTATCTGCGTTTCAACCCAGTTGCCTTCCTTGCTCATGAAGACAGCGTGTATCGACTCGTAGCCGTTGGTCTTCGGAAACGACACCCAGTCGCGCATTTTTTTTGAATCAGGATAATAGAACGACGTGAAGGCCGCGAATGTCTCCCAGCAACGCATCTTCTCCTCCTCGAGCTCGCAGTCGATGATGATCCTCACCACATAGACGTCGTAAACCTCATCAATTGACATTCCGAATTTCGCCATTCGTTCCCAGACGGCACTCACGTTTCGTTCAATCGCCATCGCGGTGACATTGATGCCGCGTTTTTTCAGATAATCCTTGACCGGCTCCACAAAATCCTTCAATTCCTTGAGCTTGCGTTCTCTGATTCCTGCAAGTTGTGCCTTTATAGAATTGAAAATCTGCGGGTTGATATATTTCAGGCAAAGGTCATCGAGTTCCGTCTTGACCTTGTAAAGTCCGAGACGATACGCCATCGGCGCATAAATCTGCGTCGTTTCGGAAGCTATTTTAAGCTGTTTGTGATGCGGCATCGAGCCGAGTGTGCGCATGTTATGAAGACGGTCGGCAAGTTTCACCAAAATGATGCGGATCTCATCCGACATGCTCATTATCACTTTGCGGAATGTCTCGGCTTGCAAACTCTTCACGTTTTCCCCGACTTCATCGTCAGTGAGTTTCGTGACTCCGTCAACGATTTGCGCGACCTTGTCGCCGAACATCCGGCGCATATCGTCAAGAGTGTATTCCGTATCTTCGACGACATCATGCAGCAGGGCGCAGATGATCGATGTCATGCCCATTCCCATCTCGCCGGCAATGATTGTCGCAACGGCAAGCGGGTGGTACATATAAGGCTCGCCTGACTTGCGGCGCGCGTCCTTGTGCGCATTCGCGGCAAGCATGTAAGCCTCCGTCACTTTCGCCACATCCTCTTCATCCTTACGGCCTTTCCAACATCGCAGCAAAGTCTGAAACTGACGTTCCAATTCCGCTTTTTCCTCTGCGGAATATGTGTCAGGCAATGTATTCATAATCTCGGGTTTCATTTTTCACAATTATGTTTTATTTTACACAAGAAAGCAAAGCGTGACACAATCACATCACGCTTTGCATCGTATTTATTTTCAATAGTTTTTAAATATCTCCATTGATCTCGGCCATTGTTCTGATGAGGTCGAGGAGTTTGTTTGAATAACCGATTTCGTTGTCATACCATGAAATGACTTTAACGAAAGTGTCGTCCAATGCGATGCCGGCTTTGGCGTCGAAGATTGAAGTGCGTGTGTCGCCGAGGAAGTCGGATGATACGACGGCGTCTTCGGTATAGCCGAGGATTCCCTTCATCTCGCCTTCAGAAGCGGCTTTCATCGCTGCGCAGATCTCATCGTATGTGGCGGGTTTCGCGAGTTTGCATGTGAGGTCAACGACAGAGACGTCCAATGTAGGGACGCGCAACGACATGCCTGTGAGTTTCTTGTTCAGTTCGGGGATGACTTTTCCGACGGCCTTTGCCGCGCCTGTTGACGACGGGATGATGTTGCCGGCTGCTGCACGGCCGCCACGCCAGTCTTTAAGTGAGTGACCGTCAATAGGTTTCTGTGTCGCCGTCGTTGAATGCACGGTTGTCATCAAGCCCTCGACGATTCCCCAGTTGTCGTTGATAACCTTCGCGATAGGTGCGAGGCAGTTGGTGGTGCATGATGCGTTTGAAACGACGCGCGTGCCTTTTACGTATGTCTTGTCGTTCACGCCGCACACGAACATCGGTGTGTCGTCTTTTGAAGGACCGGCCATGATGACGTATTTTGCGCCGCTCTCGAGGTGTGGCTGGACAGCCTCTTTTGTAAGGAATTTACCAGTTGAATCGATGACGTAATCCGCGCCATATTCGCCCCATTTCAGTCCGACAGGGTCACGGCTGACGCTTGTAGGGATCTCCTTGCCGTTGATAATCAATGTGCTTTTTTCGAGATTGTAACCAATCGTGCCGTCAAACTGACCATGCATCGTGTCGTATTTGAGCATGTAAGCCTGATAATCGACAGGGCATGTGCCATTCATGTAAACAATCTCGATGTCGTCTCTTTTTTGAGCGGCTCTGAGAACCAATCTGCCGATACGTCCCAAGCCGTTAATTCCAATTCTAATTTTCTTTGCCATGTTATTTTATTTTGAAATACATAATTTAATAAATTCAAAGCCATCGTTTCTTCAAAACGAACACGCATTTCAACTCCACGAAACCGATTATTTTCATTTTTAAATGTCTGGCAAAATTAAACATTATTTCAATACAAAACCCATCGCGGCAAAATTATTTGAAAATAAATATTCGGAGCTTGAAAGTGGCTGGCGCACGAGGTTTTTCTTCCTTGTGCGCCAGCCACTTTTATCTCTCATCTTTCATCTTTCATCTCTCATCTTTCATCTTTCATCTCTTAACTTTCCTCTTCACTTCTGCGACTTTGAATTTCCCTTTTAGCGCCAGCACCATAATCACTATCCCGGCGATGAAGAACGGTATGCTGAGCCACTGTCCCATGTCGAGTGTCATTGAATTTTCAAACTCAACTTGTGGTTGTTTGATGAATTCAATGATGATTCTTGAACCGAAAATCATTAAAAGGAAGAAACTGAAGAAGAATCCCGGATATTTGTTGACGGTGTCTTTTTTGAAGAAAAGACGGAGAAGTATCACGAAGGTGATGATGCAGAACAACGCCTCGTAAATCTGTGTCGGGTGACATGCCGGGATTGCGTCGATTGGCGTTCCGGGTGCCCATTCGCGTACGAACTTGAATCCCCACGGAAGCGTGGTCGCGTCGCCGTAAATCTCTGAGTTCATGAGGTTTCCGATGCGTATCAACGCGCCGCCTATCGCCACGCAGATGACAAGCCTGTCGAGCACCCATAGGAACGGCTTGCCGAGTTTCTTGGAATAGATGTACATGCCGATGAGTATTCCGATGGCGCCGCCGTGACTGGCGAGACCGCCTTCCCATACGGCGAGAAACTTTATCGGATTGGCGAAATAATACGCAGGCTCGTAGAAAAGACAGTGGCCGAGGCGTGCGCCGACGATGGTGAAAACCAACATGTACATGAGAATCTTGTCGGCCCATTCCTCACCGAGGCCTTCTTTCTTGAAGATGGCCTTTATCAGATAGTAACCGATGATGAAAACCATCGCCCAAAGCAGTCCGTACCATGCCACCGGATGCCCGCCAAGCAACGGGAATTTCTCCGGAAAAACGAAGATGTATGGGTTGACATCCCAAACGATAAAACCTAAATTCATTTCTTATTTCAAATAGTTTTAATCCAATTTTTGATAAATTCGTAAATTCTGCCCTCGTCGTCCTTGAATTTCTCTCTCATGTTCACATTCGGCACGGCGACCTTGTCCAGCTGAAAAGCCGACTGCTTGCACCAGTTGAAATAACCGAGCCGCCCGAGGTGGTTGCAGAGATACTCCTGCTCCGTCTGCCCGGGAGTCGGGATGAGATACGCATTCCTGTTGAGTCTGACGAGATCCATCAATGAGGAATAACCGCCGCGGCAGATGATGTTCTCCGAGCTGTTGACGAGTTCCGTGAAAAGTTCGTCATCAACATGGTTGAACATGGAGACGTTGTCGGGAATGTTTCTCGGGAAATCGTGAGTGTCAGGTTTTGCCCTGAGTATCAGCACTTTGTCATTTATTTTTGCGGCTTGTTTTAAAATGATGTCTTCAAGCATCGAACGTTGTGGCTCCGGACCCGACAGAATCACCAAATACTTGTTGTCCCTCTCGTCATCTTCTTGATTGTCAGAGCCGAAACGACTTAACAGCCCGATGTATGAGGTCTTGATTTTCTTTTTTGCCGGGTGCGACAGCCTACCCGAAAGCGACAGTTTGCAATCGACATCGGGGACCCACAGCTCGTCGTATTCTTTGATGAAGCTGTTGTTGAACATATTAATAATAGGTGTCGCGAAACGCCATCCTTTTGGAATCTGGATGTGCAGTTGGTGCGTGATGAATACTGAATGCACGAGGTCGCTCCAGCATCCGAATCTGTTGTCTGAAATGAGGGCGTCGATGTTGTAGTTTTTCACTATTGACTCGACCGTTTGATGGTCTTTGCGGAAATCTCTCAACGCACTTGGAAATAACGATAACATTTTGAAAACCTGAGAGTTGCTGCGGCTGTACATCGGTCTGAAACCTGAAAACTTAATGAAATCGGCTTCTGGGAATTCTTTTTGCAGAAACGCCAACGGCTCATTGTCGGCGGCGATAATAACCTTGTGACCTTGCTCTGACAACGCCTTGATTATTGGTACACAGCGTGTTGCGTGACCAAGACCCCAATCCAACGGACATATTAATATGTTTTTACCCAAGTGATGATAATTTTTTGCAAAAGTAATAAATTATTCGATAGCAACACTTTTCTGGTGTTTTTTTGTTGTTCGTTTTCAATTGTTAATAAAATTCTTATTTAGTTGAAGGACAATGCTGTTGAAACTGAAAAAACGTGTTTCAATTGTTAATAAAAATTTACATAAAAATTATCTAAAAAATTGATAATCAAAGTGATATAATTCAAAAATGTTGTGTATCTTTGCCGCATGGAAAGACAGAAGTTATACGAGATTGCGCTCACGTTGGTGCCCGGTGTCGGTGATGTCAACGGCAAGAAGTTGGTGGCATATTGTGGCGGTGCGGAGGCGGTTTTCTGTGAAAACAGGAAGTCGCTGATGAAAATCCCCGGAATTGGGGAAAACACCGTCAATAATATCGTGTCGCAGAAGACACTTCTCCATGCTGAAAATGAGATGCGTTTTATAGAGAGAAACGGCGTGAAGGCGTTGTTCTATCTCGACCAGGATTATCCGAAGCGTCTGCAACATTGCCACGACAGCCCGATGATGCTGTATTACAAAGGCAATGCCGATCTGAATGCAGAAAAAGTGATAGGGGTTGTCGGCACGAGGAATGTCACGGAATATGGCAAGTACGTGATAGATAAAATCGTGGGGGAGTTTTCCTCTGATAACGTTCTGATAATAAGCGGATTGGCGTATGGCGTTGACACTATGGCGCATAAATCCGCACTGAAATATGGCCTTGCTACCGTGGGTGTGCTGGGACACGGCCTGCAAATTATTTATCCGGCAGAGAATTGTAAACTTGCACATAACATGCTTGAGAAAGGAGGTGTTTTAACGGAGTTTTTGAGTAGTACGAAACCTGACAGGGAAAATTTCCCGAAACGGAACAGGATTGTTGCGGGGATGATAGACTGCCTGATTGTAGCGGAAAGTGCCATGAAAGGCGGAGCCATGATAACCGCGGAGATTGCAAATTCATACGACAGGGAGGTGTTTGCGATACCCGGCAGGATAGGTGACGCCTACAGCGAAGGATGCAATAACCTTGTGAAGACGAACAAGGCGGACATTCTGCTTTCGGCGGCTGACGTGAGATACATCATGCGATGGGATCACGATGCGAAAGTTGTCCCGAAACAAATGCGCTTGTTCAGGGATTTCAGCGATGATGAGAAAAAGGTCATCGACGTGTTCGGCGAAGAGAAAGTGATTCACATTGACCAAATCATCGTGGGGACGGAATTGACACCAACCAAGATAGCGTCAATACTGCTTTCTTTAGAGTTTGACGGGGTTGTGACGGCACTTCCGGGAAAACGTTATCAAATTTGTGACGGCGTAAGATAAAAATCTGTACTTTTGCATCCGAAAATGAATGCAATATGTCGATTGGAAGAGTAATAAAGTCAACAGGAAGCTGGTATGATGTCCAGGATGGCGAAGGTAATGTGTTTCAATGCCGTTTGAGGGGTAAAATACGTCTTGACGGCATCCGCACCACGAATCCCCTGGCCGTCGGTGACAACGTGAATTTCGAGAAGGAACGCGACAAGGAAACTTGCGTGATTGATAAGATACTGCCGCGTAACAACGTGATAATCAGGAAGTCAGTCAATCTTTCCAAAGAATCGCATGTCATAGCCGCAAATATCGACCTCGCAATTCTCGTTGCAACGATAGCGCAGCCAAGAACGTCAACGGGATTCATCGACAGGTTCGCCGTGACAGCGGAGGCTTATCATATTCCGGTTGCGATAGTGTTTAACAAATGCGACATTTACGACGACGAACAGAACGCCGCCGCCGAGGAACTCATGAAAGTGTATAACGAAATCGGCTACGAGTCGTTCCTCGTCTCCGCCAAAACAGGGCGAAACTGCGACAGGTTGAAGGCTTTGATGAAGGATAAGGTCTGCATGTTCTCCGGACATTCAGGCGTCGGCAAGTCGGCGCTTGTGAATAATCTCGACCCGAACCTGAACGTCAGAGTGGGGGAGATCTCCGATGTCCATGAGAAAGGCAAACACACCACGACTTACGCGCAGATGTTCCATCTTGAGTTCGGGAGCTATATCATCGACACGCCTGGAATCAAAGAGTTCGGCTTGTTTGACCTCGAAAAAGAGACGCTTGCGCAGCGTTTCCCGGAAATGCGCGCACTGATGCACGAATGCAGATTCAACAACTGCACACATCTTCACGAGCCTCATTGCGCCATTAAGGATGCCGTTGAGAAAAACGTAATCGCCGATTGGAGATATACGAATTACTGCAACATGATGGATGACCAATAAAAACGTGTCGGACGTGGCGATGAACGGATTGAGACCAAATGTGAAAAAGAGCTGAAAATGAGGAAGTTGATGCTTTCCATACTCGTGTTGTTCTCGTTGGCCGGGTCGGCTCAACAGGATCCATGCGTGGTGCTTACCCGCATCAATTTGGAAGGCAATAATGTTACGAAACCTTCGGTGATTTATAGGGAACTTTTGGTCAAGGTCGGCGATACGATTAGCGAATCACGATTCAATGAGTTGTTGAAAGAAAGTCGGGAGAACATCCTCAATATGTCTGTCTTCAATTTTGTTGATTTCGTAGTCGAAGAAGATTCTGACGTGGCAAATGGTAAAGTGCTTACAATCAAGTTTGTGGAACGGTGGTATGTGTGGCCAATACCTTATCTGCGATACGCAGACCGCAACCTGATGTCGTGGTTCAAAGGCGGTGATATATCCCGGTTGAGTTATGGCTTTGACCTCGAATGCAACAATCTATGGGGTCTGCTTCACAAGCTGAATTTGACGATGATATTTGGTTACAATCAGAAATACGCATTGACATACGACATACCATATCTCACTGACAAACAACGTCTTGGGCTTGAAGCGAGCGTCGGATATACGAGAGACAAAGAGGTTGCTTACGCAACATCTGATGATAAGGTATTGTATTACAAAGCGTATGAAGGCTGCCCTCATGAAGCGTTTTTCGCCTATGTAAAACCGTATTTCAGATTCGGATGCAGAAACAAGTTGTTCATAACTGCTCAATACGACGACAGGCTGTTCAGCGACACGCTGGTATCACTGAATCCGTCGCTCGGATGTGATGACGGAAACCGTTTCAGGTATCTCACATTGTCGGCGGTCTTTAAGAATGATTTCCGTGATGACCACAACTATCCGCTTGACGGTCATTATCTTGAACTCGAAGCGACAAAGATTGGAATGGGCGTTTTCAATAATGAGCCGGATGTTTTTTATGGAAAACTTACAGCGGATTGGTACACTCTTGTTTACAATAGGTTTTATTGGGCGTCGAATATAACCGCCAAATTGTCATCAAACAGTGATCCACCGTATTTCCTGCTGAAAGGTCTTGGTTACGGCAACGACTATGTAAGGACTTTGGACCTTTATGTGGTTGATGCCATGAATTTTGTGGTTTTCAAAAACAACCTGAAGTTTGCAATATTGAGACCTGTGACAAAAAACATCCCGTTCATAAAGAACGAGCGATTTGGCAAAATACATCTTGCCTTGTATGCGAATTTGTTCTTCGACTTCGCACGCACGTGGAACGTCGATGTGCCAGGCGGAACGACTTCGAGGCTTGCCAACGAATGGATTTACGGCACTGGTGTAGGCATTGATTTTGTGACGTATTACGATAAAGTGCTGCGCCTCGAATATGGTTTCAACGGCCTCGGTGAAAGCGGGTTTTTCATTCACCTCGTCGCGCCAATTTAACATGAAAATAAACGACTTTGCACAATTTTAAAGCCGATGTCGGCGTTAATGCTTAAAATTTGAAAAAAATTATCAATACATGTAAAAATTTGTGTAAATTTGTCAGTTTGTTGTTGTTGCGTGAACTCGTTGACAATCAATGTAAAAGTTTTAGGGAACTAATGAAAAATAAAGGAAAGTTGGATTTTGTTGTTGCCATTGTCCTGTTTTGTGGGTTTGTCTGTGCATCAAATGTTGTTGATGCACAGGCTATCGAGGTCGGCTTGACAGGAGGATTGTCATCGTATTATGGCGACATAAATCCGATAAAACCGTTCAATGAGGCAAGAACCGGTTCTGGCGGACTCGTGAGGTATTATCAGAATTCGCGATGGGCTTTCCGTTTTTCATATTTGAACAGAAGGATAAAGGCGACCGATGAAAAAGTCAATATCTGTCCTGAAAGGAAACGTGCTTTTAAGTGTGACATAAACGATTTCGCTCTGATCACCGAATTCAACTTTTTGGATTACACGACCGGAAGCAGAAGAAGCAATGTCTCACCTTATCTGTTCGCGGGTGTGTCGTTCATCTTGTTTAATCCGAAGTCAATGAATGGCAGGGATTTATGTAACATCCTGACGGACGTTGATGGTTATAAGATTGAACAGGTTGTCCTTCCTGATGGAACTGTCGTCGAGCAAAGTGTCAACAGCATTGAGAACGGTACCGCCAAATATAACAAATATACATTGGCCATTCCGTTCGGCTTCGGCGTGAAATACAGTGCGGGCAAGAGAATCTGCCTGGCTGCCGAGTGGAGGATTGACTGGACATGGACTGACTGGATTGACGATTGCAAGGGGTATTACCCGTTGTGGAAGAGCGGCGATGAATGGGCGGCCTACGCCGACCCGTCCGGGAACGTGGCTCTTGACGGAGAAAGTAACGAAATAAAATATTTACAAAGAGGCGATTCTGTGAAATACGATTTCCTCAGTTTCCTGAGTCTCACGGTTGCGTTTAAATTCAACTTGCCGGAGAACAAGAAATGTGATGTGGGACTTGGCAGAAACGCTTACATATATTATTGATATACAATGGAAAGCTTGAAGGATAAGATAGATCTTACACGTCTGCCGAAACATATTGCCATAATTATGGACGGCAATGGCAGATGGGCGAAGGAACAAGGGAAAATGCGCGTGTTCGGACATCAGCACGGTGTCGATACCGTCAGACGTATCACGGAAGCCTGCGCGGAACTCGGAGTGGAATATCTTACACTTTATGCCTTCTCGACAGAAAACTGGAACCGCTCTTCTTTCGAGGTCGATGCATTGATGTCAATCTTGACACAGGCTTTGAAAACAGAGCTTAAGACATTGAACGATAATAACATCCGACTTGCGGCAATTGGCGATTTGAATCGTTTGCCGAAATCTCAGTACGACGCACTGATGTATTCCATCAATGACACCAAGGATAACACCAGAATGACGTTGACACTCTGCCTGAGCTATTCCGGACGATGGGAGATAATTGATGCGGCGAAAAAAATCGCCTCGGAGGTTAAAGACGGCATCCTGACACTTGAACAAATCGATGAGAAATGTGTGAGTAACCATCTCGCAACTGCGCAAATGCCTGATCCTGAACTGCTTGTGCGTACCAGCGGAGAAGAAAGAATCAGTAATTATCTGCTTTGGCAGATTGCATATTCTGAATTGTATTTTACAAAAAAATATTGGCCTGAATTTTCAAAGGAAGACCTTTATGAAGCTATTGTTAATTATCAGAACCGTGAAAGAAGGTTCGGGAAAACAAGCGAACAACTAAAGAAATAAGATGATGACATTTTTTAAAAGATTGAATATATATAAAATGTTTGTATGCCTGGCATTGTTGATGACAGGATATGTTTCGAATGCGCAGATACAGGTCGGGAACGACATGTCAGACATTGACTATTCGCTTCCGCGTGAATACGAAATAGGCGGTGTCACAGTCACTGGCGCAAAATACGTTGACCCCGCAGTCATCGTCATGCTCTCCGGACTTCAGGTAGGGCAGACCATCAAAGTGCCGGGTGACAAAATCACAAAGGCAATCCAGAAACTTTGGGAACAAGGCCTCTTTGAAGATATTCAAATCACCAGCACACAGAAAGTAAGCGGAAAAATTTTTCTAAATATCGCCCTCACTGAAAGACCAAGAATCAGCAAGTTCTCCTTCAAAGGCGTGAAAAAAAGTGAGGCAGAGGAACTCAGGAAGAAAATTAATCTTACAAGAGGCGATGTCGCCACCGAACACACATATAATAAAACACGCCGGATCATAACAGATTATTTTTCCGACAAAGGCTTCCTGAACACACAGGTTGACATTGATGCGGTAAATGACACGACACGTGAGAATTACGTCAATCTGATGATCACAATTGACAAAAAACACAAAGTCAAGATTGGCGTTATAGAAGTCGAAGGCAATGAGATACTCTCTGATAATCAGGTGCGTACCGCAATGAAGGATACTAAGGAAAGAGGTAAATTCGATCCGTTGCGTCCGCTCGGAGCCACAGTCGTCAACACGGTTTGGGATGTCATCACCTTGAAACCGCATAAGGCGGAAGAGGAAGTGTTCAACTATTTCGCTGACAACTACAAATTCAGGATTTTCAAGTCGTCGAAGTTCGACGAGTCGAATTTTGAAAGTGACAAACATAAAATCATCGCCAAATATAACTCGAAAGGCTATCGCGACGCCCGTGTCGTGAGCGATTCCGTCTATACCATCGACGACAGAAACCTCGGCATCAAACTTGTTATTGATGAAGGCGACAAATATTATTTCGGAGACATTTCTTGGGTCGGCAATACGAAATACGACACGGCCATCCTTAACAGAGTCCTCGGAATCAAACGCGGCGATGTTTATAACCAAGAACTTCTTGAAAAGAACCTGAATTACAGCGAAGAAGGCTTGGATGTCAGCTCGTTATACATGGATGACGGATATTTGTTCTTCCGCATTGATCCTGTCGAAGTGAATGTTGACGGCGATACCATCGACCTTGAAATCCGCATGAGCGAAGGCGAACAGGCGACAATCAAACGTGTCAAGATCAAAGGAAACACAAAGACCAACGACCACGTCATCATGCGTGAGCTTTATACGAAACCAGGACAGCTCTTCAGCCGTTCTGACATCATCAGGACAACGCGTGAACTCGCCGCCCTTCAATATTTCAACGCCGAGACACTCAACCCCGTCCCCGAACCTGACCCGGCTGACGGAACGGTTGACATCGTGTATAACGTCGAGGAAACATCATCCGACCAGATTGAGCTTTCAGCTGGTTGGGGCTACAACCGACTCATGTTGTCGTTGGGATTGACACTCAACAACTTCTCTTTCAAGAAGATTTTCAAGAAAGACGCATGGCGTCCGATTCCAAGCGGCGACGGACAGAGACTCTCGTTCAGAATCCAGACCTACGGAACGAACTATATTTATTATGGTGCTTCATTTACAGAACCGTGGCTCGGAGGAAAGAGACCTAACTCACTGACAGGCTCGATCTTCCACTCGAAATATACCAACGGCTACGCCAAGTCAAGGGAGGAGTACGGATTTTTCAGCCAGACCGGTGTTTCTGTCGGTCTTGGTCAGAGGATGAAATGGCCGGATGACTATTTCACGATTTACAACGGCGTGAACGTGATTCGTTATCATCTGAATAATTATTCAAATGTGTTCAATTTCGGAACCGGTTCAGGCAACTTCAACATAATCGGATATAATGTCACGATAGGCCGCAACTCCGTCAGCCAGCCTATTTATCCGCGTTATGGCTCTGAATTTATTCTGTCTTTGGAACTCACGCCTCCGTATTCACTCATAAATGGCAGGAATTACGAAAAGGAATTTCCTGGTGATGAGAATATCAGAGTTCGCCAAGATGCCATGTATCAATGGGTTGAGTTCCATAAGTGGAAATTCAAGATGGCGTTCTATACCGAGCTTTATGAAAAGTTAGTCTTGATGACAAGAGTGCGTTTCGGATATCTCGGTTACTACAATGATAAAATTGGCGCCACGCCGTTCCAGCGTTTCTATCTCGGCGGTGACGGACTCTCCAGCTCGACAAACCTCGACGGACGTGAAATCATCGGCATGAGAGGTTATAGCAATGAGTCGCTGACTCCTGCGGATGCCAACAATATCAATGGCGGTACGGTGTTTACGAAATACACGATGGAGATTCGTTATCCGTTGACACTCAATCCGCAAGCCACTATTTTTGCCCTCGGATTTGTGGAAGCGGGTAACTGCTGGGCCGATAAGAAAACATTCAATCCGTTTGATGTATATCGTTCGGCTGGTTTGGGTATCAGGATTTACCTCCCGATGTTCGGAATGCTCGGCCTCGACTGGGGCTACGGATTCGACGACGTGCCTGGCTCCTCAAGCGCATCGGGAAGCCAGTTCCACTTCTCAATCGGCGGGTCACTCGATTAATTGAATTGAATAATTATTGTTAAAAGAATTAAATATTAAATGAATATGAAGACTACAAAATCGTTATTGTTGATGGCAATGCTGCTTTTCTTGGGCATAAGCCATTCAAACGCTCAAGGAAACCAGAAATTTGCTTTCGTCGATTCTGATTACATCCTGCAAAACATCCCTGAATACGGCGATGCTCAAGAACAGATTAACCAGCTTTCAACGAAATGGGAGAAGGAAATCAAAGCGTTACGTACCAAACTCGAAGAACTTAAACGTGATTATCAGACCGAGTCAGTACTTCTGACCGATGACCAGAAAAGGAAAAAAGAAGAACAGATTTCCACAAAAGAACAGGAAATTGTCAATCTTCAAATGCAATATTTCGGACCGGAAGGACAACTTTTTACGAAGAGAATTGAATTGATTCAGCCAATACAGGAGAAAATCTATAACGCAATAAATCAATTGGCTCTGCTCAAAAACTACGCTTTCGTTTTTGACAAGGCGTCCGGGACGACAGTGCTTTTCTGCAATGAGAAAAACGACATCAGCGACGATGTTCTTGACGAAATCGGCAACGTGATGCAGACAGTCAGGAAAGAAGACCGCAAACGCTCGACAAATGCCGGCGGACAGCGCCCAGCCTCAAATCCTGGCGGACAGAAAAAATAATTTATTGCATATTAGAATTTTTTATATCTTTGCAGCAAATTTGAAGTTAAATTTAAATAATTAAATAATGAAAAAGTTTTCTAAAGTATTATGCGTGTTAGCATTAGCATTTGGAATCAGCTATGCAGCAAACGCCCAGTCAGTTAAAATCGCTTACGTCGATTCATCAGTCATCACTGAAATCATGCCGGAAAGAGCTAAAATCGAACAGGACCTTCAGGCTTATTACACAGAACTTCAGTCCCAGCTCCAGACAATGGCAAATGAGTATCAGACAAAAATGAAAGACTATGAAGCTAATGCAGCGACAATGTCAAACATCCTTCGTCAGTCAAAAGAAAAGGAAATCGTTGATCTTCAGGGAAGAATCCAGGAATTTCAGGCAAACGCAGAATCAGCATTCGACGAAAAGAGAATCGAACTTCTGACACCTGTCATCGAGAAAGTTCAGAACGCCGTCAACGCTGTCGGTAAGGAAAAAGGTTATACATACATCTTCGACAAGTCAGTCGGCGCTATCGTTTACATCGGAACAGATGCTATCGACATCACAGCTGACGTGAAAGCGAAACTCGGCCTTTAGTTAGTTAAGAGTTAAAAGAGTAGAGAGTAGAGAGTAAAGAGCGCGAAGCGACGTTGGCCGCTTCGCGCTCTTTTAACTTTACTCTTTCCTCTTTTAACTAAAACTTCACTTTCGCAAACCTCAGTGCTTTCGTCACCAAGCTGCAAAGCGGTTTGTGGTCGTCTCTGTTTCTGAGATTGATATATAGTCCCAACTTTTTGTAAATCGGGATTTTGAATGTCTCGACGAACTCGATGAGCGTTCCGTCGGGGTCTTCGACGTATGTGAAATGCCCGTCAGCGTCGCCCATGTTGAAGTCTTCGCCGCCGTCGCATACGAAATCGTGACCGAGAGCCAACGCCGCCTCGTGAATCTTGCTCATGTTACGGACATCGAAGCAGAGATGTATGAATCCGGGGTCGCCCCACCAACGGTCTTCGAGAGTCTTCTTGCACGGTCTTTCAAGATTCTGAATCAATTCAAGGTGTGAGTTTCCCATGACCTCACTCAACGGCCCGGTGAATGGTTTTGAACGTTTCAGTTCGACACGGCGCATTTTGCATTTCCCGCCCGGAACATTGCCGAAATCATCGAATGTCCGGGTCTCGTCAAAAGCAACTACATCATAATCAAGGAGTTTTGTGTAGAAATCAATTGATTTGTCCATATCGGAAACGCCCATTACGGCACCGTTGACACCGCCGGTGTATTTGTCAACATTGATGAAACAGTAGTCGTCATGCTCGATTTCAAATATGTTTCCCCACGGGTCTTTCATGTAAAAATGTTCCAGTCCCAACGGTGAGACGTTGACGTCGCTGAGCATTTCGATTCCTTTGGCTTTCAATTCGTTGTAAGCGCGTTTCACGTCTTTCGCTTTTACTTTTGCGATGTTGATGCCATAGTCGCCGAGTTGCAGCGGCTCGTTCGGGTAAACGACTTTGCGGCCTTGCGGCTGCCATATTTCAAAGCCGCCTCCGCCTCGCTGCGCAATGGCGAGGATGGCGTGACGAGGCTGCGGCTTCCCGCCTGTATAAGGAAGCATCCTCTCCGCAACGCCTTCAGCGTCAACTATTTTAAGCTCAATGTTGAGATTCTGATTGTACCATTTCCATGCAGTCATCAGGTCTTCAACCCCGATCCCGATCTGCTGGATTCCGCAAATAACTTTTTCTTTCATTTTTATGGGTGTTTAAGGAGTTTAAGGTGTTTGAGGAGTTTTAGGTACCTAAATACCTTAAACACCTAATCACCTCAATCTCCTGATTTCTTACGTTGGTGATATGTTTTTCGCAATTTTATAGTAAAGCCACGGCATATACCTATTAATATATGCCATCAGGATTTCACTTTTGCCGATAAGCTGCCTGTGCTTCTCTTTTTTGATGGCTTTCACCGCTTTTGCGGCTGCTTTGTCAACGTCAAGACCCTTGGCCTGACCTTCGTCCATCTTTGAATATTTCTCGCCGTTTCCTAAAAGCGCGCTTTTACTTATTGGCGTATTGATCCTTCCGGGAATCAAAAATGTGACGTTAATATTTTGATATTCAAGGTCTAATGATTCGAAAAAACCGAATAACGCATGTTTTGAAGAGCAGTATGATGTCCTTAACGGGAAACCGAAAAGTCCCGCTAACGAAGTGGTGACTGCAATGTTGACGTGTTTCGAGGCGAGAATTTCGTCTTTGAATTTCTTGATGAGATAGACGTGGCTCCAGTAATTGACCTGCATTATCTTCTCGTCGGTGGCGAAATCGGTGTCTAATCCGAGGCTGCGTTGCGAGATTCCGGCGTTCAAAACGAATAAATCAATATGGAAATCAATCTCCTTAATCGCCTCCGCTAATTTGTCAATTGATTGAAAATCAGAGAAATCGCCTTGATGGTGATAAGCCTTTACGCCTTCTTTCCCGCAAATCTCTTTGATTTCTAAAAGACGTTGTTCGTTCTGCCCGGTGAGGAACAGGTTGCAGCCTTCTTTGGCGAGACGTTTCGCAATCGCCGCCCCGATTCCAGAACTTGCCCCGGTAATTAATGCGTTCTTATTCAAAAGATGTATCATTTTATGGTGTTGTTTTCAAAGTGCAAAAGTAGAAAAGTTTTTTAAAAGTAATTGCGTTTATTGTAAATATTTTTACTATTTTTGCCCGTCAAAAAATCATTAAAAAAAATAACATCATAAAATGGAAATTTTTGAAAGAATAAAACATGATTCAGGCGGTCCGATAGGTCAGTATATGGATCGCATTCACGGGTATTTCGCGTTTCCGCGGCTTGAAGGCGAACTTGGACCGCACATGCGTTTCAACGGCGTTGACGTTTTGTGCTGGAGTTTGAACAATTATCTCGGCCTCGCCAACCATCCGGAAGTCAGGAAAGTTGATGCCGAAGCCGCCGCACGCTGGGGCTTGGCGTATCCGATGGGAGCTCGGATGATGAGCGGAAACACACGTCTGCACGAGCAGCTTGAACGCGAACTCGCTGATTTTGAACGTAAAGAGGACGCTTACGAATTTAATTTCGGCTATCAGGGAATCGTTTCGACCATTGATGCGCTTTGCACCCGTCATGATGTCATCGTCTTCGACGCCGAGGCTCATGCATGTCTTATCGACGGAAAACGCCTTCACATGGGACAGTCGTTCCATTTCCGGCACAACGACATCGTCAGCTGCGAGAAGGCTTTGCAGAAAGCGACCGAGATCACAAAGAAGACCGGCGGCGGAATACTTCTCATAACGGAAGGCGTTTTCGGCATGACCGGCGCGCTCGGCATTCTCGATAAGATCGTCGAACTCAAGAAGAAATATCAGTTCAGAATTCTCATCGACGACGCTCACGGCTTCGGATGCATGGGCCCGACGGGACGCGGCACCTCCGAACATTTCGGCGTGATGGATGAGATAGACCTTTACATCGGAGCATACGCGAAATCGATGGCGATTATCGGCGGCTTCGTGGCCGGACCGAAGTATATCATTGATTATCTGCGTTATAACATGCGCTCGCAGATGTATGCGAAGTCGCTGCCGATGCCAATCGTGGAAGGCTGCCTGAAACGTTTGGAGATTATCCGCAGCGCGGAAGGCGACGAACTCCGCAAGAAACTCTGGACGGTGACACGTACTTTGCAGAACGGTTTCCGCGAACTCGGTTTCAACATCGGGCCGGCTGAAGCCTGTGTCACCCCGATCTTCCTGCCGGGAAACACCGAACAGGCGGCGCAGATAGCCCTCGACCTCCGTACAAACTACAAGATTTTCTGCTCGATAGTGACATATCCGGTCATCCCGCAAGGCATGATTATCTTCAGAATCATCCCGACGGCGGCGCATTCGCTCGAAGATGTTCACTATACGTTGAACGCTTTCAAGGAGATAAAGGAAAAACTCGAACGGGGAGAATACGACGGAAAGGAAATGCCAGACATGGCGATTCTTTAGTTAGTTGAAAATCATAAAGTTAGAAAGGGCGCGAAGCGGCAGCAAATTCCTGTCACTTCCCGCCCTTTCCGTTGTTTGTTGACAATCGAAAAAAATATTCCCATTTTGATGATTATATTCAAAAAATTATTGTACATTTGCAGGAATTTATAATTTCTGTGCTTATGATGGTAATTAAGGAGATCGCTGTTTATACTAACATCTTGAATTGCAGGATAAAAAAGTATTTCGCCGATATTTTGAACAAAAACAACATTAATCTGACGCCGGAACAGTTCTTGGTGATGGATTGGCTTTGGAAAGAACAGGCAATTTCACAGCAGAGGATTGCAGAGGTCATTCAAAAAGACAAAAATTCAGTTACGAAATTCATTGATTCTCTCGAGAAAAAGAATTTGGTTTACCGCACTGTCGATAAAGTTGACCGCAGAATCAACAAGGTTGCGCTTACGCAAGAAGGCATCGATATGGAACTTGCGACCACCGAAGTGGCGATAGATTTCATGAACGACGTGGTCAAAGGCATTGATGAAAATGACCTGAAGACGTTTGTGAAAGTGTCGCTGCAAATGAAAGAAAATTTGGAAAGAAACGAGAAGAAGAGTTGAGAGAGGAAAGAGGAAAGTTGAGAGAGGAAAGTTAAGAGAGGAAAGTTGAGAGAGGAAAGTTGAGAGAGGAAAGAGGAAAGTTAAGAGAGGAAAGAGAGGAAAACAACTTGTGAAACTCGTGCCATTAACTTGTGAAACTCGTGTTAAAAATTAATAAATGAATAGAAATTGTTTTTTGTTTTTTTGCATCTGTTTGATTCAAAACATGATGTTTGCGCAGTATGCGCCGGCTGGCGACAGCCTGAAAACACGTTGGGCGTCTGAAGTTTCTCCAGAAAACGCCTTGCCGGAATATCCGCGTCCGATGATGGAACGCTCTGAATGGCTGAACCTCAATGGATTGTGGGATTTCGCAATTCGTCCACGTGGCGAGCGTCAGATTGCAGAATTTGACGGGAAGATTTTAGTTCCGTTCTGCATCGAGTCGTCGCTTTCGGGAGTTCAGAAATATGTCGGAAAAGACAATGAGCTTTGGTATCAACGTGATTTTGAAGTGCCTTCATCGTGGAACGGCCGCCGCATCCTTCTTCACTTCGGTGCCGTTGACTGGAAAAGCGACATCTGGGTGAATGACGTGAAAGTCGGCTCGCACACAGGCGGTTACACTCCGTTCACGATTGACATCACGCAGGCTTTGAAGAAGAAAAACAACACTCTCATGGTGCGCGTCTGGGATCCGACTGACGAAGGCGAGCAACCGACAGGAAAACAACACGTCAAGCCTCACGGAATATGGTACACACCGGTCACTGGAATTTGGCAGACGGTCTGGATGGAACCAGTCAACAACAACTATATCAAGGATTTAAAGACCGTTCCCGACATCGACAATCATGTTGTGAAAGTGAATGCGGAGATTACCTCGCTTTGTGATGATGATATGGTTGAAGTCATCGTTTATGAGAAATCAACGTCGAGGGATGTTTTTGTCGCGTCGGCGAAATCGATAAACGGAGAGGCCGTTGAGGTGGAAATGCCGGGAGATGCGCGTTTGTGGTCGCCCGACAACCCGTATCTGTATTCCATGAAAGTGAAACTCTACAAAGGCGGCAAGATTGTCGATGAGGTTGAAAGTTATTTCGCGATGCGCAAGTTCAGCACGGCGAAGGATGAGAACGGAATCGTGCGTCTGCAACTCAACAACGAGCCGGTTTTCATGTTCGGCCCGCTCGACCAAGGCTGGTGGTGCGACGGACTTTACACCGCCCCGACAGATGAGGCGTTGGCGTTTGACATTCAGAAAACCAAAGACTTCGGCTTCAATATGATCAGGAAACACGTGAAGGTGGAGCCTGCACGTTGGTATTATCATTGCGACCGTCTTGGAATGATTGTGTGGCAGGACATGCCGAGTGGCGGTCGCGGTCCGGGTTGGGTCACGACGCGTTATTTCGACGGGTCGTTGAGCAAACGCACGCCAGAATCGGAAACCACCTATAAAAAGGAATGGAAGGAAATCATTGATTATCTGTATTCTGCGCCTTGCATCGGGGTCTGGGTGCCGTTCAACGAGTCGTGGGGACAGTTCAACACTCCTGAAATCGTGAACTGGACTAAAATGTACGATCCGTCGCGTCTTGTCAACCCGGCATCTGGTGGCAACCATTATCCTGTCGGCGACATCCTTGACCTGCATAATTATCCGGAGCCGAAACTGTATTTCTACGACGCCTGCCGCGCCACAGTCCTCGGTGAATATGGCGGCATCGGACGGAAAGTCGAAGGCCATACATGGGTGCCGTCGCAAGGCT
This sequence comes from Bacteroidales bacterium, assembly GCA_024400395.1. GTDB lineage: Bacteria > Bacteroidota > Bacteroidia > Bacteroidales > F082 > Limimorpha. The sequence goes on from JAKSMW010000020.1 coordinate 35,555, forward strand.
GGGGCTACGTTGAATACGACACCGAGGAGAAAGTCACCGACACATACGTCGAATACGCCGAAATGTTGATGAAGTTAATTGAAAGAGGCTTCTCCGCCGCAGTTTACACACAGACCACCGACTGCGAGGTCGAACTCAACGGCTTGATGACTTACGACAGGGAAATTATCAAACTCAACGAACAGAGAATCAGAGAGATAAATCAGAAGGTGATTAGGAGTTTGAGGTAGTTAGGAATCTGATTTCTTAAGCTCCTTAAGTTCCTCGAACACCTAAATAACTAAAAAAAGCTCACAAAAGTGAGCTTTTTCTCTGTTTAAAATGCACTAAAAATAATTAGTCTTCTACGATAGCGTCGTTAGGACATGCACCGGCGCATGTGCCGCATGAAACACATGTGTCAGGGTCAATTGAATAGATGCTACCTTCTGAGATTGCTCCAACCGGGCACTCGTCGATGCAAGTACCGCAAGCAACGCATTTGTCTGTGATTTTGTAAGCCATAATACCTTTTTTATTAGTTAAAAATTTTGTGCAAAGATATATCTTTGAATGATACACCGAACATGTTTTTTTAATTTAGAATGAATTTAAATAAAAACATTGATATTTATCAAAATTGACGATGTTTAAGTCATGAAAAATTAATTTAGTGCAAACACTTTTTTATATTAAAATTAACGTTACCTTTGCACGGTGTTTTATGGGCGACCATATTTATCAGGAATATTATCTAACATATTATAAAAGAACAAATTAAATTCAATTTCTTATGGCTAACAGAACAAAAGTTGT
>JAKSMW010000021.1 GCA_024400395.1 Bacteroidales bacterium
GAAGCGTGTGAGCGCATGCCGTAACGATTTGAATAGAAAGTGATTGCGTTGCCGTCCAAAGCCCAGCGCGGGCCGCCAGTGATGTAACCGTCGTTGGTGATGTTATGAATTTTCATGTCGCCGTCGGCGGAGACGATTCCGACATCAGAATACGGATCGCGCATGTTTGTGACGAGCGTCAAGGCAAACCATTTCCCGTCGGGAGACCATTGATAGTCAATCTCATAATCAGAATTGCCGTAATGTTGCGTGCCGTCGGTAATCTGGCGGACTTTCTTTGTTTCGAGATTCACGACCTTCAAGATGTTGCGGTTTTCGATGAATGCCACCTCTTTCCCGTCGGGTGAGAACTGCGGGACGGTGCGCTCGATTCCGTCGTCACCGAAGAGCGGTTCTTCTTCAATGAGGGTCGCGTATGCGAAATTCAGGTCTTCCTTGCGAGGCATTTTTGCGATGTAAAGGTTGTAATAACCGTCACGCTCCGAAGTGTAAATCAACGACTTGCCGTCAGGAGAGAAGCACGGCTGACCATCGGCTTCGGCGGTGTGAGTGATTTGTTTTGTGGTCTGATATTCATCTGTCGTGACGAAAATCTCGCCGCGTGAGACGAAGGCGATCAGGTCGCCGTCAGGAGTGATTGTGAGTTCAGAAGCACCACCGAATTTCCCGCGTTCAACCGTATTTTCCTGATCGTTAATGATTTCAATTTCAACCTTTTGTGGTTCTTCGCCAATCATCTGCGTATAAATCTCACCTTGATAGCCGTAGCAGAGCATCCCGTTGTCGGCGACGCTCAAGAATCTGACGGGATATGTCGGGAAGTCGGTCACCTGCTGGATCATCGGAAGCGGGACAGGCTTTCCTTTTCCGTTGGTGTCAGCTTCGCCGGTTACTTTCGCGCGCGGGAACGGCATTGTATATACGTTCTGGCTTCTTCCGTCGCGTTCGCTGAGGAAAACGATGTTCTTATGGTCAGGCGTAAAAATCGGGTCGCGGTCTTCGCCGACGTTGGAAGTCAATATCTTATGTGTTTTTTCTTTGGCGTTGTAATAGACGATGTCGCGGGCCACTGACGAGGTCTGGTGTTTACGCCAGATGTTTTCGCCGCCTTTTCTGTCATAATAAAGGAAAGACTCGCCGTCTTCGTCGAATGAAACCGAGCACACCGTGGCGGCTGTAACCTGCTGCGGGCGGCCGCCTTCGACCGACACCTTATATAATTCAGTGAGCCAGCCCGAAGCGAACTGGGCGTCGGCGGCGTCTTTTTGGATGTAAGCCGAGAAATAGATTTCGTTGTCATCGGGCGAGAACGCGAGCGGAGTCTCGTTGGCCGAGTTTGTCGTGACGCGCTTGGCCACGCCGCCGTTCACAGAAACGGTGTAAATGTCGAAATTGCCGTTGCGGTCGGTGGCGAAGGCAATTGTCTTACCGTCGTGTGACCAGATCGGATAATAATCGTATGAAGCGTTTGTGGTCAGTTGGCGAGCCGTACCGCCTTTAGAATCAACGACATAGACATCACCTTTATAAGCGAATGCGATTTTGTCACCATTTGGGGAGATTGTGTTGTAGCGCATCCACAGAGGTTGCGACAACGCTGTCATTGCATAAAAAACTACAGCCAAGGTCAAAAATAATTTTCTCATTTCAATAAAATTTATTGGTGCAAAGGTAGTGAATTTTACCATATTCAAAAAAAAATTCACAAATCACGTAACATTTTGAAAATTTCTGTACTTTTACATGACTTTAAAATGTAAGGAACATGAAATTAAACTTAAAACGACCTATAGCGTTTTTTGATTTGGAAACGACTGGTTTAAACCAGGTTCACGACAGAATTGTTGAAGTTAGTGTATTGAGAATCAATGTCAACGGTACTGAAGAGCAGCGCACATGGCGTATCAATCCGGGATGTCCGATTCCGCCGGAGACGACAGCGGTTCACGGAATCACCGACGAAGACGTAGCGAAAGAAAAGACTTTCAAGCAGCTTGCGCCTGAGATTTCGAGATTTTTCGGCAACTGCGACCTCGCCGGATATAACATCTTGAAATTCGACCTGCCGATGTTAGTCGAAGAGTTCATCCGCGCAGGAATAAATTTCGACTTGAAAGACCGCCAGCTCATTGACGTCATGAACATTTTCATGAAAATGGAGCCGAGGACGCTGCGTGGCGCATACAGATTTTTCATGCATAAAGACTTCGACAACGCCCACTCGGCCAATGCCGACACCATGGCTACTTACGAGGTACTTATGGCGATGCTCGACAAATACGAAGGCGCAGAATACACTGACAACAAAGGAGTTACAACAAAACCGATAGTCAACGACATGAAGGAATTGGCTCATTTTTCGTCTCATCACCAGAATGTTGACCTGATGGGACAGATCGTCTATGACGATGCGGGGAAACCAGTTTTCAAATTCGGGAAACACAAAGACGAGCGCGTGGAGGACGTCTTCAGGAAAGAGCCGCAATACTACGACTGGATTATGAAAAGCGACTTTCCGGAATACACGAAACGTGTCATCACAAAACTCAGATACCACGACAGGAACATCTCATTTTAATGAAGAAGTGCCTTCGCTGGGAACGAAGGCGCTCACTTACTTTGAGAAAATTGAAATGTATAACCAAAACTGAACATAGAACAACGACATTTAAGAAATGTTCAAAAGGAAAAGTATTTCGATGAATTTTTTTATTCAGATGTATTTTTTTTGTTTGCATATTTATTTTTTTTCTACTTTTGCAGCCAATTACATCAAACAGGAACAGTATGGAAGAAAAAGACAAGATGAGCCGTGAGGAATTGTTTTCAAGACCGGTACGCGCAGGAAAGCGCACTTATTTTTTCGATGTGAAAGCAACGAGAAATGACGAGAAATATATCACAATCACAGAAAGCAAACGCCGCTTCAGCGATGACCAAAGTCATTTCAGCTACGAGAAGCACAAGATTTTCCTTTACAAGGAAGACTTTGAGAAGTTTGCCACAGCGTTGAAGGAGACTTTGAATTACATTGAGACAGGCGAGTATCCAGAAGGTTATTTTGACGAACCGAAGGAATACGAAGACCACAAAGAACCGAAAGACGAGATCGAAGACTGGTTCGACAGCTTAGACAACAAATAAAATATTTTTCGCCTAACAACATTGAATTTCTGGGATTCTCGACGATTCCAGAAATTCTTTTTTGTGCTGTTCCGACAGTTTTACAAAAGGCGCAAACAGCATCGGAAGGACTTTCAAAAAGTTGAAAACTTACAAAAAAAATCATGTTGCCGATACAAAATTTTGCATATCTTTGTACGTTTTATTTTTAGGTAAATTTCAAGGAAATGGGAAAGATTATTGCGATAGCAAATCAGAAAGGCGGAGTTGGCAAAACGACCACGTCGATAAACTTGGCTGCGAGCCTTGCTGTATTGGAACACAAGACGTTACTTATCGACGCCGACCCGCAGGCTAACTCGACTTCAGGTGTGGGATTCGACCCGAACAAGATAGAAAGCAGCATTTACGAATGCATCATCGACGGTCTTGACCCACGCACAATCGTAAAAGAGACGGAGACACCGAACCTTTATCTTCTGCCGGCGCACATCGACCTCGTCGGAGCGGAGATTGAAATCATCAACCTGCCGCAGCGCGAACAGATGATGCGCAAGGTCTTAGACCCGATAAAAGACGAATACGATTTCATCATCATCGACTGCTCGCCATCACTCGGACTCATCACCGTCAATGCGCTGACAGCCGCCGACTCGGTGATAATCCCAGTGCAATGCCAGTATTTCGCTCTCGAAGGTCTTGGCAAACTATTGAATACCATCAAGATAGTTCAGACAAGATTCAACCACAGCCTTGACATCGAAGGAATTTTGCTGACCATGTTCGACAGCCGCACGAGGATTTCGAAACAGGTCGTCGATGAAGTGAAGACCCATTTCCAATCAATCGTGTTCGACACAATAATCAGCATTAATACGAGACTCAGCGAGGCACCGAGTTACGGGCAGACCATCATCATGCACGACGCAGCAAGTTCCGGCGCCATCAACCACCTGAACCTCGCAAGAGAAATTTTGAAACGAAACAACCTTGACAATGACAACAACGAACAACAACAATAAAAAAAGAGGTCTCGGACGCGGTCTCGACGCAATCCTGCAAAGCCCTGACACCGACATCACATCGGCAGACATCTCCGGCAACTATGTGGCGGGCGCGATAGCGGAATTAGACATCGACAAAATAGAGACAAACCCGTTCCAGCCGCGCACCGATTTTGACGAGACGGCACTGAAGGAGCTCTCTGAATCCATTAAGACTCAAGGCGTTATCCAGCCTGTGACGGTTCGCAAGATGGGTTACGACAAATATCAGCTCATCTCCGGCGAACGCCGACTCCGCGCCTCAAAACTCGCAGGGATGAAGAAAATCCCGGTGTTCATCCGCGTCGCCAACGACGAACAGATGCTTGAAATGGCACTTATCGAGAACATCCACCGCGAAAGCCTCAACGCCATCGAAGTGGCCATCTCGTACCAACGACTCGTCGATGAATGCAACCTGACACAAGACCAGCTCAGCGAAAAAGTCGGGAAAGACCGTTCTACTGTCGCCAACTTCCTGAGACTGTTGAAGTTACCAGCTGAAATCCAAATCGCAATACGCGACGGATTCATATCCATGGGACACGCCAGAGCCATCATCTCCGTCGAAGACAAGACACAGCAATTGTTGATTCTCAAGAGAATAATCGATGAAAACCTCAATGTGAGACAGGTTGAAAACATCGTCAGAGGTGTCAACAGCAAGGATGCAAAGAAAATAGTGAAAACCAAAGACGTCGTTCCTGAAAGTTTCAAGAAACACGCAGGCAGTCTTTCCAAAGCCCTCAACATGAACGTGAAAGTGAACCGCAACAGCAGAGGGAAAGGCAGCCTTACCATCAGTTTCAAAAACGACCAGGAATTTGACCGTTTGATGGAATACATAAACAAAGGCAATTGATTATGAAGCGTTTGTATGTTCTAATATTGATATTTTTTGTTGGCACATTTAGCTTACAAGCTCAAGATGTGTCAACAAATGAGCATTCAGACCGCACAGAAATCCTGATTAAGAAGCCAAAAGAAAAAAAGGAAAAAGACAAGACAAAAAGGCAGGTCATACCTGAATATCACAACCCGAAGACGGCGACCTGGCTCGCATTGATTCCGGGCGCGGGACAGGCATATAACAGAAAATACTGGAAGATGCCGATAGTCTATGCCGGATTTTTCGCCACCGGATATTTAGGCATCACAAACGGCAACGACTACCGACTTTACCGTGATGCCTACGATTTCAAGACAGGCGTTAATCCTGACGTGAGCGAAAAAGCCAAGGAAATCTCCGAAAAATACACTGGAGAAAACCTTGTAACTCTCCGCGACTATTACCGCCGCAACATGGAATTGAGTTGGATCATCATGGCGGCGTGGTATGCGGTGCAGATAATCGACGCAAGCGTGGACGCACATTTCATGTACTACGAAATCGATGACGACCTGACATTACAGGTTGACCCGAAATGGGAGCCCGGATTCGTTGACTGCGCATACGGATATGGCAACGGTATTGGAACCGCCGGATTAAGTGTGAAATTGAATTTTTAAAAACATGAAGATAGTTATTTTAGGTTATGGGAAAATGGGACACGAGGTGGAGCGGATTGCTCTCTCTCGCGGTCACGAAATTTTGTATCACATTGATACAGAAGAAGGATGGAACGCCAACAAAGAAGCCGTTTCAAAATGCGATGTCGTAATCGAATTCAGCACGCCAGCAACAGTTATCGGAAACATCAACAAATGTTTTGACATCAACATTCCGGTTGTTGTCGGGACGACAGGCTGGTACGATTCGCTTGACGAGATAAGAAAAAGATGCGAAGACGAAGGACACTCATTGTTTTACGCCCCGAACTTCAGCATCGGGATGAATTTCGTTTTCCAACTCAACAAACAAATTGCGAGATTCACGCAACAATATGATTATCAAGTTGAAATAACGGAGACACATCATATCCATAAGCTCGACAAGCCAAGCGGCACAGCCGTGAAACTCGCAAACGACGTGATTGCGAACAACAGCAACTACGAAAGTTGGAAACTTGACGAATTAGGAGAAAAGACGTTGAAAGTCAACGCCATTCGCGAAGGCGAGGTCTTCGGAATCCACGAGATAGAAGCCTTGTCGGAATGCGACAACATCACATTGAGGCACGAGGCGTTCAGCAGAAAAGGATTCGCCACCGGTGCCGTCATCGCAGCCGAGTTCCTGAACGGCAAGAAAGGCGTCTTCACAATGGATGACCTGATGAACTGAAAGTGAAATTACAAGAGAATTTTAAATTAACAACGATAAAAATTTGATAAAATGAATATGATTCTGACAATAATACTCCTCCCACTGATTTTTTCAGTGTTCACGATGACATGTGTCACATTTTTTGAAAAGGCCGGACGCAAACGCATTGAAGCGTTCATACCATATTACAACCTGCACGTTCTTGCCAAAATCATCGGGTGGGACAAATGGTGGTGCTATTTGCTTTTGGTCTTCCCTTACATGAATTTCTTCATGATAATGTTGATGTTCATCGAGTTAGCAAAATGTTTCGCAAGATATGACATCGGAGAAATCGTTGCTGCGGCACTTTTCCCATACGTTTACTTTCCGATTCTGAGCGGAAAAGATGTCAAATATCACGACCCGAAAACGACGGTCAGGCCGCCAAAGGGCTGGGTTCGCGACTGGCTTGACGCGATTTTGTGGGCTGTTGTCGCCGCGTTCATCGTCAGGACATTCGTTTTCGAGGCCTACAAAATCCCGTCGTCGAGTATGGAAGGCACCTTGCTGACCGGCGACCATCTGATGGTAAGCAAAATCGGATACGGTCCGCGCATTCCGAACACACCGCTTGCCATCCCGTTCATGCACAACACTTTACCCTGGTCAAAGACAGCAAAGTCATACATCGAACACCCGCAGATAGGCTATCATCGCCTTCCAGGTTTCACAAAGATAAAACGCAACGACCCGATAGTCTTCAATTTCCCGGCAGGAGACACGTTAAGCGAGACTTATCAGAGCAATGTCACTTATTATCAACTTGTTAGAGCTTTCGGAAGAGATCATGTCAACAACAACAAAGTTCAGTTCGGCAACATCATAACCCGCCCGGTTGACAAGCGCGAGAATTATGTCAAACGCCTTATCGGAATGCCGGGCGACAAAGTGCAAATCATCGACGGGGTCGTTTATATCAATGATGAAATCGGCTACCAGCCTGAACACATGCAGCACAATTATTTTGTGAAAATCAACGGGACGGCGATAAATCAGAAAATCCTCGACAAATTCGGCATCAGCGAGGGCTACAGGACACCCGTCCCGAACGAATTTGTGCTTAACATGAGTGCTTCGACAGCCGAGGAGTTCAAGAAGCAACCTTTCGTGATTGAAGTGACGAAAGCAAACGCTCCGGCGGGAACCGAGGTATCGCAGGAGATCTTCCCGAATGACACGCTTCATTTCAGATGGAACGTTGACAATTTCGGACCCATCATCATTCCACAGGAAGGCGCGACCGTGCAACTCACGACGGAAAACATCGCACTGTACGAACGTTGCATCACGGCTTACGAGCATAACAGCTTGGAAATCAAAGACGGAAAAATCTTCATAAACGGCATAGAGACTGACGAATACACATTCGCCATGGATTATTACTGGATGATGGGCGACAACCGTCATAACTCTCAGGACTCACGTTTCTGGGGTTACGTGCCAGTTGACCACATCATAGGAACGCCTTTATTCGTCTGGTTATCAAGGGATTTGAAATCAGGAAAGATTCGTTTTGACAGATTTTTTAAATTTCCAAAATAATGAAAAATGGCAGAAAACAAGAATAAATTAAGAGTGCCGGAGCCGGTTTTCGAAGAGACACCCGCTGTCGAATCAAAAGAAAAGAAGAAAAGCAAGGCCAAGACGAAAGCGACCGACACGAAGAAAAGCGTGAAAAAGCCTGCAAACAAAGTGGCGAAACGCAAGAAAGAGTCCGACGGCAGAGCGAGAATCTGCTTCGGCTTGTTTCTCGTTTTGGTCGGGATATTTTTCCTGATAGCTTATCTGCGTCCATATATCGGCCAAGACCGGACCGAAGGAATCGGCAAATTCATCGTTGACATCGGCAAATTCATGAGCGAGGAGATGTTCGGAATCGGAACGGTTTACCTCGTTTTCCTCTGGCTTTATTTCAGCGTCAAGGTGTTATTCAAAAAAATCAACATCGACGGTTGGCTTTTATGGAAATATTCGCTCGTGTTCCTTATATGGATTCCGCTCTTTATGGCATTGATTCTCAACACGAACAATCCTGAACATAACATTTACATCGGCAGGTTCGGCGCCACATTATTCAATATTTATCTCTATCCATACATCGGCCTCGTCGGGGTGATTTTAATCCTGGTCTTCACAGCCTTGATATTCGCAATTTTCACTTTCAACATCAGTTTTGACTTTTTAAAGAGAAAAGAAAATGTTGCTGAAGAGGAAAACGAAGATGAAGAAGATGATGATGAAGTGAATGATGAACCCGTAAGACAAGAGGCCGTTTATAATGGTAACAAATTGATTAACAATCAAAATGAAGTTGAGTTGGAAGTTGATGACACTTCAGAAGAAGAGCCGGAAGAAAACGAAGAAGATGTTGAAATCACAGTTATCAGGAAGCCGAATTTACAGCAAGTCAACGAGCTTGAAGTTGAAGAACCGAAAAATGATGAGCCGGCCAACGACCGCGATACAAACGACGATGATTTCGAGACTGTCAAAGTGGATTTGAAGCCTGAAAAAGAGGATTTTGAAACCGTGAAAGACAAACCAAAAGAAGAAACCGATGGAGAAGATATAACGATGGAGGTCACGGAGAACGAAGAAGAAAAAGTCGTAAAGAAAAACGGCGAACATTTCGGTCTCGACACTTTATACGACCCGAAATTTGAACTTTCTTCATACAAGCTCCCGACTTTGGACCTGCTGAAAGACTACGGTGACGGCAACGCTGTCGTTGACCGTAACGAATTGGAAGCCAACAAGAACCGTATCGTTGAAACGCTCAAGAACTATTCAATTGCGATTGACAAGATTAAGGCGACTATCGGGCCGACCGTCACTCTTTACGAAATTGTCCCGGCAGCGGGAGTCAGGATTTCGAAGATTAAAGGTTTGCAGGACGACATCGCGCTTTGCCTTTCCGCAATCGGAATCCGCATCATCGCCCCGATTCCAGGAAAAGGAACCGTCGGTATCGAAGTCCCAAACCAGAAACCGCAAATCGTCTCGATGCGTTCCATCATCAGTTCGGAGAAGTTCCAGAAGAGCAGTTACGAATTGCCTTTCGGCATCGGAAAGACCATCACCAACGAGAGTTACGTCGCCGACCTCACCAAGATGCCGCACATACTGATGGCCGGCGCCACCGGTCAAGGTAAGTCAGTGGGTATCAATGCGATAATCGCCTCCCTACTCTACTGCAAGCATCCTTCAGAATTGAAGTTCGTGCTTGTTGACCCGAAGAAAGTCGAGTTGAGTCTCTATCAAAAGATTGAACGTCATTACCTCGCTAAACTTCCTGACGCGGAGGAAGCCATCATCACAAATGTGAAAAATGTCGTAAGGACTCTTAACTCGTTATGCATCGAGATGGACAATCGTTACGAGCTTCTGAAAGATGCGGGAGTGCGTAACATCAAGGAATACAATGCGAAATTCATAAGCAGGAAGTTGAATCCATACGACGGGCATCATTTCATGCCGTACATCGTGCTTGTCATCGATGAGTTCGCCGACCTCATCATCACGGCGGGGAAGGAAGTAGAGACACCTATCACACGTCTTGCGCAGTTGGCACGTGCCATCGGCATACATATCATCATTGCGACGCAGCGTCCTTCCGTCAACGTCATCACCGGCTTGATCAAGGCCAACTTCCCGGGACGTATCGCATTCCGTGTGTTCTCACGTATCGACTCCATGACAATCCTCGACAGCAACGGAGCCGACCAGTTGGTGGGCCGCGGCGACATGCTCATCTCAACCGGCAACGACTTCGTCCGTCTGCAATGTCCGTTCATCGATACGCCGGAAGTCGAGGCGATATGCGACTATATTGGAAACCAGCGTGCATATCCGGAAGCGTTTTTGCTGCCTGAATGTCCTGATGAACAAGAAGATAGCGGTTCCTCAAAAGAATCCGTCGATGCTGATGAACGCGACCCGCTGTTTGAAGAAGCCGCAAGGATTATCGTCCAAACACAGCAAGGCTCCACTTCAATGCTTCAGCGCAAACTGAAACTCGGTTACAACAGAGCCGGACGAATCATCGACCAACTTGAAAAAGCCGGTATCGTCGGTCCGTTCGCGGGAAGCAAGCAGCGTGAAGTGAAAGTCGCGACGGAATTTGCCCTTGAACAATTTTTGAAAGATTTGGATTTAGAAGATAACATTAAAAATAACGGAATACTATGAGAAAACATTTTTTATTGACAATCAGCATTTTAGCATTGAGTTTTTGCGTCAAGGCGCAAAACGCCGAACAAGTTTTCAAGTCGGCGGTTGACAAACTTAAAGCTTACAAAAACATCGAAATCGCCTTTGATTACCAAATGAAAAACGCAGAGGCAGGCATCGACGAACTCATGACAGGCAGCGGTTTCCTTCAAGGTGACGCCTACAAAATCAATGTCGCAGGACAAGATATGATTTGCGACGGAAAGACATCGTGGACTTATCTCACAGATTCTGAGGAAGTTATGATCAGTTCTGTAGATCCGGAAGAAAGCAGTTCACCTTTTGCGATGATAACCTCCTATTACGACAACGTCACCGCAAAATTCGTTGACAACAGCAATGCTTCAAGAAAAAGCATCGAGATTACGCCGAAGGGTGCCGACAACGCATTTTCAAAATTGGTCGTCGTCATCGACAGCAAGACTTTGGATTTAAAGGAAGCTCATGTCTTCGACAACAACGGAAGTGAGTTCATATATAAAATCACGAAGTTTGTCACGAATCAGGCTTTACCTGCTAACACATTCACTTTCAACGAACAAGATTATCCGAATGCCGAGATAATCGACATGAGATAGTGTTTGAAAAACAAGGATGAGAAAGCACATCGTATTTTTGGCTCGTTGGTATCCGCACCGTTACGACCCGATGTTCGGGTTGTTCGTGCAACGTCATGCAGAAGCGGCGGCGTTGTACAACGATGTCAGCGTGATTTACGTTCACGCCGATGAAAACGTCAAAGAAAAATACGAAATCGAACGCTCAACGGCAAACAACGTCAGCACCATAAAGGTCTATTACAGGAAGCCAAGGTTGAAAACGTTTTCGCTGATACGCTTTTTCAACGCCAACAAATTGGCACTCAAGCAGTTAAAAAAGCCAGATTTAATACACGTGCATGTTTTGACACGTTGCGGTGTAGTTGCGCTTTGGCAAAAAATAATCAACGGCACACCTTATATAATAACAGAGCATTGGTCGAGATATTTGCCGGGGAACGATTTCGGCGGTTTCTTGAGAAAAATGATGACGAAATTCGTCGTGAAAAATGCGTCAACGGTGACCACGGTGACGGGAAATCTTGCGAAAGCGATGCAAAACCACGGTTTGAAAAACAATAATTATGTCGTTCTGCCGAATGTCGTTGACGTCAATCTTTTCAAACCGATTGAAAAGCGTAATTCAAAAGTCAAAATCATTCACGTTTCTTGTTTTGAAGACAAGTCGAAAAACATCAGCGGTCTGATTGACGCTTTGGCGCTTCTTGAAAGCCGAAACGTTGAATATCAATGTGTTTTCATTGGCGAAGGCATTGATTTTGAAGCGATGAAAGGATATGCCGCCACAAAATTAAATCCGTTGAACATAAAATTCACCGGACTTCTGCAAGGTCAGGCACTCGCAAACGAGATGGCATCCGGTGACTTTTTGGTTTTGTCGAGCAACTATGAGAACATGCCTGTCGTGATTCTTGAAGCACTCGCCTGCGGTTTGCCTGTTGTCAGCACCAACGTCGGCGGGATAAGTGAGATGATCGACGAAAACTGCGGCATCCTCGTTCCGGCCAAAGACACCGAAAAACTTGCAGATGCCATGCAAACCATGATCAGCAATCTGAATTACGACATCAACTCATTGAGAAACAAAATATTAGACAAATATTCATACGAAGCTGTCGGGAAATTCCTCAATGAAATTTACTAAAAAGGGGGAAATATCTGACATTTCCCCCTACGACTAATGAACAAAATAACACCAAAAAAAAATTACAAATTCATATCCTTGATAATCTGTTTCACAAACTCGGTATTCGCGAAGTGACCTGGTTTATATGCTGTTACCTTGCCAATTATCGGCATTCCGATGAGGGTGAGGTCGCCCACAAGGTCTAAAAGTTTGTGGCGAGCCGGCTCATTCTCGAAGTAAAGTGTTGTATTATTGAGGATTCCGCCTTCATGAACGCCGACAGTTTCTTTATGGAAGAGTTTTGCGACGCGTTTCAAATCTTCTTCTGAAACGTATTTTTCCACAAAAACTATTGCGTTTGACAAGTCGCCGCCCTTTATGAGGTTATTGTTTAAAAGTGCCTCAAGTTCCTGAAAAAACACGAAGGTGCGGCACGGGGCAAACTCTTTTTCAAACTCGCTGATGTCATTCATGTGAGCTTCCTGCACGTTCAAAACTTGCGACATGTAATCCACTTTCACATCAACAGAGAACGTATCAGCCGGTTCAACAATCATCTCGCACCCGACTCTTGGATGTGTATAGACGATTTTCTTATTTATTTTCAAATACTTACGTTCAGCATTCTGTTCCACGACGCCGGCTTCGTTCAGAGCCTTGACCATTGTGCTTGCGCTGCCGTCTTGAATCGGAGGCTCTTCACAGTCAATATCAATAAGTACATTATCAATATTCAAGCCTCTCAAAGAGGCCATTATATGCTCAACGGTATAGACTTTTACTCCGTTTTGAGCGATTGTTGTCCCACGGGAAGTATCGACGACATTTTCAACGCGGGCGTCAATAATCGGCTGACCGCTCACATCAATTCTCCTGAACTTTATGCCATAATCAGCATCTGCGGGATGAAAAGTCAACGTGCCACGCTGACCTGTATGAAGACCTGTGCCGCTGATACTTACGCTTTTAGCAATTGTATGTTGTTTTTCCACCATTATAATTTCAACTCCTACAAAACAGGGTGCAAAATTATAAAATTTATCAATTACTTTGACAATAAAATTTCAAGTTTTTTCTCAAGTTCTGCGATACGTTGTTCCAATTTCGGGATGTTACGTTGTCTGACAGTATCTTTCAGGTAAGTTTTGTAGTCGTAAGCCGGCGATCCCATCAACATTTTGCCGGGTTCATTGACGCCGCCCATCACACCTGTCTGCGCCCCGAAAGTGGTACGGTCGGCGATATGAAGATGACCGCTTATTCCGACTTGTCCGGCCACGATGCAGTTCTTTCCGAGATGTGTCGAGCCTGCGACCCCTGACTGCGCCGCGATTGCGGTATTTTCTCCAAGTTCCACATTATGAGCGATTTGGATGAGATTATCAAGTTTCACGCCGTTATGGATTTTTGTCGAATCCATCGTAGAGCGGTCTATTGTCGTATTGGCTCCGATTTCGACATTATCACCGACAAACACGTTTCCGATTTGCGGGATTTTCTTGTAAGTACCGTCGGCTTGTGGTGCGAAACCGAAACCGTCGGCACCGAGGACAGCACCGGAATGCACTATGCAATTCTGGCCTATATGTGTCATCGCATAAAGTTTCACGCCGGGGTAAACGACGGTGTTGTCGCCAATCACCGCATCGTCGCCGACATAAACCTGCGGATATATCTTGACATTCTTGCCAAGTTTCACTCTGTTCCCGATGAAAGCGAACTCGCCGACATAACAATTCTCGCCATATTCCGCGTCATCGGAGATGAAAGCGAGTGAAGATATTCCCACTTTATTATTCGTATATTCCTGATACACAGCGAGAAGCTGGGCAAAAGCCTCGTATGCATCCGGCACGCGAATCATCGTAGCCTTCACCGGAGCGGTCGGGACGAAATCCTCGTTCACTAATACCACAGACGACTCCGTGGTGTACAAATATTGGATATATTTTGGATTTGCAAGGAAACTGAGCATTCCGGGAGCACCTTCTTCTATACGCGCCACATTCCACACCTTTATTTCCGGGTCGCCTTCTACTTTTCCGCCCAACATTGCCGCCACTTGAGCAGCTGAAAATTCCATCTTCATGACTTTCAATATTTTATAAGGATTAGTTTCAAATTAAAAATGTATCAAATTCACGTTTAATATTCATCACCGCGCTCTCCGCGATCTGACTCTGCATCGAGCTTAAAATCGCAGCAACCACGGCTATGTCAGCATCCTGATTTTCCGCAAAGACAGTGTTGATAAACTGAAGCGTCTCTTCTTTTGCGAGATTCACCAAATTCCAAGTGTCTTCTGTCACATACAAACGCTGGGCAAGATTGTGTTCAAACTCATCGTGTACGTTTTGCATGAGAGAAAACTGAAAGTCATCGCGAGAAATACCCGGGTGGAAAAGCCTTTTTACGAGGACCGAAAGACGTATCCTTTCGATAAAAAGAAGCAGTCGCTCACACGCCTGAACACGCAGCGGAACAATGATTTTATACGATATAACCTTAAGATTATCAGCATCTTCCTTCTTGTCTTGATTCTTAGCAAGATCTTCTTTGGCAAGCACTTTCTTATTGTCCTTCCTTGGAAAAAACACACCGACGACAAAAATCACAATCGTAAAAGCGATCAATATCAAAGTGACAGTCTTCATCTCTCAAAAATAATTTTGCAAATTTACTCATTTATTTAAAATGAAAGTATTTTTTTAAATAAAAGTTTTACAACAAAAAAATCAGTACCTTTGCAAGTCAAAACAATTTCAGGTCTTCGAGACAATCAGATTGATTGTCAAGGAGTTATTATTAACAATAAAAAATATTGCGATATGGAAACAATCTTATTATCACAGAGAGTCGTTAATATGGCGGAGTCAGCCACGTTGAAAATGACCGAAAAAAGCCGTGAGCTCAAGGCTCAAGGCATTGACATTATCTCGTTAAGCATTGGCGAACCTGACTTCAACACGCCGGAGAGCGCGAAACAGGGCGGCATTGCGGCCATAAACAACAACGACACCCATTATCCGCCGGTTCCGGGAACGGCTGCATTACGCAAGGCAATTGCTGAAAAGCTGAGACGTGACAACGGCCTCGACTATGCCGACACCAACATCATCGTTTCCAACGGCGCGAAGCAGGCGATAACCAACACTTTCCTCGCAATCCTCGACAAGGGTGACGAAGTGATTATCCCGGCTCCGTTCTGGGTCTCCTATCCCGAAATGGTGAAACTCGCCGACGGAACTCCTGTCTTCATCAAGACGACAGCCGAGCAGCATTTCAAAATCAATGCTAAACAGCTTGAAGAGGCGATCACGCCAAACACCAAGGCATTCATTTTCAGCACACCGTGCAACCCAAGCGGTTCTGTTTACACAAAAGAAGAACTCGCAGCCCTCGTCGAGGTGTTCAAAAAACATCCGAGAGTCATCATCATCTCCGACGAGATTTACGAGTTCATCCAATACGAGCACAAGCATGAGTCGATGGGCCAATTCACAGAGTTGAAAGACCGTCTCGTGATAGTGAACGGCGTGGCGAAAGGCTATGCTATGACAGGCTGGAGAATCGGTTACATCGCGGCGCCGAAGGCAATCGTCAGCGCGTGCAACAAGATTCAGGGACAATACACTTCCGGAATATGCACCATAGCGCAAGCCGCCGCGTTGGAGGCGATGAAACTCAGCCCGGAGAACTCCGAAGAAGTGAACAACATGATCAAGGCGTTCAGACACCGCCGCGACATGTTCTACGAACTGCTGACGGCCATCCCAGGCATCAAGCTGAACATGCCGGCCGGAGCGTTCTACATGTTCCCGGAGGTCACATATTACTATGGAAAGAGCGACGGTGAGAATGTCATCAAGAACAGCGACGACCTTTGCATGTATCTGCTTTACAATGCGCATGTGGCATGTGTGGCTGGAGGTCCTTTCGGCAACGACGACTGCATCAGACTTTCGTATGCGACATCGGAGGACAAGCTCATTGAAGCCGCGAGACGCATCAAAGAAGCACTTGAGAAATTAAAATAAGATGCCCAAAGACAACATTATCAAGCTGTTCGATTCATTCAACAGCAAGAGGATCATGATAATCGGAGACGTGATGCTCGACTTGTACCTCAACGGGAAGGTCGAGCGCATCTCTCCGGAGGCGCCCGTGCCTATTGTGGCGGTGAAAGACCGTTTCATGCGTCTCGGTGGCGCGGCAAACGTGGCGCAGAACATCAAGGCGATGGGTGCGGAGGCCATTCTGTGCTCGATAATCGGTGACGACAGCAAGTCGTTGGATTTCATGAAGTTGCTTGACAGCCACGAGCTGCCCAAAAACGGCATCGTGAAAAGCAAGCACCGTCGCACCACCGCGAAATACCGCATCATCGGGAACAACGCACAGATGCTCAGGGTTGACGAAGAAGACACCGACAATCTCTCTGAAGAAGAATACATCGCGCTCTGCAACAAGATCGATGAGATTCTGAAAACCGAGAAAATCGACGGCATAATACTTCAGGATTACAACAAAGGTGTACTCACCGAACAACTGATAAGACACGCCATTTCGGTCGCCAACGAGAACAACATCCCTGTCGGCGTTGACCCGAAGAAAAACAATTTCTTGGCATACAAGAACTGCACCTTTTTCAAGCCGAACCTGAAAGAGCTCAGGGAAGGCATCAACATCGATTTCAAGACCGACACCGTTGAAGGCATTTTGGTCGGCGTGACAGCTTTGCAGGACAGGCTGCAATGCCGTTTTGTGATGAACACCTTGTCGGAAAGAGGCGTGCTGATTCAGGAAAAAAACGGAGGCGTGGCGCAGCACTGGCACATTCCGGCACATCTTCGAAAAATCGCCGATGTATCGGGGGCGGGCGACACCGTGTTGGGCGTGGCCATGTTATGTCTTGTATGTCAACAAGATGCATACAGCATTGCCGCCATCTCGAACCTCGCGGGCGGTTTGGTGTGCGAAGAAATCGGCGCAGTGCCGGTCAACAAAGAACGTTTGTTGGCAGAAACGGAAAAAATATAATAACTTCGAGTTATTTGCGTTAAGCAACTTATGAGATTCAGATTTAAGTCAATAGGTAAAGTCATCGCGATAGCGGCCATTCTGTTTGTGCTGCCCCAAAACCTTAGGGCGCAGAGGCAACCGAACAGGCTGCCCAACTACGACAATCAGTTGTATCACTTCGGCTTCATATTGGCTTTCAACCAGATGTCGTTTAACATCAATTACATCGAAGACTATCAGTTGCAGCCGTATTCAGGAGCGATGTCGAACAATGCGTGGGACCAAAACTGGAACGAAAACTACACGTATTATGTAGCGGGCGTGTCGTGTGTCCCGTCGCCGGGTTTCACCGTCGGCATCGTCGGGAACCTCAGGCTTGGCAGATACTTCGACCTGCGTTTAGTTCCGTCGTTGAGTTTCGGACGCCGTGACCTCGTATATTATATGTACAGTCCCGACCTCAAAGACAGTCCCAGAACCGACAATGGTTTCTACATCATCCAGGCCGGAAACTCCATGTGGGACGCTGTTGTGATTGAGCTGCCGCTTCACGTAAAATACAGGTCAAAGAGATACAACAACTTCGCCGCATACCTTATCGGCGGCGGAAACCTGAAGTTTGACGCCACCGGCAGGAAAAACACAAATAAGACCGACAGCAACCAAATCATCAAGGTGAAAACAAAACTGCTGGATTTCGCAGCCGAGATCGGCGCCGGCGTTGACTTCTACAACAACTATTTCAAGTTCGGAATCGAGGTGAAAATGAGCTGGGGATTGGTCAATATTTTGGAAAAAGAAAACCAAATTCTTGACAGCAGTTTCGACAAATTACGTAACAACACGTTCCAAATCTCCTTGACCTTTGAATAAAAAAGAGAATAAATCCATCACAACCAATTAAATTACAATAATTTACAAAATTTTTAAAAAATTTGTTTTTTTTATTTTTTGTATCAAAAATTATTGTACCTTTGCAGCGCAAAAATGACGGTCTCTTCGTCTAGTCTGGTTAGGACGTCAGGTTTTCATCCTGGTAACTCGGGTTCAAA
Organism: Bacteroidales bacterium; assembly: GCA_024400395.1. Lineage (GTDB taxonomy): Bacteria > Bacteroidota > Bacteroidia > Bacteroidales > F082 > Limimorpha. The sequence continues at coordinate 18,402 of JAKSMW010000021.1, forward strand.
TCCCGGAGAGACTACAAGTGAGGTGGAAGTGGATAGATGTAAGGGGTCTCTTCGTCTAGTCTGGTTAGGACGTCAGGTTTTCATCCTGGTAACTCGGGTTCAAATCCCGGAGAGACTACAAAATATAACGAATATTGAATTCAGAAGACAGAAGTTTTAGCTTAAGGCGATGACGTTTGTTTTCTGTTTTTGTATGTAAACATTTGATGCCGAAAGATTTATCTCACATAGATGACAAATATGGCAAGGGGCTTCCGTCTTTTGTCGTGCTTTTGTTCCTCGTTCTCGTTCCGTTGAGCAGAGCAGAAGCCCAAGGTCTCGACCAACTACATTTCGGCATGAGACTTGGTCTCGACATGTCAACACTCACAGGCATAGAAGATGCCGGCATGGAGTTAGGGTTCGCGGCCGGAGCCGGAGCCAAATATGAGTTATCAGAAAACAGCAGCGTATTGACAGAGTTGCTTTATTCGACAGGCGGGAAAAGCTCAAGCATCACGGTCTCCAATTTCAAGGACAACCTTAAGATTTACGACAAGATTCACCTTCACTATCTAAAGATTCCTGTTGTATATCAATATTATTTCACGGATATATTAGGCCTTGAAATCGGACCACAGTTAGGCTTTTGCCTCGGCGGGAAAAAGAAAACAAGAACCGGCAACGAAGACTGGTCGGCGGTGAGACTCACTTCTGACGACTATCACGTCTTCGATTTCGGAATACTCACAGGCATATACACAAACAATTTAACCTCCGAGAACGACTTCATCGTGAGTCTGCGTGCCTATTTCGGCTTCACAAACGTGATGAAAGACGAAGACGGAAACAAAAACATCTGCATACAACTCGGAATCGCATACATTATCGGAAAGTAATTTTCATGAAACACACAACACAGTTAATCATTGGCAATCAATACAATCCGCATTTAAATTTAGCTGTCGAAAGCTCGTTGCTGAACGACGGTGACGACGATACAGTAACGATGTTTCTCTGGAAAAACCAGCAGACCGTCGTCTATGGCTACAACCAGAATCCGTTCACGGAATGCAATGTCGAGCTTTTGCTGAGCGAAGGCGGGTATGCGGCGCGGCGCAGGACAGGCGGCGGCGCGGTTTATCACGACCTCGGCAACTTAAACTTCTCATTCGTGGCGCACAAAGACAATTATGACGTCAGGAAACAGCTGAAAGTCATACAGACCGCACTCGGACACTTGGGTTTGGAAACCGAAATTTCAGGCAGGAACGACCTCACCTTTGACGGACGCAAATTCTCCGGGAACGCTTTCGGGTTCTACAAGGAACGCAGGCTTCATCATGGCACAATCCTAATCAAAACCGACACGGAAAGACTAACGAAATATCTAAAGGTCAACCCGGCGAAGCTTCAGAAACACGGCGTGAAATCGGTGGCGAGCAGGATAATAAATCTTTCGGAAGTCGTTGACATAACGTCAGATACGATAATCCCGTATCTCACAAGAGCTTTCGAGGAGGTCTATGAAACGAAGCCCGAAATCATTGACTTCAACAAGCTGCTCACCGACAATGTATTGAAGACAAGGGATTTGTTTGAAAGTGAAGAATACCTTTTCGGGAAATGGCGCAACTTCCATGCGAAGAGAAGCGCGCAGTTTGAATGGGGGCTTGTTGAGATTGACTTGAATATCAACGAAGGGAAAGGGATCATAGACAAAATCTCCATCGCCTCCGACGGCCTTGACCCCGAACTGATTGAAGAGACGGAACGTCTTCTGACAGGAGCGAGCATCAAAGAGAAACCGCATTTCGGAGGGAACAAAGTGGCGGAAGACATCGCGGGGTTGATATATTAACCGCATTAATATTCACCACGAATCACACGAATAGCACGAGTTTCTCACCACGAATCTAACGAATCACACGAATGTTTGACAACGGTCAACGGAAGCTGGCGCATGAGGGATTGTCTTCCTCATGCGCCAGCCACTTTTAACTTTATGAACTTTCACCACGAATTACACAAATCTAACGAATTGCATGCCCCATCTCTACTCCACTCTCAAAACTAAAGACTAAAAACTAAAGACTAAAAACTAAAGACTAAAAAGGAAAAGCCCCACTTTTTCGTGAGGCTTCCCTTTGTTAAATATCCTGTCCTCTCCCGTAGGAAAGATAAATTCTGCAAGAGAACCGCTACTGGGCCAGACGCACGAGGCGAACGGCGATTCCGCAGTTCCGATTGTCGAAGTTCGTGCGCACTTCGTCCGAATTGAAGTACATGCGGCCCGCGAAGCCCGACGCACCGGGAGTACTCGACCAGTAGTAGCCGTGCGAACCGACAACGCCCACGCTCGTACTGATGCGGTAGCCTGTGGCAGGGAGGAAGACAGCGTCGTAGTTGTCGAGGGCATCCGTCGAAGTTATGTTGTCCAGCACTCCTGACGGATTCTCCGTGCCGTCGGGAAGGATGACAAGACCTTTTATACCGCTCCCAAGATCTTTCCAAGCACGCAGGCTTGAGGCGTTGGCGCGGTTTGGAGAGGCTGTTCCAAGCAGATAGCTCCACTCGTCTTTCGTGAGAGTGCGCCATGTGCCGTCAGCCTCACCGTACACTTGGAAATCAGAGGTCTCCGTGAAGAACACGTCACTTATTTCCGATATACTAAATGAATAGTTCGCCGCATACGGCTCTTTGTTTTTTGTCTGCCAGTCTATGGTATTGCTCCATAAGAAATGGTTCACGTGGTTTGCGTCCCAAGCGCCATCGGAAGCCGGCGTGGTGCTCCACTGGTTCGCCTCAAAATAGAACGCCTTCACCTCTGGTTTTGCGCCATCTTCTGTGCCATACCACAGGTTGCCCGGCGAGAACTCCACCTTGGTGGTTGACGAAACGCTGAACACCGGCGGCGTAATCACTATCGCATCGCCGGTCGATACCCCTTCAGCATTTTTTGTATAGAATGTGTTGGCTTTAAGTTCCCATCCGGTGCGACTTGCAACCTTACCGTTGCCGCTGAATTTGTATGTTTTTCCAGCTGGAGTTTCATCAACTTTAACTGCGACATACAATGCTTTTGAAGCTTCATCATTCTTCACGCCTTCAACGCTCGCGACTACAGTTTCTTCGGTCTTGATCTTGATGGTGACTTTAGTGCCTCCTTCCGTGCCGAGTGCGCTCAAGTCGAGCTTAAGCACCGCGTGAGGCATTTTCATTAGAACGGTCCCGTAATCTCCATCAGACCTGTATTCTAATTCTTCTGACTTCAGCAACACGGCATCGTTCAGCTTGCCTGTCTGTTCCTTGAAGTCTTCTTTGTAGTTCGCGCCATGGAATGTGAACGTGATGTTCCCTGTAGTTTCATTTATGTAACCTTCAAAGATGCCGTTGTCTGGATCTTTGCAGATTAATGTGCCGATTGATTCATCACCTTGATTGACATAGAGTTTGTCACCTTCTTTCCATTTGAGACCCGCGCCGACCTGCTCGAGCTTCGAGCCGCCGTTGTCCCACGATGCGTTGAGCACCACATACTGTGTCTCGCCGGCGTTCAGCACCGGCATGTTAGGCTTCCTGCACTGTGACAGTCCCGCCACCAATGCGAACGCCGATAATAACAATGATAACTTTTTCATTTTAGTTAAATTTAAAAATTCAATAATTTAATAATTCAAAGATTTAAAGATTTGAACCGCTTCATGCGTTTTCATGGCTTTAAAGCGAGCCGCTGCTGACGCTGATTTTCACCTGTTGCTGTACGCTCGCGGCGTAGCCGCTCTCTGTGACGAAGCCCGCGGCTTCGATTCTTGGGGCTTCGTAGCCCGTTTTTTTGCTGATTTTTGTCTTCATTTTTTTAATTATTTATTAAAGTTGTTAAAGTCTTTAAAGTCGATTAATGTCATTAATGTCTTGAAAAAAGATCCCCTGAAACTCCTGAAACTCCTCAAATTCCTGAAACGCCTGAAACCACTGAAAACGCCGGAAGCCCCTGACTTTCGGTCAGCGGCGGAATCGATGTTTTCTCGTAAACTGTTGATAAATAATAAGTTATGAACAGGGGGTAATTACAATATCCCTATCCGCCGGATTCGGCAGACAGCAACCTTGCTCTTGATATTGTGAATATACTTTTTTCATACCGGCGGCAAAAGTACAACTTTTTTTATATGTGCGACATTTTTTTGAAATTTTTGGGGGAAAATTTTCGTCTCGCAGATTTCGCAGATATTTTTCAAAGATTTTCAAAAAAACACTAATTTTGCACGTTTTTTCTTTAGGAACTTTTAAACTTCATAAACTTTAGACTGATGAAATATTTTTTGCTGCCATTGGGCTGTCAGATGAACAGAAGCGACACGGAACGAGTGAGGACGGTGTTGCAGGGAATGGGTTTCAAGGAGACCGATAAGGAAGAAGAGGCCGCGATTTTGGGTGTCATCGCATGTTCAGTGCGACAGAAAGGCATCGACAAGGTCTATAGCCGCATCATGAAATGGAACGAGATGAAAGCGAGCCGCAACTGCATCACCTTCGTCTCCGGCTGCATACTTCCCGCCGACCGCGAACGTTTCGTCAAACTATTCGACCTCGTTTTCACGATGAACGAACTTCCGGATTTGCCTGACATGATAAGACATTACGGGGTTGTGATGCCCGTCAACGGACAACCGTCAACGGACGATGAGACGGCGGTTAAGCAGATTAAACAGGTTCACTTCACTGCACCTTATATTAATAATATGACACCGAAACGTTTCGAGAATATAAACCCGTCGGCGAACATGGACCGTTTCTGGGTCATCGAGCCGGACCATCTCTCCGAGTTCGAGGCGTTCATCCCGATTCAGAACGGATGCAACAAGTTCTGCACCTACTGCGCGGTTCCATATACGAGAGGCCGCGAGGTATCAAGAAAATCCGAAGACATCCTGGCGGAGTTGAGATGCCTCGTCGAAAAAGGCTATAAGTCAATCACTTTGCTCGGACAGAACGTCAATTCCTACGGGCTCGACAAAAAAGGCGAAGAGATTAATTTCGCGGAGCTGTTGAGGCGCGTCGGGCAATACGGCGACGAGAGCGGCAAAGAGTTCTGGGTTTATTTCACGTCACCGCACCCGCGCGACATGAGCGACGAGGTCATCGAGGTCATCTCGCAGTACAAGTGCCTGGCAAAGCAGATTCACATCCCGATACAGTCGGGCGACGATGCCATGCTTCAGCGCATGAACCGCAAGCACAACCTTGAGGCGTATCGTCATATCATCCAGACAATCAGAAGGTTACTGCCGACGGCGACGATATTCACCGACATCATCGTGGGGTTCACGGGCGAGACGGAAGAGGAGTTCGAGAACACACGCAAGGCGATGGAGGAGTTCAAGTACAACATGGCTTACATTGCGCAGTACAGCGTGCGACCGGGAGCGGTGGCGTCAACGTGGGCCGACGATGTCCCGAAATCGAAGAAACGCGAGCGTTATCACATCCTGACAAACGAACTGATGAAACACTCTCTCGTTTATAATCAAGGACTTATCGGCCAGACACAGAAGATGCTCGTTTCAGGGTACGACAGGAAAAACGGCTATCTGACAGGACATACCGAAGGCAAAATCGTCATCCGTTTCAAATCCACAGATAAAAAACTCATCGGCCGGATTGTGACGGTGAAGGTGACGAGCGCGACGGAGCTGTCAATCGAAGGAGAGCTTGTGGAGTTGTAAAGTAGAAAGTTTATAAAGTTATAAAGTAGAAAGTTTTAAAGTTTATAAAGTTGAAAGTGGTGAGGATTGCGTTTAAGACATTGGGGTGCAGGGTGAACCTGTACGAGACGGATGCGTTGGCGTCGCAGTTCAAGGCGGCGGGTTACGAAGTCGTTGAGAATGAAGGCGATGCGGACATATACATCGTAAACACCTGCACTGTGACGAACCAGAGTGACCAGAAATGCCGGCAGGCGTTGAACCAGATACGCCGCTCCCACCCCACCGCCATCATCGCGGCGACGGGCTGCATGGTGAACCACCGCAAGCAAGAGATGCTCGACTCCTGTGTCATCAACTTCGCCATCGACAACGAAAGGAAATACTCGCTTTTCAATATTATCGACAGCTTCATGAAAGGCGAACCCGTTGATCCTGAAGGCTTTGACAAAGACCTTTTCAGTTACAGCCCGGCTTTCGACACCTTCCACACGAGAAGCCTGATAAAGATCCATGACGGCTGCAACAACTTCTGTTCGTACTGCATCATCCCGAACGTAAGAGGCAGAGCCACAAGCCGTTGCGACAAAGAAATATACGACAACATCCGCCAGGTTGTTGACTACGGCTTCAAAGAGATAGTTCTTACCGGCGTGAACATGGGGCGTTATCAATACGAAAACGTTGATTTTGAACATCTTATCGAAAATATTTTAAAAATCGACGGCGACTTCAGGGTCAGGATTTCGTCGATTGAGCCGGACAACTTCAGCGACCGTTTTTTGAGTCTGTTTGAAAATCCGAAGCTCGCGCCGCACATGCACATCTGTCTGCAAAGCGGAGCCGAGAACACCTTGCGCAAGATGCACCGTCACTACACGGCGGCGCAGTTCAAGGAGATGTGCGACAGGATCAAGGCGGCAATCCCAGATTTCAACATCACGACGGACGTGATCGTAGGTTTCCCCGGAGAGACCGAAGAAGACTTCGCAGAAAGTGCGGAGTTATGCAGAAAAATCGGATTCAGCCACATCCACACATTCAAATATTCGGTGAGGACCGGCACGAAAGCTGCAACGATGCCGAATCAGATCCCGGAGACGGTGAAGGCAGAAAGGAGCGCGGTCATCAGACAGATTTCGTCAGAAAACAAGTTGAAATATTTTAAGCAGATGCTCGGAAAACCTCAAAAAATGCTCATCGAGCGCGTCATGGCTGATGGCACGGCGCGCGGCTACGGCGAGAACTACATCCCGATGAGGTTGAAAGCCAAAGGGTTGGAAAGAAACACATTTGTTGAAGTCACATTGAAGGACATTATTAATAAAGGTGACAGCTCGGAAATAATTTGTTGAAAAATTTTTTAAAAAAAATGTTTTTCGTGTGCAAAAAATGTCTAATTTTGCAGCTCGAAAAAGAAGTATAGAAAAAAGAAATAAAAATATATAAAAAATATGGCAAATCACAAATCGTCGTTGAAGAGAATCCGTCAGACAGAAGAAAGACGTTTACACAACCGCTTCTATGCCAGAGCAATGCGCGCAGCAGTCAGAAGCTTCAGGGAATTAACAAGCAAAGCTGATGCAGAGGCAAAGCTTTCGGAAATGTACAAGGTCATCGACCGCACAGCAAGACGTGGCATCATCCACCGCAACAAGGCTGCTAACTTAAAGTCAAAGCTCGCACGTTTCACAGCAAAATTGGCATAAGTCGGAAATCGATTCTATATCAGGGAATAAAAGTCCTCTTCGGAAACGGGGAGGATTTTTTGTTTTTCTGCCATCACACGCTGTTTCCGTTCAAAGCGAAAAGTTTCGGCATTCCCAGTATCTGACACAATATGTATATTTTTTTTACAATTGTCACTATTTTTGTTGGACATGTGATTTTATTGACTATTTTTGCGGGTTATAATGTAAAATGCGTCTTAACATGTACAAGATAAAACACGTGATATTTCTCTTCGCGGTCCTGGCGGCCTCTCTGCTGTCGCACGCGCAATCCACGGACCTGCCGGACTTCACCGACCTCGACGACCCAGCCGTCACCTGCTACTGGGGGGAATTCCTGAACCCGAAGCAGCACAAGGAAAGGGACGAGTACCTGCACCAGGTCATCACTGAGCAGGGGCACGACTACTGGATTGACGAGCTGCCGCTCCTCCCACCGGGGGAGGACAGGGTCGTGAAACTCGGAGACTTCGACGAGACCGGCTTCAACTACAACCGCGACGCCGAGGCCATCTCCTACCAGTTCACCGTTGACCCGAACCGCTCGATACTCCTGCTCAAGTTCGCCGTGGTGCTGCAAGACCCGGGGGACACCGAACACGACTCCCTCCAGAGGCCGAGGTTCAAGGTCAGGGTCACTGACCTCGACGACGTACTCGTCGACGACTGCGCCGTCTATGACGTCACCGCCTACGGACACGTGCCGGGGTTCATACCGGGCGACAACAAAATCATCTGGAGGCCTTGGACAAGCGTAGGCATCGACCTGACACCATACTCCGGAAGGGAGATCAGGGTCGAGTTCACCACCTACGACTGCGCGCTGGGCGAACACTTCGGGTACGCCTACTACACCGCGCAGTGCATCTCCAACAAGTTCCAGGTCGAGAACTGCACCAACCCCATCACCCTCAAGGCACCGGACTTCTTCGAGTCGTACCTCTGGAACACCGGCAGCACGGAACAGTCGGAGACCTTCCTCGTGCCAGAAAACACACCTGTCGATGTGTCCTGCCTCGTCACATCCGTCACCGGATGCCAGTTCACGCTCTACGGAAGGCTCGCCTACGACGACGGCATGCCTACCGAGGACACCGAAATATACGACACCGCCTGCATCAGGTCCTGGTACAACGACAACTACTTCAACTTCATGACCGGGGACACGCCGGGGGACATGCCGCCCGTCATCAACACCATCGTCAACCTCAGCAGCGGCTGCTCAACCGTCAACATCACGCTGCACCTGCACCTCATCGACAGGGTGCCCGACAACCACATCTTCATGGACATCTGCGACGGGGAAGAATTCCACGACCTCAACTTCGACATCACAAGCGACATGCTCTCCCCTGGCGAAAACGTCTTCTCCCACGACGACCTCTCCCCTTCCGGATGCGACAGCACCACCGTGCTCCACCTCTTCGTCAACAACTCATACAACCTCCTCTTCAGCGAGCAGGCCTGCTCCGGGGACAGCTACAGCGGGCACGGGTTCCTCATCGAAAACACAAAAACGGGGGTCCTCGACTCCACACTGAACCTCAGCACCTCCGCAGGATGCGACTCCATCGTGACACTGCACCTCCTCGTCAACCCCTCGCACAACATAGTACTGTACGACACAATAGGATTCGGCATCCCGTACGACAAGTACGACTTCTATCAAGAAAATCCACCAATCGGTTGGAACACATATAGTAAAGAACTCAAGACAAAGAGCGACTGCGACAGCATTGTAACCCTGCATCTCCTCGTCGGTGAAGTTTTCGAGAACATTTTCACAGACACGATCTGCTTCGGCCAAGATTATGACAATGACGACTTCCATTTCACGAAACCATCCGTCGGAATACATATAGACTCAGTAGTCTATGAAACAGTTTTGGGTTGTGACAGCGTGATTAAGATCAGACTTTGCGTCAATCCGGTTTATGACATCGGACTGTTTGACACCCTCTGTGAGGGCGAAAGTTACCACGAGCACGGTTTCAACATCGAAAATCCAGTCTTGGGATCGAACTACGACACCCTGAGATACGAAAGTTCTTTAGGTTGCGACAGCATTGTACACATCGAGGTTTTCGTAAGACCAGTTTTCGACATAACAATCGATGACACGATTTGCTATGGGTCAGACTATCATGATTTCAACTTTGACACAATAAGGCCTGAAACCGGCTTATGTATCATGCAGCAGAACATCAAGTCACAATACAACTGCGACAGCATCATAACTCTGAATCTTCAAGTCCTTGATTCATATTCAATCGAGATCACAGACACAATCTGCTACGGCGAGAATTATCAAGCATACAATTTCAACATTGAAAATCACCCTGTTGGAATTGACACGTTCATACAGAACCTGACGACAATCTATGGTTGCGACAGCATTGTCAGACTCAATTTAATTGTAGCGCCGGTTGACACCACGGCGTTTTACGACACCATCTGCGAAGGTGAAAGTTACCACGAAAACGGATTCCACTTTGTCGGCCCGATCCATGGCTCGCACACTTTGCAACAGGACAGTGTCATCAGCTCATTCGGATGCGACAGCTTGTTGATACTGCACCTGAAGGTTCATCCCAAATACGACATTTTAATAACGGATACAGCCTGCTCGGATGAAACATACGACAGATACGGATTCCAAATAGCCGACCTTAAGCCAGGCATAACGTTTGATTCACTGTCACTTGAATCAATGTACGGATGTGACAGTACCGTCAGACTTGAATTACATGTTTCAACTTCATACTTTGAAACAATAACCGATACGATTTGCTTTGGTCAGGATTATTACGAGAACAATTTTGAATTTGGCAACTTAGAGCCGGGATGGCATTACGACACCATAGTTTACATTTCCACAATGAATTGCGACAGTGTCGTTGACCTCAGTCTTTACGTCGCACCAGTTTTCGACACGATGTTTTCTGACACAATTTGCTTCGGCGAGTCTTATTCCGGACATGGATTCACCATTGAAAATCCTGGAAACGGGTGGAATTTTGACACGCTGAACCTCGAGACCGTCTTGGGATGCGACAGCGTTGTAAGGCTGGAGCTTTACGTGGCGCAAGTATTTGACACAGTCTTATCAGACACAATCTGTTTCGGCAATTCTTATTCCGGACATGGATTCATCATCGAAAATCCAGGGAAAGGATGGAACTTCGACACATTGCGACTTGAGACCGCAATCGGATGCGACAGCGTTGTAAGGATGGAGCTCTACGTGGCGGAAGTATTTGACACTGTTTTTTCTGACACGATTTGTTTTGGCGAAACATATCATCTTCACGGATTTGACAAAGACAGCCTGGAGGTCGGTTGGACTTTTGACACATTGAGACTCCATACTGTTTTGAATTGCGACAGCATTGTAAGCCTGCAGCTTCTTGTAGTACCGGTTTACGATTATGACATCTACGACACAGCATGTCTTGGCGAGCAATATCACGAATACGGTTTTAACATCGACAGTCTTGTCTTCGGTTGGAACCACGACACTTTGAGACTTGAGACTGTCTTCGGATGCGACAGCACTGTAAGACTCAATCTTTATGTTGACTCACTTCGTCTTAAGGAAATTTACGACACTATCTGTTTCGGTGAAGACTACCACAACCACAATTTCCATTTCCTCGACCCGCAGGCGGGAAATCACACATTGAGAAATGAAGATTTGGGCGCATACGGATGCGACAGCATAACGTTACTACATCTGGCTGTTGGCGAAATTTTCGGCATTAATATTTTTGACACAATCTGTTATGGCGAGCCTTACAACAACTATGGTTTCCTTCTCGACAGCCTTGAGGCAGGATTATGGCACGACACATTACACCTCAAAACAATTTTAGACTGCGACAGCACGATCTTGCTGAATCTTCATGTCGCACCAGTTTTCGACACTGCATTCTACGACACCATCTGTTTTGGCGAAAGCTATCACGAACACGGATTTGTCAAAGACAGCCTCGCCACCGGATGGAACCTTGACACTTTGAGATTAGAAACCGCGTTCGGATGCGACAGCGTCGTACGGCTCGAGCTCCTCGTCATGCCGACACAAGAGACAAATCTATTCGACACAATTTGTTCAGGTGAGAGCTATTACTATAACAATTTCACATTCGATTCCCCAGATGCTGGATGGAATCTTGACACTTTGAGGTTCGAGACGACATTCGGATGCGACAGCATTGTCATAATGCACCTGCTTGTCGGAGCGACGTACGACACCATCTTCAACGACACCGTCTGCGTCAACGAAGGTTATCATTCACACGGCTTTTCCATTGACACGCTGCTCCCTGGATGGAATTTCTCGTCCCAAGCATTGTCATCAGTACTTGGATGCGACAGCCTCGTACACATCAACATCTTCGCGGCACTTGTATTCGACACGACCATCCAAGACACTATTTGCTTTGGTAACACGTACTCAAACCACGGTTTTGTCATTGACAGTCCGGCTTCAGGGCTGAACATTGAAATGCTTGAACTAGAATCCATTACAGGATGTGACAGCACCATCCACTTGGAGTTGTTCGTCGCAGACGTATTTGACACCATAATCTTCGACACGACGTGTTTTGGAGAGCCATATTCAGGACACGGATTCTACCTTGACAGCCTTGATGTCGGATGGAACTTCGACACTTTGAACCTCGAGACAATTCTCGGCTGCGACAGCACCGTTGTGCTGAACCTGCTCGTTGGCGCGATGTCAGACACGACTTTGACCGACACGATATGCTACGGAGAGCCGTACTACGAAAACGGATTCCACATTGACAGTCTCCAGACCGGTTTGAATTTTGACACGCTGAACATTGAGACAATCCTGGGGTGCGACAGCATTGTCATGCTCGAGCTGTATGTGGCACCAGTGTTCGAGACTGTCGTCTTCGACACCGCATGCTATGGAGAGGCTTATTCCGGAAATGGTTTCCACATAGAGAATCCAGAAACAGGCTGGAATTATGATACAATCAGATTAGAGACCGTCCTTGGTTGCGACAGCATCAAACGGCTTGAGCTTTTCATTGCCGATGTCTTCGACACGGTAATCTTTGACACGACATGCTTCGGGCAGCCATACAACAACCACGGATTCCAGTTAGACAGCATTGTCCCGGGCTTCAATTTTGACACACTTAGATTTGAGACAGTCCTTGGTTGCGACAGCATCATCAAGTTAGAACTGTTCGTAAATGAATCTTTCGACATTACATTGTCGGACACCATCTGTATTGGGGAGAGCTATCACGGCAACGGATTCAATTTCGTTGACCCGAATGTCGGAACACATGAGCAGACCTTGACTTTGTCGTCAAATGACGGTTGTGACAGCACCGTCACATTCAGGCTCAATGTCGCGCCGGACTACTTTTTCGAGGTCACAGATACTGTCTGCGAAGGAGAATACGTCACGTTATACGGTCTTGACACATCAGACCTTGTGCCTGGGGTTCACCGTCTGACATCAAATCTTCTGACCCAACACGGCTGTGACAGCATCTTCGACATCACGCTCAAAGTCGAGTACAGTTTCAAGACCCCGAACGAGATTTACGGCTTGACCGACATATTCGTTTCAACGAACATGCTCACGGGAGGTTACAATTATTACATTGACACGATTCCAGGTTGCGATGAATATCTGTGGACCATAGATAACGAGACGTGGATCATACGGCCCAATGGCAACAGTTGCAGACTGCTCGCCATCACACATGGGACCGGGACACTTACGGTCTCGTCGGGGAACATCTGCGGAGATGTGGAGAAGTCAATCTACCTCACAGCCGAATTCTTCGGTGTGACGGAAAACGAAGGCGCCAATGTCAACGTGTATCCGAATCCGACAAATGGCGATGTACGCGTGGAAGCCAATGTCATCGAAAAGGTCAATGTTTACAGTCCTTCTGGAGTGATGTTGCTTTCATTCGACGGCATCGGCGAGAATTCCATTTACGTTGACATCAGCGGACTGTCCCCGTCAGTGTACATTTTCGAGATTTTCTCCGCTGACGGAATATTCCTGAAAAAGGTGACCAAGACCAGCCACTAAAAGGCGGCTTATAAAAAACACGAGAATGGGGTGTATCAAAAATCTTACGGTTTAGGATACACCCTAAAATGTTTCGACTGTTAAAATTCTTTTTACTGTCCTGAATTCGGGTCTTCCCTCTCATATTCTCCGACACAAAATGTATATTTTTTTTACAATTGTCACTATTTTTGTTGGACATGTGATTTTATTGACTATTTTTGCGGGTTATAATGTAAAATGCGTCTTAACATGTACAAGATAAAACACGTGATATTTCTCTTCGCGGTCCTGGCGGCCTCTCTGCTGTCGCACGCGCAATCCACGGACCTGCCGGACTTCACCGACCTCGACGACCCAGCCGTCACCTGCTACTGGGGGGAATTCCTGAACCCGAAGCAGCACAAGGAAAGGGACGAGTACCTGCACCAGGTCATCACTGAGCAGGGGCACGACTACTGGATTGACGAGCTGCCGCTCCTCCCACCGGGGGAGGACAGGGTCGTGAAACTCGGAGACTTCGACGAGACCGGCTTCAACTACAACCGCGACGCCGAGGCCATCTCCTACCAGTTCACCGTTGACCCGAACCGCTCGATACTCCTGCTCAAGTTCGCCGTGGTGCTGCAAGACCCGGGGGACACCGAACACGACTCCCTCCAGAGGCCGAGGTTCAAGGTCAGGGTCACTGACCTCGACGACGTACTCGTCGACGACTGCGCCGTCTATGACGTCACCGCCTACGGACACGTGCCGGGGTTCATACCGGGCGACAACAAAATCATCTGGAGGCCTTGGACAAGCGTAGGCATCGACCTGACACCATACTCCGGAAGGGAGATCAGGGTCGAGTTCACCACCTACGACTGCGCGCTGGGCGAACACTTCGGGTACGCCTACTACACCGCGCAGTGCATCTCCAACAAGTTCCAGGTCGAGAACTGCACCAACCCCATCACCCTCAAGGCACCGGACTTCTTCGAGTCGTACCTCTGGAACACCGGCAGCACGGAACAGTCGGAGACCTTCCTCGTGCCAGAAAACACACCTGTCGATGTGTCCTGCCTCGTCACATCCGTCACCGGATGCCAGTTCACGCTCTACGGAAGGCTCGCCTACGACGACGGCATGCCTACCGAGGACACCGAAATATACGACACCGCCTGCATCAGGTCCTGGTACAACGACAACTACTTCAACTTCATGACCGGGGACACGCCGGGGGACATGCCGCCCGTCATCAACACCATCGTCAACCTCAGCAGCGGCTGCTCAACCGTCAACATCACGCTGCACCTGCACCTCATCGACAGGGTGCCCGACAACCACATCTTCATGGACATCTGCGACGGGGAAGAATTCCACGACCTCAACTTCGACATCACAAGCGACATGCTCTCCCCTGGCGAAAACGTCTTCTCCCACGACGACCTCTCCCCTTCCGGATGCGACAGCACCACCGTGCTCCACCTCTTCGTCAACAACTCATACAACCTCCTCTTCAGCGAGCAGGCCTGCTCCGGGGACAGCTACAGCGGGCACGGGTTCCTCATCGAAAACACAAAAACGGGGGTCCTCGACTCCACACTGAACCTCAGCACCTCCGCAGGATGCGACTCCATCGTGACACTCCACCTCCTCGTCAACCCGTCGCACAACATAGTACTGTACGACAACATCTGCATCGGAAACACCTACGACAAAAACGGATTCCATATTGACAACGCCGAAGCAGGTCTCAACACATACACACAAACTTACACAACAGATTCAGGATGTGACAGCATAAGGACGCTTAACCTTTTCGTCAACGATACAATAAACATCGTCATCAACGACACGATCTGCCATGGCGAAAATTATGACAAATACAACTTCAACATCATCGATCCGGCTGTCGGAACAACACAACAGGAACAGCAACTCATCTCAAGCAGCGGATGCGACAGCGTGGTCAAACTGAATCTGTTTGTAGCGCCCACATACAGAACCGACATCTATGACACCGTCTGCGAAGGCGGCAGTTACCACCAAAACGGCGTGCAATGGGACAGCCTTGAAGCCGGGACACGATACGACACCATCGTGATGGAATCAATTTTCGGTTGCGACAGCCTGATATTCATCAAGTTGACAGTCACGCCAAAATATACCGAAATCATATTCGATACAATCTGTAATGGTTCAGAATACCACAATTACGGTTTCGACACAATACCGGAAAGTCCTGGTGACATAACAATCCAGAAGGATTTGATCTCCTCCTTCGGTTGTGACAGCATAGTCATACTAAACCTTTATGTATCACCCGCATACAACAATGAAATATACGACGAGATATGTTACGGCGACAGCTATCACAAATACAACTTTGACACCATCAGCCCTGGTTTAGGCACAATCGTGATGAGGCAAGAACTTCTGTCATCCGATGGCTGCGACAGTATCGTTGTGCTGAACCTGTCAGTAAAAGAAGTCCTTCACAACTACCTTAAAGACACGATCTGTGAAGGCGAGGATTATCATGGTTATGGTTTCCATTTTTACAATCCCGGGATCGGCATCCATCATGATTCCGTCACTCTGACATCAGTTGTCGGCTGCGACAGTATTGTCACACTTGAACTGCTCGTCGCACAAATTCACGACGTCACCATCCACGACACACTTTGCTTCGGCGAAGACTATCACAAATATGATTTCCATTTCATCGGTCCAATTGCAGGAGACCACAACCTGCAGCATGACATTTTAAGTGGTGCCGGTTGCGACAGTACAGTAAGACTTTTTCTGCATGTGGACCCGTCGTACCTCATAGATCATTATGACACAGTCTGCTCCGGAGAAGAATACCACAATCTCGGATTTGATTTGACAGACCTCCATGCAGGCTGGAACAGTGATTCCCTGTTTTTCTCATTGTCAAGCGGATGCGACAGCATTTCTGTCATAAACATTTTTGTGGCCGAAAAATACGACACACTTTTCTTTGACACCATCTGCCAAGGTGAAACATATTCGAACCATGGATTTTATTTAGACAGCCTTGAACACGGCTGGAACTATGACACCTTGAAACTTGAATCCATTTTTGGATGTGACAGTATCGTAAGACTGCAACTCAATGTTTTTCAATCAGATAAAACATTGATTTCCGACACGATATGTTTCGGCGAAAATTACACTGAATACAACTTCAACCTGATGAATCCAGCCGTTGGCACACACAATCAACGTCAGGATCTCGTCAACATCATCGGGTGCGACAGCGTTGTCGAGCTCACACTTTCGGTCATGCCATTGTTCGACACACTGCTTTTTGACACAATATGCTTCGGGGATGATTACGACAAATACGGTTTTATCTTCAGCGGTCTTGAGACAGGCGAACATACAGACACGCTCGAACTCAAGAGCATATTCGGCTGCGACAGTATCGTCGTGATTGATCTCATGGTAAACGAGACGCCTTACACAAACATCATCGACACGATTTGCTTCGGCGAAATTTACACCGAGAACGGTTTCACCATCGACAGCCTTGAAGCAGGTCTGCATCTTGACACATTGAGACTCAATACAATACTCGGCTGCGACAGTATTGTGTGCCTTGAACTCACTGTAGCACCAAAAGATATTGTCGAAATATATGACACGACATGCACCGGCTTCGACTATCACGAGAACAACTTCCACTATCTCAACCCGCAAGTCGGTCATCACACACTGTTGAACGAAGATCCGAGTTCATTTGGATGTGACAGCACCACAATACTGCATCTGCAAGTTTATTCAGCGTATGAACTCAACTTCTTCGACACGATATGCTTCGGCGAAGACTACGACAGCCTCGGATTCAGCTTCGAAAGCCCGGAAGTCGGATGGCATTTCGACACTTTGAACCTGCTTTCAGTCTTCGGATGCGACAGCATTGTCACGATGAGCCTGATCATCGGTGACGTGTCGGACATCAACATCACCGACACCATCTGCCACGGAGACGCTTACGACGCTCCAGGCTTCCTCCTCGACAGCCTTGACGTCGGATGGCACTTCGACACCTTGAACCTTCTCTCCGCACTCGGATGCGACAGCACCGTGACGCTCGAACTCTACGTGGCCCCGACTTACAGCTTCGCCTTCGCCGACACACTCTGCTTCGGCGAGGAATACCACATGAACGGCTTCGACCTCGACAGCCTCAACGTCGGATGGAACTTCGACACCTTGAACCTCGAAACAACCTTGGGATGCGACAGCATATCCACGCTGGCTCTTTACGTCGCACCTATATATAATATAGCGCTCTTCGACACGATATGCTTCGGCGAAGACTACGACAGCCTCGGATTCAGCTTCGA
>JAKSMW010000022.1 GCA_024400395.1 Bacteroidales bacterium
CGCATTGGTGATGGGACTGTCACAGTGCAAGAAGCCTAACCTGCCGGTGCTGAACATCGGCGAGACACAGCATGTGGTGCTCAACGCGTCGTGGGACAACGGCGGCGCGAAAATCGACCAGAACGGAACACTTTTCAAGTGGACCATAGGTGACAAACTCACAGTGAGTGGTGGTGCGACAGGCGAACTGACATGCACGGATGCGGACAACGGCATCTTTGAAGGCACAATCACCAAAACTACTGGAGCTGAAATCACATTCACATTCGGCTCAAAAACCTACGATGAAACATTCTTCCTGAACCAAACAGGCGCATTGAACGATGCGGTGTTGCTTAAATCACAAGAATTAGCCTACAGTGCTGATGGAAATTATGGGAATGTTTCAATGAAAATGCCGCACGCGGTGCTTAAGCTCAACCTGAGCGAACTTGGCACGGCGGAGGGCACTGATGTTACCATTAAAGCAAACGGCACTGAAGTTGCGAGCGTTTCAAATGTGAATAAAGATCCAAAGAATGTGTATGTCGCCGTCCCTACTGAAGGAAGCCAGGAGGCTAAGAGGTATGAATTTGTGAGCATCGTTGGTGGCGCCAGTTGCAACGGATGGAAACTCGAGGAAAACACGTTTTACACACTTAAAAACGGAGATGGCGCGGCGATAATGATTGAGCAGACACTCCTCCCCGGCAAGTTCAGCGTCAGCGAGGCCGAGTACGTGCAGTTCTCAATAGGGAACCTATACTGCACAAGGGACACAGAGTCAGGCCCTTTCCATTTCGCATTCGAGAAGAATCAGTATGATTTCCGTTGCCGTAACGGGGTGACCAATGACAACGCAGTCATCGACGGCGTAACTACGAAGACCCCTTCCTCAACAGCAGGCCTTTTCCTCTGGGATATACATCACGCAGGTGATTTCGGCGCGTTCGAGACCTCCCTTCAATCGGGAACACGTACTCCAACTGATGTGTTCAACTGGGGAGATGCCTTCGGCTCCGGCAGCGGGTGGAAGACTCTGACCGGCGACGAGTGGGATTATCTCCGTCAGCATAGCATGAAGCCTGCTACTGTAAATGGCTTTGACGGCCTCATTCTTCGCCCTGACGGCTATCCCGCCGCCGATGTTCTGTCTTCTTACGGTCCCTCAACCAATCCGACCTGGGATGAGGCCGAGGCCGCCGGACTTGTGTTCCTGCCAGCCGCAGGTTATGTGAATAGCGCACAAGTGAGTAGCGATAATATATGCGCATATTGGACTGCCAATGCGTCCAGCAATGACGAGGCAAGATACTATATTTATTGGAGTACCATGGATTGGAATCTAGTAGGAAGCATGTCGCGCGCGCAAGGTGCAGCCGTCCGTTTAGTGCAGAAGTTCAACAAATAATGTCTGAAAATCACCTGAAAGAGGACAGTAAGGAGAATTTAACCTGCCTTGTCAAGGAAGAGAGAGACAGGGCGTTCTGAAGAAAAGGGAAAGCCTCACGAAAAAGTGAGGCTTTCTCTTTTAGTTTTTAGTCTTTAGTTTTTAGTCTTTAGTTTTGAGAGTGGAGTTGGCTGGCGCACAAGGGTTTTCTTCCTTGTGCGCTAATTTCATTGTACGTTGCCCATCAAAAACCAGCGAAATCCGAGAGACCGATTTCCTAAAAAAAACTCCACATATTGAAAAACAATGCGTGTTTCGTAAACATTTACGTGTGAAATGTGTTTACAACAGCAGAGTACTCTGATCTGAAAAACAACAGTAATTTGATTTAAAAAAATTAAAAAATTAAAGATTAAGATGAAAAAGTTATCAATTTTATCAGTGGCGTTTGCATTGGTGGCTGTACTGTCACAATGCAGAAAGCCGAGCTTGCCGGTTGTAAACATCGGCGAAAAACAGCATGTGGTGCTCAACGCATCGTGGGACAACGGCGGATCGAAAATCGACCAGGACGGGACACTTTTCAAGTGGACCACAGGTGACATACTCGATGTCAGACAAAACGGGACGTCAATCGGCACATTGACTTGCACAGACGTTACCAACGGCACATTTGATGGTTACATCACAAGAACCACAGGGAAAATCACATTCACATTCCAGGGCGCGAACTACAAAGAAGACTTCATGGAACAGACTGGCGCATTGAACGATGCGGTGTACCTTGAATCAGGAGAATTAGACTACAAGGCTGATGGAAATTACGGAATCGTTTCAATGACAATGCCGCACGTTGTGCTTCTGCTCGACTTGAACGAGCTCGGCACAGGCACTACAGTGACAATTACGGCGGACGGCAATAAAGTTGCGAGCGTTGCTGGTGTGAATAAAACTTCAACGAAAGTTTATGTCGCCATCCCTGCAAACGATGCTGTCAAGACGTATTGTTTTTACTGCGATGTCGTCACTGCCGGTGTCAAATGGAGTCTCGAGAAAAACAAGTTTTACACGCAAGGCGTCACCGGTGCGCCGACGGGCGACGCCATAAAGATTGTGCCGGCTAAATTCTCCGTTTCAGGAAGCAAGACGGTTAATTTCTCGAATGGCAACCTGTACTACGACGGCAGTTCATGGAACTTCGAGGCGAACCAGTGGGATTTCCGCACGTACCCCGGCAAGGGTTCCCGCATCAACGGCGGTTACAGTGACACCGGCACGCCGTCAAAAAACTGGGGGCTGTTCGGTTGGTCAGGCGACACCAACGGCAACTATGGCAGAAGCAGTTCAACAGACAACGCCCAATATGCAGGTTCCTTCAAAAACTGGGGTGCCGCCCCAGGTCTGCCGAGTGCCGTCACGGCATGGAGCACTTTGAGCAACGCCGAGTGGAAATACCTGCTCAACATAAGCAGTGCCACATCGTACCGTGCCAATGCGTCGAACCTCAGGAAAGCTCTCACCCTCAACGTCGGGAGCAGCACATCGAAAGCGTATGGCTTGGTCATACTCCCTGACGGCACGAAGAACCCTTCCACTGTTTTCAGTAACATAAAATCGACATCGGATCTGGCCACCTACGGTGCGGTATTTCTCCCCGGCACCGGCTACCGCACAGGTACTACCATCCACTACGCAGGTAAATTCGGCAATTTCTGGTCGAGGACTAACGATGGGACGACCAAGGCGTACAGCATGGACTTCAACAATGGCACCGACGGCACCGCGGCCACGACAGGCATGGCCACGAACACCCGCGACCGTTATTACGGTTACGCCGTACGTCTCGTGCGTACTGCACAATAGTACTCACTCATCGCTCTGAAAACTTCATCAGCAACCTCACGTGTATTCCCGTCGCGCCGGCTGGCTTGTAATATTCCGCCTTGTCTAAAAACGCCGTTCCTGCGATGTCGAAATGCAGCCACGGGTAGCTGGTGAAGTGTTCGAGGAACTTGCCCGCAGTGATTGCGCCGCCGAACTTTCCCCCGACATTCTTCAGGTCGTCAAGGATGAAAACCTTATCGTCGTTACGGAATTTTAAAACTGTATTCATAATTTTTTAACACGAGTTGCACGGGGTTTTTAACACAAGTTACACGAGTTTTTTAACACAAGTTACACGAGTTTTTTAACACGAGTTGCACGGTTTTTTTTAACACAAGTTACACGAGTTTTTTAACACGAGTTGCACGGGTTTTTTATTTTTCTTCCTTATTTTTCTTCCTTATTCCTCTTCCTTATTTCTTCCAAGACATTCATTATCATGTCGGTGGCGCCGATTTTCTTTGCCACGTAGTCGTCGCAGACTTTTGACGCATCCTTATAAAAACCTTCGTCGGCGATGAATCTGTCGAATACGTTGTCAAGCTCGTTTTGGTTGTTGATGACGAAGGCGCCTTTGAGTCTCACGAGGTCAACGGCCTCCTCGAAATCGTGGTATTTGGGGCCGAAGACGACGGGCACGCCGAAGACGATCGCTTCCTGAATGTTATGGATTCCGTCGTAGAAACCGGCTCCGATGTAGGCGAACCGTGCATAACGGTAGATCTTGGAAAGCATCCCTATCGTATTGATGAGCAACACTTTCGATTTCACATCGGGATTCAGTTTGGTGTAAAGCTGATAGTCATTGAGTTGTGATTCGATCTGTCGGACATGCGAATCGGAGATGTCGTGCGGCACCATGATGAAGCAATAGTCGTCGGGCATTTTTTCGATGAAAGGACAGAGAAGACGTTCGTCTGACGGCCAGCTGCTTCCCGCGATGATGCATTTCCTGCTTCCGATGAACCTCTCCACGTCAGGATAACGCTGCGCTTTCTGCGCGATGGAATATACGCGGTCGAAACGCGTGTCGCCGGTCACCATGACATTCTCGATGCCGATGGAGTTAAGCAGATTTGCGGTCTCCTCGTTTTGGGCGAAATAATATTTCACGTCACGGAGCCGGTTTCTGAACCATCTGCCCCAAGGTTTGAAGAAATACTGGCTCGGACGCAGTATCACCGAGATGTAGAACAGCGGGATGTTGTTGTCTTTCAACGTCTTAATGTAATTGAACCAGAACTCATATTTCACGAAGAAAGCGGCTTTCAGGTTGAAATTCGCCACGAGCCGTCGTGCATTGTCGATAGTGTCGGTCGGCATGTAGGCGATTTTGTCGGCCAAAGGGAAGTTTTTCTTCACCTCATAGCCTGATGGCGAGAAAAAAGTGAGCAGGATTTTGTATTGCGGATAGTTTTCCTTCAGCCGTTCGATTACTGGCAGGCCTTGTTCAAATTCGCCGAGTGACGACACGTGCATCCAGACCCATTGGTCGTCGGGATTGTCTTGTTTCAACGTATCCCACTGGTTCTTACGGCCGTCGCGCCAGAGCTTGGCCTTCTTGTTTCCAAAAGCGGCCGCAACATGAATCAAGCCGCTGTATGTCTTTACGATTAATGAATAAAAAACTCTCATTTCAAAACTAAACTCCTAATAGTAGTAGTAGTCGGCGGGTGCGCGTTTGTAGGTAGGGATATATATTGCGAATCTGATTCCGTAATATCTGTCGAGATGGTGTTCTGTGTCGCCCTGCATGAGGTGAAAGTCCCATTCGCGCTGCGGTACGGTGTGAGCCTGTGTGAACTCGAACGACACCGAGAAGTTGAGCATGCGAGTGCTGCTGAGGAAGAAATAACCTATCTCGCCCGAATAGGCGAATCCGCCGCGTTTGCGGTCGTAGCCGTAGAGGTAGTCGCCGTTTAGTGCCGGCGGTGGCGAGGCGTAGGAGCCGAACTCTGTCCTGAGCCGGTTGAAGAGGTATCCGAGTCCGCCTTTGACGAAGATGCCGCTGTTGGGGTTGGGTTTTTTGAATGCGAAGACTTTCCCTGCGCAGAGCTGGAAATGAGCTCCTCGCTCGAACAAGGCGTAGCTGCCGTAAATGCCGTCGCCGGTGATAATCTCACCGTTCACGTCGAGAATCTCCCCGAAAAGGTCCTCACGGCTGATGTTGACTTTATTTCCCGAAATGAAATTGCCGTTGAACCCGAAGAGCCAGTTCTTATCCGTCTTGTAATAGACACCGCCGCCGATGGAATTGTTATGGTTGTAAAGCTCCTTCGTGTCGGCGCCCGGCCAATGGTGAGCATACGTCACCTGAAACATCCACGTGGAGATGCACTCGTTCTTGATGTCCCTGTATTTGTTGTCCCTCGATGCGCCGTATGTGTTGAGCCTGCTCAAATCCTCCTGAGCGGAAACACCTGTCGCCGTTAAAAGCATGATAAGTAAAAGTATTCTGGACTTCATCCCTTTTAAAAATTTGTGCAAAGATAGTAAGAATTTCAAAAAGCGTCTTATTTTTTTTAAAAATTAACGTGTTTTAAAAATAATTAGTATTTTTGCACGCTAAAATACATCACAATGAGAAAAGACACATCGAAGAAAATCAGGACAGCTGCTTTGGTGGCAGTGTTAGTGGCAGTTACAACATTTGTTTCATGCAAGAAAGACAAAGACAAAGTCGTGATCATCACGCCTGACGTCCCGGAGGAAGTGTTTCCTGTCGAGGTTCAGGATTCAATCACAAGATACATGGACATTTACGAAGGCACGACGCCGCCGCATCTCAACGGGCAGTTCGTCTCTGCGCCACACATGCTCATCCACGCTTCATACGACAACTCGGAGGACTCGACACTCTACAACGACCGATACGTCGCCTTCGTCTATTCGGAGGATAACGGACTGGATTTCTACGGGAAGCAGTGGGACGACAGCATCGTCAACCCGCAGGGCGGCCACGGGGCATATTATGAGGAGCATATCAGCAATATGAAGATCACCGGCACCGGCGAAAACTTCAGCTGCTACTACAACACCGAAGGCTACCCTGATGGAATGTACGCGAAGCAGTCAACGATCTTCAGCGGCAGTTGGGATGAGAAAGTTGGCATCAGAGACTTCAAGGTGGCCGTCATCCTTGTCGAGACGAGCGGCAACCCCAACCTTGAGCCGAAAGGGGCATTCAGGGTGCTTG
The DNA here is from genome assembly GCA_024400395.1 of Bacteroidales bacterium. GTDB lineage: Bacteria > Bacteroidota > Bacteroidia > Bacteroidales > F082 > Limimorpha. The sequence goes on from JAKSMW010000022.1 coordinate 6,450, forward strand.
GCGACAGCGACGGAGTGGCCGAGATCAACAACTGGATGGGAAAGTCGTCTGAATCAAGAAGTTGCGACAGCAGCAACGCCTTCAATATGTTCAGAAAGAAGAGATAAGCTGAAATGTCTGACGAGACTTTGATTTCGCAATCGATTTTACGAAACGGAATAAAGCTGCTTCACCAGCGTCGCGTCGGTGAAGTGGCGCATTTAGCCCTCATGGTCAACGCCGGGATGCGCGACGAACGCCCTGACGAGAACGGACTGGCGCATTTCATCGAGCATCTCGTGTTCAAAGGCACCAAGCGGCGCAAGGCGTATCACATACTGAGCTGCCTCGAAAACGTGGGCGGCGACCTCAACGCCTACACCACCAAGGAGGAGACATGCATCCACGCCTCCTTCCTGAAAGAACATCTCGGCAAGGCGATGGACCTCTTCGCCGACGTCATCTTCAACAGCATCTTCCCGGAAAACGAGATGGAGAAAGAGAAAGAGGTCATCCTCGACGAGATAAACTCCTACCGTGACACACCCGCCGACGAGATCTTCGATGAGTTCGAGAACCTCCTCTACAGAGGTCATCAGCTCGGACGTAACATCCTCGGCACCATCGACTTGGTGAGCGGCTACTCGCGCGGCGACATCGTGCGTTTCCACAGGTCGCACTACGCCCCCGACCGCATGATACTCGCCTGCATCGGCGACATCTCCTTCGGGGATTTCAGACACATGGCGGAGAAATATTTCGCCGACTGCGAGGGCGACGCCGTGCCGTTCGAGAGAGTGCCGTTCACGCCGCTGCCGGCGACGACACGGATAGAGGAACGCACCAGTCACCTCACACACGTCGTCATAGGCGGACTCGCCTACCCTTACAACGACGACCGCAAACTGAAACTCATCCTCCTGAACAACATCCTCGGCGGACCCGGCATGAACACACGCCTCAACCTCAACATACGCGAGAAATACGGCTTCGCCTACACCATCGAATCGCAATACAACGCATACTCCGACACCGGCAACTACACCATCTACATGGGCGTTGACCCGCATTCGCAAGATAAATCTATAGAATTAGCATTCAAGGAATTAAACAAGCTGATGACGCAGAAACTCGGAACCTTGCAACTTTCAAACGCCAAGAAACAACTCATCGGACAAGTCGCGTTGAGCAACGAGTCGGGCATGAACGACCTCCTCGGCATGATACGCGCCGGATTCTTCGAGGAACACATCGAGACGCTGCCGGAAACGATAGCGAGACTCGAAAAAATCACCGCTGAAGAGCTGCTCGAAGTGGCCAACGAGACATTCCGGAGAGACGACGCGAGCCTGTTGGTTTTCCAAGGGCAGGAAGAATGAGGAAGGCGGCAGGTCACACCACCGCCTCGTACAACGTCCTGCCGCCGACATCGACAGTCTTGAACTCCGGTTTTTTGTTCTTGTTGAAGCAGAAGCTCACGAGATAGCCGGTGTCCAAGTGGAAATAGTCGAGGTACTCCGCTAATTGCTGTTCGCCGCGTTCGTTGTAGCTGTCGCCGCGCCAGATCTTCAGTTCGATGACGTATTGGTGTCCGAGGTAGTCAACGACGATGTCGGTGCGGGTCTCGTCGCGTGTCTCGGCCTCGACGTAATAGTTGCCGACGCCGTTTATCACCGGGCGCAGGTAGAGCAGGAACAGCCTCCGACCCTCCTTCTCCTTGAACGCGTCGCCCTGCGAGCCGTAGATGTCGTTGTAATGAACCACGAAACGCTCTATCAGACGGCGCATGTTCAGCATCCCGTTCACGATGAACTGATTCTTGTCGAGGCTGCCATGCTGCCCTATCTCCTCCATCCTCGCCTCCGCCGTGAACAGATTGTAGAGGCGCGTCTCAAAGATGCGGTTCGACATCCTGATGCAGCCCTGCACCTTCTTTATGAAACCGAAACGCTCGGCCAGCTGGATGTACTTCTCGTCAGGGTTGAAACTTGTCTTCTGGCCTGAAAACAGCGTCGCTTTGAGTACGTTCTTCAATTCCGGGAACTGGTCGAGCTTCTTTACCATGTCGTCGAAAAGGGTGTTGTGCTCGTCCAATATCTCATGCACCGCACCGACCACGCCCGCGCGGTCCCAGCCGAAGCCCTTGCCGTCGATTATCTGGCACAGCCGCGACACGAGGAACGGATAGCCGCCGGAATAGGCGTAAATCTCGTTCGCGACCAAGTCTTCATCAAATGAAACGCCGCGCTCGCTCTGGTATTCGCGCAGCATACCCGCGATGCCGTCGGCGTGGAGCGACATGTCAACGTCGAACGGGACGGCGATGTTCCACGGACTGTTGTACTGATGCTCATTCTCGTCACGTATCTTGAGCTTCAGGTTCTTGATGTCATAGACACCCGCCAATATCACCGACTGAAATGTCGGAAACTCTTTCCGCGACAGATACATGTTACGCAGCAACGCAAGAAACTTGATGAACGAGTCGTAGTTGCCAGCCTGGTCAACCTCGTCGATGAGAAGGACCACCGGCTTCTCCGACTTGATGCACATTCTTGATATGACAAGTGAAAATTCATCCGTGGGGATCCCCCTCGCGGCTGCATACGTCTTCTGAACTTCATCCAAATACTGGTAAAGTCCCTCATCCCTGTTCTTGTCCCAAGTCATCTTGAATACTATCGCACTGACAAACGAATATGCCAACGCCATCTGAGAAGAAAACGAGCTGTCGCCGATTCCCTCGAAACTGGTCAGTATCACTTGATATTCGTCAGACAATTTGCGTCTCAATGCCTGAAGGGTCGTGGTCTTTCCGTACTGGCGGCCCCTGTTGATGCAGAAATAAAGGCCCTGCCCAACCATCTTCCTGATGATGTTGACGCGTTCAGAAATGTCAACCATGTAATGGTCTTCGGGAAAACACGTCCCGGCGGTATTGAATTCTTTCATGTTGATGATATGTTTTTTCAGGCTGCAAAAATAGTAAAAAACTTTACAAACTTTTAAACTTTACAAACTTTCGACTCTGCTATCTCTTAACGATTTTCTCCACCTTATTATTAATGGTGACGAAATACATTCCTGCGTTAAGGTCAGAAACGTTCACTTGTACCGTCCCCGACATTCCGGCAAGGTTTCTCACCATCTGGCCGATGTTGTTGTAAATCACGATGTCTGACATGTTTTCGCCGAGTTCGATGTTGATGACATCTGCTGCGGGATTCGGATAGACGTTCACGTTCTGCTCTGTTACGGTTTCGACATCGGTGATGACCGTTGTCGGCGGGAACACCACGTTGTCAATCCAGGCGCAGTCGCTGCCGCTTGTAGAATACACGTCTTTGGTGTATTCCCACTTGAGTGTGTGGGTTCCGGCGGGAATGGTGTATGAAGCCTGTGTCCATGCCACCTCGCCCGACCAGTTGCCTTTCTCGCTGTCATCGATGTAGAAATGCAGTTTGTCGTAGTTTGCCTCTGAAGAGACTTTGTAATAGAAACTCACCGGGGCTTCTTGGGCCACCGTCACGGAGATGTAAAGCGATGTTGTGCCGTAATCGTCTATCATTGAAGACTTTGCGCAATACATTCCTTCGTAAGGATTTTCCGTCACCACTTCCCATGCTGTCACTACGGTGCCATGATGCCACTCGAACGAGCTGAAGTCGCCGGTCTCGAAGCCTTCCATCGAAGTGCCTACGGAGAGATAATACGATTCCTCCACTACGTATTTCCCGTAGTATGAAGCGAAGAACAGTTCATACTGAACGCCGGTCTGAGCGTCTCCACTCAAGGTGAATGCGTAGTCGATTGTATATTCCTCGCCAGCCGCGATCTCGTCAAGATGCCATTCGCCCTGTTCGGCGACGATTTCAGGATGTGAGTTGAACACGGCGAAGACCGCCGACGGGACAGCTGCGCCGCCGTTGTTTTTCATTGTGAAATGCAATGTCGCACTCTCGCCAGGGTTGACGGCGTTGCCGTTTTCGCCTTCAAGCTCGATGCTTACGACCTGAAAATCAGGGGCATAAATCCTCGTGTTGAAATGGCTCTCCCATGTCTCGCTGCCGTTGGTGCAGACAAGGTTGAATCGGACCGGAGTGTTGTCAGGGACATCGTCGCTGACGGTGAATCCGAATGCGTTTTCGAGTGTGACGCTCTGGTTTCCTGCGATGTTTCCGAGTGTCGCCGTCGCCTCGTTTATCGTGACATATTCGCTTTCGCACGAGAGCGTTGCCGTGATGCCGTCGGCGCCGACGCTGCCGACGTTTTTGACGACCATGTTGAAAGCGTTTGTCGTCGCGAAGTCAATCTGGCTCGCGCCGTTGGCGAGTTCATAGCTGTCATATATTATATAAGGTGTGTCGCTCGGCACCGCCATCAGTTCGACACTCTGCGGCCATGCGTTCATTCCCATGACCTTCATCGTCATCTCACCGACAGTGGCGAGGCCACCTTCAAAAGCTATCTCGGCGACGCCGTTTTCATCTGTCGTTCCCATCGCGATGACCTCGCCGTCCATATAAACGAGGCAGCGGAAGTTCTTTGCGGGATTGCCGTTGGCGTCGGCGATTTCGACTTCAAACGACTGAGTTCCGAGCACAATCTGTGCGGGACATGACACTTCGGCTTCCATCGGTTCGTCGGTCCACACGCTGACGGCGCCGTCACCGAGGACGTTCATGTCGTAGAAGTTCCATCTCAACGCGCCTTCCTCCCACTGTCCCGGAGCCGTGACCCAAGGGGCGGTCTCACATTTGCCGTCGGCCTGTGCGCAGCTGAGGAAATGGATGCGGTCGTTGAACTGTGCGTCGGTCATCTCTCTCTCGAGGTGCGCGCCTGGGCCTTCGGTCTGCCCTTCGTTGAACCATCCGTAACGCGAGTTGCCGATGACGGCGACAGCGAAGTTGCTGATTGTCACCATCTTTTCGAGGATGCACGACTCGTCGAAAGCACCGCAGTCGCAGCCTTGCGAATGGAAAAACGTGTAGTTATGGTCAACGCCGTTGGCACCGGAGAAGTCGCTGTTCGACACGCTGTACCAGCCCGCCACGTAGCTCGAGTTGGCGTGGCCGTCGTGATGCACGTAGCTCGTGCCGGCATTGATGGCCTGCCTCAAACCAGAAGCGCTCCATGTGCCTTCTTCCTCATACATCTTTGTAAAATCGTAATCTTCTGGATAACAAGTCGTTGTGTAGCCATTGTCATCGTGTGTGCCGATAAGGAGTTCAAGGTAATCCGAGCCGTTCGATTCAGGGTTATCATAAAGATGCTCGCCTGCCAAGATAACTTTGTGGAACTCGCCGAGAACTGGTTCCTGCTGATACTTCAAAGTCTTGTTGACCATGTTGGCAAGCTCCGTTGCGTTCTTGAACGACATACGGCTGATGCCGACTTCAGGGAGGAGGTCGTCCTCGCCTTCCTCGCCCCAGCGGTTGTTGCCGTTGTCGTTCCATGTCCCGTCAAGGCCTGAATAATAAAGGTCGGCGGGGATACCGTTGTCGGTCATGTGTTCGCCGCCCGAAAGCACATCGCAGTAGAAGCCGCGGAACGGCACGATGTTGACATCACCACCGAGGACGACCATCATGATGCCGTTGTTCTGGTATTCCTGAATGATGTAGTTACGGATTTTCTCCTGGTTGTCGGCACCCGTCATCGAGGCGTAAATATCTGATACCAAAGCGATTTGGTTACGGACACCTATGCTGTTGTAATAATTCTGATATTCAGCATAACCATCGACATATTCACTCGACGTGATGATAAGGAGGTCGTAGCCGGTAACTTCGCGTCCGCGTGTCTGATAACTCTCAATCATTTCAGGATTCTGTGCCAACTTACTGATTCTGTTCGAGATGGCATTGGTTTTCCAAAGCATTACGCTGTGGTCGGTCTTTGATGAAGCGAGGTTCACACGCACCGTGGCGGTCTTTGCAAACATCACCTTTCCTGTTGCCGGAATATATTGCACCGGCGTGAACGACGAGAATGCGAAGCCGAAGCCGTTGAGATATTGTGTTATCACAACGCCGTGATTTTCAACTGGATAGATGCCTTTTGACGCATAAATCGCCTCGTCTTTGACCAACTCTTTCGGAGCGATGTCGTTCATCGTCCTTGAAGGCTGATATGGAAACAAATTAATGTTTTCTCCAACTTCCTGAAAATCAGAGAGTTCAACCTCGATTGATTCAGCTTCCGCACCTTGTGGCAGCAAAAGGCTGACTGCGTAATACGGCAACGAAGGCTGACCCTGAAGAGCCGACTGCATCGTCCCGTCAAACATAACTTGCTGATAACCGCGGAGTTCCGTGACCTGCGGGTTGTCAAAATGATAGGTCTTTTCAACTGTCTGAGCCTTGATGACAAAGCTGAAAACCGACAGAAGGACTAAAAGCGTGAGTTTTTTCATTTTATTATTAATTTCTGTGTTTTGCCGTTAATATTAATAAGGTATATGCCCGTTTCTTTTTCAGAAAGGTCGATGTTCAAATCATGCGAAGCGTTTTCATTTTCATAAACCATCTGACCGAGAGAATTAAAAATCTTCACAACATTCTGATTATCATCAAGATTCACGACAAATCTTCCGTTATTCGGATTCGGATAAATCCCGAAATCATCTTCCAAATAAGAATATATGTCAGTGATTGTGGCGGTCGGTGGCAGCGTGATGTCATCGAGCCATGCGCAGTCCTGGCCGGAAGTCGTGGCACCGTCTTTGGCGTAGAACCATCTCAACTGATGATGACCGAATGTAATATCGTAGGCGGAACGACTCCAGTTCAAATTTCCCGACCACTCGCCCATCATCTCATCGTCGATGTAGAAGAAGAACTTGTCCCAGCCTTGCTCTGACGACACCTTTTTGAAAAATATAATCTGGTCATTTCCATAGACATCCATTTCAATCACGAGAACTGATTTCAGATTATCGGCAATCGGCGCGGACTTGGCGCAATAGGTGCCACCGTGTGGATTTTCAGTCACGACAGTCCAAGGATGCTCTTCGTCATTCTGCCAGTCGAAAGCCGAAAAGTCACCTGTCTCGAAGTCTTCGACAGAATGCCCGACCGCAATTGCATAATTTCCATAAAAATTCAAATCGGAAGAATATGTACACGTAATCAATTCATAATTAACACCTTCTTCAATATCGGGGGAAAGCGAAACCTCATAGTCAGCGGTGAACTCTCCGCCGACAGCCACTGATTCGTAACCGAACACATTGTTTCCGTTTTCTATTTCAGGATGAGAGTTGTAAATCGCAAAACTCACATTTTCCATGCCGCTGTGTCCGATGTTTTTCACTGTGAAATGCAACACCGCCGACTCACCAGGCTGGAGTTGTCCGTCGCCGCCATCCTCAATGTCAACATTCACCAAATCAAACATCGGGGCGTTCGCGACAATCTCGAAGGAGCTTGTCCACACATCAGTTCCGTTGGTGCATTCGAGGGTGAACCTAACGACATGCTGGTCAGGAATGTTTTTGGAAACAGAGACTTCAAAAACGTTTTCCATCTCAAAGTTGCCGAGGCTGCTGATATTTGCAATCGTTGCCGTTGGATTCAGAATCTCAACAAATTCATCGTCAGTCGTCAAAGTCGCCGTAACATTTTGAGCGTCAACAGCTCCGTAATTTTTCACAGTGACATTGAAGGTGAAATCATCGCCGTAGTCAACTGTGCCGTCATCGACATTTGCGACGTGGTTCTCATATATAATATAAGGTGTATTCATCATCTGCGAGCTGATTGTCTTGGTTTGCGGCCAGGCGTTCTGTCCTGTTACGATGAGGTGAAGCTCTCCTTCATAGTCTAACGGATTGCCGAACACGACATTTGCGACATTGTTTTCATCGGTCTCGCCAAATCCAACAAGTTGATTGTCAGCGAACAAGCTGCAACGGAAGCCTTCAAGGATGTCGCCGGAAGCGTTGTCCAGCTGCACTTCCATGGAAGCTGTTCCGAGAGTCAGTTCATCGGCGCAGTCGATATTGACGTTCATCGGTTCATCGAGCCACGGGGCTACTGCTCCGTCGCCAAGTACGTTGATGTCGTAGAAGTTCCAGCGCAGCGCGGCGTTTTCGCCGTTGAGGGCGTTGACCCACGGTGCCGTCTGAACCTTCGCTTCCGTCAAGGCGAGAGCGAGGTTAGGCATCTTCTCAGTGTATTGAGCGTCAGTCATTTCTCGGTGCAGATGAGCCGAAGGCCCGTCGGTAGTGCCGGGCGAGAACCAGCCGTAGCGCGAGTTACCTATTGCCGCCACGCAGAAATTCTGAATCGTGACCATGCGCTCCATGATGCAGTCTTCGTCGAAAGCACCGGCGATGCAGCCGTGAGAGAAGAAAAACGTGTAGTTGTGCGTGACGCCGTTGACCTGCGAGAAGTTGCTGTCGGTGATGTCCCAGTTATACCAACCTGCGACATAGTTGGAATTTGCGTGTCCTGCGTGATGAGTGTATTGTCCGCCGAGGTTGATGGCGGCCATCAAGTCGGAACCGATATTCGCGCCGGTCAACTCGTCAACGACGTTGAAATCATAATGTTCTGGTATGCCGATAGTGGTGTAGCCGTGCTCGTCATGATAACCGACCGCCATATTCAGATACTGGCTGCCGTAAGTCGGGCCGGTGTCGCTCATCCATTCGCTGCCGAACGTAATATGCTGAAATTCACCGAGAACAGGATTCTGCTGATACGTCAAAGTCTTGTGAATCATGTTGTTCTGCTGCTGTGCGTTGTTAAAAGGCAGACGCGCCACGCCGATTTCCGGAAGGAGGTCGTCTTCCCCGATTTCGCCCCATTTGTTGTTATTGTTGTCGTTCCATGTCCCGTCGAGGCCTGCGAAATACAGGTCGGCCGGAATCTCCCAGTCTTCGTATTCATCTGAAACATAACAATATAAGCCGCGATAAGGAACGATGTCGATGTCGCCGCCGAGAATCAAAGTGGAAATGCCGTTGTTCTGATATTCCTGAATGACATAATTCCGGACTTTCTCTGCGTTGTCGCGGCCTTCCATAGCCAGACAAATCTCCTCGACGGTGGTGATACGCGTTCTCCAGCCGATTCCGTTATAATATTCGACATATTCATCAAAACCTTCAACGTATTGATTTCCAGTGATGACCAAGATATCATAGCCGTCATAAATCAGCTCGCGTGTTTCGTAAGTTTCCATCATTTCAGGATTTTGTGCGAGTCTTCTCACACTTTCCTTGACGGAAGATGTATTCCTCAACATAGCGGAATGGTCTGATTTTGAATCACTTGCGTTGACGGTAACTTTCGCCGTCGTTGCGAATGAGACTTTTCCCGTTGCCGGAACGTATCTCACAGGAGTGAACGCCGAGAACGCAAAACCATAGCCGTTTTTGAAATTTGTCGAAAGATTCCCTTCATTATTCGAAGGATAAATTTCTTTAGAGGAATAAACGGCATCGTTCTTTGCAAAAACGAACTTCTCTGCCTGCGAATAAGGCAAGTCAGCCTGTTTCGGCAAAAGGTTATAAACGCCATCAAGTTCTTGAAAATCTGACAGTTCCACCTTTATTGAAGCGGCTTCCATCCCATTCGGAAGAAGTAGGCTCACCGACTGCCACGGAAGGCTCGGACAACCGACCTCCGCATTTTGCATCGTGCCTTCAAAACTGATTACATCATAACCCATCAATTTATTAACTGACGGATTATCAAAATGATACGTCTTTTCTATCGTCTGAGCTTTAATGAAAAAGCTGAAAAATGAGAAGAAAATTAAAAATGATAACTTTTTCATGTTACGACTTTTTTACTGATATGGAACCGCTTGCGGTTCTTTTACAAGGTATTACTTTTTTATTAGTTTCTGTGTTTTACCGTTGATATTAATAAGGTATATGCCCGTTTCTTTTTCAGAAATGTCAACATTCAAACTCTGCGAGGCGTTTTCATTTTCATAAACCATCTGACCAAGAGAATTGAAGATTTTAACAACATTCTGATTATCATCAAGATTCAAGACAAATCTTCCATTGCTCGGATTCGGATGAATCATTACATCGCATTGATTATCAACATCTTCCTCAATATCCATGATAATTGTTGAGTTTATCGGGAAAGTCACGTTGTCGATGAAAACGGCATCAAGGCCTGCCTGACCTGAAATCGACTTGTCGTAACGCCATTCAAGTTCATGTTTGCCCGAATTCAAGTTGTAACTCTTTAATTGCCAATCCATTTCGCCCGACCAGCGGTCTTTCATATCACCGTCAATATAGAAAACCAAGTAATCGTGCCTTTCTTCGGTTGAAGTCTTAAAATAGAATGACAAGTTCCCTAATTCAATCACTTCCACATTGATAATCAACGACGTAATCTCGTCATCATCAATAATCCCAGAGCGAGCCGAGAACGTTCCCTCGTAAGCGTCAGAATCGGTCACGAGCCATTCCTTGTCGCCGGCAGATTCCCATTCGAGTTTTGAGAAGTCGCCGGTTTCAAAGTCATCCATAAGATAACCCACTGTCATTGTGTAAGTTAACGACGAGACATATTTTCCGCACTGCGCCGTCGCGTTAAATTTAACGATGGTGCTGTTCGGGACGTTTTCATCAACATGGAAAACAAATTCCGCCGTAACCTCTTCATTCTCTTGTATTTGCGGATACGACACCGTTGACGTTTCAATTGTCACCAATTCATTGTCCGCTTCGACATTCAATTCGGTATTTTCGGCGATGACGGAGCCGAAGTTTTTGAAATACACCGACAAAAGTCCGCTTTCGCCAGGTTCAACGACTCCGTTCCCATTGCCGTCAAGTTCTTCCGCCGACATCGCAAGTATCTGAATATCAGGTGCTGATGCCTTGAATCCGAATGAATTATACCAATATCCTGTTGCGTCGTTTGACGTGATGTTAAGAGTTATCGGCCAGCCATTCGGCACATCTTGGTCCATGCAGATTCCGAAAGCGTCGTAAATCGTATCAACAGACAGAGCGTCAATGCTTTGCAAGTCGGCTTCGGTATTCGTGAACCTGAAATATTCGGGTGCGCAGCACTGTGCGGAAGCGTGAATGTCGTTTGCCGGAGCACCACCCCAGTTTTTCAAGACGAGGTCGAATGAGACGTTTTCACCCGGTTCAATTTTCCCGTCGCCGTCTTCGTCGTTGGCAATCAATTTGTAAGGTTTCACGAAAGTGGTGTTGTCGTCAATGCATTCAATGACACGGCTTTGCGGGAACGAGTTCATACCTGTCACCGCCAGTGAAAGCTGGTCAACGAAATCAACGGGGCGTGAAAGCGTCACTATGGCGTTTCCGGTTTCGTCAGTCACCGCCTCGCCGAGTTTTTCCTCGTAATAAAATATGCTGCAACGGAAATTCTTGAGCGGTTGTCCGTTATGTGAGACGTAAATCTCATTCACCGTCTCGCCCTGAAGCATCGCCGGCCGGAACCTCACCGCCGCCTCGAAAGGCTCGTCGTGCCAAGGACATACGGCGACATCGCCGAGAATGTTGAGGTCATAGAAATTCCATCTCAACGCACCTTCCTCATACTGTCCGGGTGCGGTGACCCACGGTGCGGTCTGGCATTTCCCTTCGCTGAACGCAATTCCGAGATAAGGAATCCTTTCATTCCAAAATGCGTCCGTCATTTCTCTCTGAAGATGGCACGAAGGGCCTTCAGTCTGACCTTCATTGAACCAGCCGTAACGCGAGTTTCCGATTACCGAAACAGCGAAATTCTCAATGGTTACAAGTCTTTCCATGATGCTGCCCTGGTCGAAGGCGGCGCAGTCGCAGCCATGCGAATGGAAGAAAGTGAAGTTGTGGTCAACGCCGTTGGCGCCGGCGAAAAAGCTCGCAGACACACTTGAACCGTACCATCCCGCGACGTAATCGCTGTTGGCGTGACCGGCATGATGCACATAGCCGCATCCAGCGTTTATGGCGTTGCGCAGTTTAGTGCCGCTCCAGTTGCCGTCCTCATCGTAAAGACGCACGAAATCGTAATTTTCATCAATGCCGACTGTCGTGTAGCCGTTGTCGTCATGTTCGCCAATCAAAAGTTCAAGATACTGACTGCCTTGAGTGTAAGGATAGTCGTAAAGTTTTTCGCCGCCCAAGACAATAGTGCGGAACTCTCCAAGCACCGGAATCTGTTGATACTTAACGATTTTATTCAAAATATTGGCGAGTTGCGTTTCATTGTTGAAAGGCATTCTCGCAATTCCGATTTCCGGATAGAGGTCGTCTTCGCCAGGCTCGCCCCAGCGGTCGTTGCCGTTGTCGTTCCACGTCCCGTCAAGGCCTGAATAATAAAGGTCGGCTGGAATGCCATTGTCAGTGTTATGACTTCCGCCGGTAAGCACGTCGCAGTAGAAACCGCGGAACGGCACCAATGCGACATCGCCGCCCAAAAGCACCATCAAAATGTCATTATCCTGATATTCCTGAATGATGAAATTACGGATCTTTTCTTGATTGTCAACGCCTTGCATTGAAGAATAAATTGACTCAACCGAAACCACATCTGTCCTGATGTCATGATAACAATAAAACTGAACATAGTTGTCAAAGTTTGAAACATATTGTTCCGGCGTAATCACAAGAAGCTCATAGCCTTGCAATGATTTTTCATCGGTTTTCACGTATGAATCAAGCATTTCCGGATTCTGCACAAGCGACTTGACTTTGCTGATGATTTGCGGGCGTGACGAAAGCATTTTTGGATCCGACTTTTCGTCTTTACAAGTATTGATTTTTATATTTACAGTCTTGGCAATCAATACTTTACCTTCAGATGGAACATATTTCACAGGAGTGAAAGACGACACCGCAACAGAATAACCATTAACATATTGCGTAGTCAGAACTCCATGATTTTCAGCAGGATAAACGCTCTTTGAAGAATAAACCGCCTCATCTTTATAAAATTTCGTGCGTTCCAAATCATTATAGGTTCTTGAAGGCTGATAAGGAAACAATTGAAAATCGCCATTAAGTTCTTGAAAATCAGACATTTCAACTTCCATCGACTCGGCTTTTGTTCCCTGTGGAAGCAGCAGCGTCACCGAATGCCACGGCAACGTCGGTTGACCTGCGAGTGCCGACTGCATACAGTCTTTCAGCTCAATCTGGACATAGCCTTCTATTGATTTAACATCGTGATTATCAACATAATAAGTCTTTTCAATTGTCTGCGCATTAAGCAAAATGACAGTTAAAAACAGTACTAATGACAGCGTTATCTTTTTCATTATTGACGTATAAAAAACAAGCAAAAATACAAAAAATATGAATTGACCCGCTAATTAATAAATAAAACTGAAAACACGCGCGAACATTTGTATATTGCAGGAAAATCATTTTGTTTTTTCGGGCACGTTTTTGGCGTGAAAATCAGCAGATCATAAAACATGATTTTTCGTCTTTTTCACAAAACGAGCACAAAAATTGTATATATTTTTTTACAAAATAATCGAAACCAATTGATTATCATCAGAAATGAAAATCATCTCTTTTTCGAAAAAAATTTCAAATGTAAAAATAAATTAACCTAAACGTATTACATAATTTGGTAATTTTGTTGAAAATTTCAACTCGAGAAAAATGAAAAAGTATATAATCTTATCATTTGCGATAATATTTTTGGTTGGTTGTTCATCACCAAAGGCAGACGGTATTGACACAAAAGTGGAATCTCTGCTTAGTCAGATGACTGTAAATGAGAAAGTTGGGCAGTTATGTTGTCCGATTGGTTTTAATTTTTACGAAAAAGTCAACGACAGCACTGTGATTCTCAACGAAGCGTTTATGAAAATGTGGGACACTTTGCAGTGCGGCGGGTTTTACGGCGTTCTCCGTGCCGACCCGTGGTCGCAGAAGACAATAGAATCAGGTCTTGACGAGCGGCAGTCAGTATTGATTTTCAATGAGATGCAGCGTAATGCGATAGAAAATTCACGGTTTGGAATCCCTATTTATTTCGCTGAAGAATGCGTTCACGGTTTCATGGCGGTCAACGCCACTGTTTTCCCCATCGGCATCTGTCAGGCGGCCACGTGGGACGAGGATCTGCTGTATAAAGTCGGTGACGCAGTCGGAGCCGAGGCTGCCGCACGCGGCGCAAAGTTTGCATACGGCCCAGTCATTGACATCACCCGCGACCCACGCTGGTCACGCGTGGAAGAAAGCCTCGGAGAAGACCCTTATCTTTCCGGAACACTAGGCACTGCCATAATGAAAGGCATGCAGAATCACCTTGCAAGCACCTTGAAACATTTCTCCTCATTCGGTGTCTCGGAAGGCGGACATCACGGCTCGGGGACTTCGGCCGGAAACCATGAGATATTGGCAGAATTGAACTCAAATTTTGAGACAGCAGTAAGAAACGATGCCAAAAGCATCATGACGTCATACAATTGCATTGACGGAATCCCTTGTACATCAAACAGATGGCTGCTAAAAGACATACTTCGTGAACGATGGGGATTCGACGGAGTGGTTTTTTCGGACCTCGGCAGCATCTGGGCTTTGCACAGCACCCACCGCACCGCTGAAGACCAACTTGAAGGGACGGCCCAAGCCATCAACGCAGGTGTAGATATTGACCTCGGCGCATCCAACTACGGCGCATTCCTCGAAGACGCCGTGAACAAAGGACTTGTATCAATGGAGACTCTCGACAACGCCGTCCGTAATGTATTGAAATTCAAATACGAATCCGGACTGTTCGACAACCCGTATCTTCCAGTCCCTGACGAGCCGACAGATTGTCACGCAGCCATCAAGGAATTAGCACTTCAGACAGCCCGCGAAGGCATCGTGCTTCTGAAAAACGACGGTATCTTGCCTCTTTCAAAAGACATTGAAAACATCGCCGTCATAGGGCCGAACGCCGACAACACCTACAACCAACTCGGCGACTACACCGCACCGCAGAATCCCGACGACATCATCACAGTGTTGGAGGGAATACGCAATCATGTATCTTCAACAGCAACAGTCACTTACGCAAAAGGATGCTCGGTGCGCGACACCGATGACGCCGATTTTGACGCGGCACTGAAAGCGACAAAAAACGCCGACGCCACAGTCCTTGTCGTAGGCGGCTCATCGGCACGCAATTTCAAGACATCGTACAGGTCAACAGACACCGTGATTCTTGACGGTCACGTCGCCGACATGGACTGCGGAGAAGGCTATGACCGCGCAACGATCTCATTATCAGGACTTCAAGACAGACTTATCGAAGCCGTCGCCGCCACCGGCAAGCCGCTTGTCATCGTCTTCATCGAAGGAAGACCTCTTCTGAAAAACACCGCCGTCGAGAACGGCAACGCCGTCATGACAGCTTTCTATCCCGGACAAGAAGGCGGGAACGCCATCGCTGACGTTATCTTCGGTAATTACAATCCGGCAGGAAGACTTCCGATGTCACAACCACGCTCGGTCGGGCAGATCCCGGTGTATTATTCGCAACCGAAGCAACGCGACTATATCGACTGCCAAAGCTCGCCGCTGTTCCCATTCGGCCACGGATTAAGTTATACGAAATTTGATTATAACAACTTGAATATCAACATTGATTCCGCACAAAACGTCATTGTAACCGTCGAGGTGACAAACGCAGGTGACTACGACGGCGACGAGGTGGTACAGCTTTATGTGCGCGACGAAATCGCATCTGTCGCGCCACCCGAAAAACTGCTTAAGGGCTTCAAGCGCATTTTCATACAACGCAATGAAACAAAGACAGTTACATTCACATTAAAACCGCATGATTTCTCCATTCTAAACGAGAAACTCGAATGGAAAGCGGAGCCAGGCGACTTCACAATCATGGTCGGAACTTCGTCAGACGACATAAGGCAAAGACAAATTATAAATTTGTAATGCTTTAATTTTTTTAATATCTTTGCGCCATGGAAATGCTCATTCTCGTAAATAAAAGAACAAACAGGTTATATTATATCTTTGAATTGATTTTCAAAGACTTGCTTGGGATAAACTTCAAAATCACGACAGATAACGAGGTTTTCACTTCATACGACGGCCCGAAATTCCATTACGGCACCAACCAGTTTTGGAACGAGCCTTTTCAGAAAGCCTCAAGCCTGCTTTATGAACGAAACATTCACAGCATCCCCGACAGCGATTTGAAAATCATCGACCACAACGACACGAAAACGATTTTCCCTGTTTACAACGACAAGTCGATGTTCCCGTTCGACCCTTTCGCCGCGTCGTTTTACTTGGTCTCACGTTACGAAGAATATCTTCCGCATGTCCGTGACAAATACAGCAGATTTCAAGCCAAAGATTCTATTTTATTCAAAATGAATATGTTAGAAAAACCTTTGGTAAATATCTGGGCTAATGAAATTGGTGACAAACTAAAGGAGTTCTACCCCGAGCTTCAATTCAAGAAGAAATCTTTCACTTTCATTCCGACCTACGACGTTGACGCGGCATGGGCATATAAAAACAAAGGTGTGGTCAGGACTGTGGTTGCAACAATACGCGACCTCTCAAATTTTGATTTCAAAGAAATCGGGACAAGAATACGTGTCCTCACAAAAAAAACAAAGGATCCATTCTACACATTTGACAAGCAAATCAAATGGCAGAAAGAATTCAAATTGCGTCCGATTTATTTCATCCTTTGCGGTGAATATGACTTGTATGACAAAAACACGCCGTTAAGAAACGTTGATTTTCAGAATCTTATAAAAAAACTCGGTGACTATGCCGATGTCGGAATCCATCCTTCATTCTCATCTTTTCTCAATGTTGAAAAGATAAAGACCGAGATTCAGAATCTTTCAAAAGTCCTCAAACGGGAGATCACGAAAAGCAGACAGCATTACCTGAGGCTGAATCTTCCGGAAAGCTACAAAAAACTCATACAGCTCGACATAACTGACGATTACACAATGGGTTACGCCTCGCAGGTCGGATTCCGCGCGGGCATCGCCGACACCTTCCGCTTCTTCGACCTCGCACAGGACAGCAGCACCAACCTTTACATCCACCCGTTTGCGGTGATGGACGGCACCTTGCGCGACTACCTCGATTTAGACTGCGAGAAATCATTTGAAAAAGTCAAGGAACTTGTCACGGAAGTGAAGAAAGTCAACGGGACATTCATCCTCCTTTGGCACAACGAAACGCTCAGCGGAGAGAAACGCTGGGTCGGCTGGGAAACTTTGTACGAAAACATCTTGAACTTTGCACTTGAAACGAAATGATAACTTATCTAACTCATAATCAAATAGATACACAACGTTGGGACGAATGCATTTCAAATTCGCCAAACGGGAACGTCTATGCCTGGTCGTGGTATCTCGACGTCGTTCACCCGAATTGGGACGCCTTGATTGAAGACGATTATGAGAGTGTCATGCCGTTGACAGGAAACCGTAAATTTGGCATTTCATATCTGTTTCAGCCGTTTTTCACGCAACAACTCGGAATTTTTTCAAAAAACAAAACAGACAAAAACAAAGTCCGAAAATTCATCGATGCGATTCCAGACAGATTCAAGTTTGCCGAAATACGTCTCAATTCAGATAACAGTTTTTTTGACAATTGTCAAAATATTGAATATCATAGAAATACAGAATTAAACCTATCATCGGATTATGATTCTTTGAGAAAAAATTACAACAGCAACACCAAACGTGATTTAGCGAAAGCTGAAACCGCTAATCTGAAAAATTCAGACGATGTTGAAACGGCAGAAATCGTGAACCTTTTCAGGGAAAACAGGGGAAAATGCATAAGACACTGGGGAGACGCTGAATATGAAAGATTTATGAATTTGACCGATGTTGCAAGAAGCAAAGGTCATTGTTTTGTGAAAGGCGTTAAAAACACTGACAATGAATTAGTTGCGGGTGCCATTTTCATGACAAGTCACGGCAGGATTGTGTTTCTGTTTTCAGGGGCTGACGAATCGAACAAAGAGCTTCATGCGCTTTCGTTCCTCATCGACAATGTGATAAAGGAGAACAGCGGCACACCGAAAATTTTCGATTTCGAAGGCTCGGATAATGACGGATTAGCGAGATATTACAAGGGTTTCGGAGGACAAGAGGTTAAATATCCAAGTCTGCGTTTCAACAAAACGCGAGGTGCGGTCAGATTTCTGTTAAAGATTTTTAAGGAAAAGTAAAACCACTAAAATTTTAAGATATGGTAAAAATAATTGAATTAGGTGCGACCAACAGCATCATCAACGATTTCATCGCCGAACTAAGAAACGTTGAGATTCAGAATGACAGGATGCGTTTCCGCAAAAACCTCGAACGCATCGGAGAACTGACGGCGTATGAGATAAGCAAAACGCTTGATTATAAAGACATTAACATCACCACGCCACTTGGTGTCAAGGAGACGAAGACATTGGCGAACCAGATTGTCTTGGGGACGATTTTCCGTGCCGGCATTCCATTCCATCAAGGTTTCCTGAATATTTTCGACAAGGCCGACAACGCTTTCATCGCGGCGTACAGGAAATACCAGAAAGGTGACGATTTCGACATCATGGTTGAATATTGCGCCTCGGCAAATATCGAGGATAACATCTTGATACTCACCGACCCGATGCTCGCAACCGGTTCATCGTTGATTCATTGCATCAACAGGTTGCTCGAAAACGGCGACATTCACCCGAAACACCTGCATCTGTCCGCAATCATTGCAAGCAAGGAAGGCGTTGATTATGTCAAGAATAACATCAGCACCGATGCGACACTCTGGGTCGGGAACATTGACGACGAGCTTACAGCGAAATCATATATCGTTCCGGGGTTGGGCGACGCCGGAGACCTGGCATACGGCCCGAAAGGGGAATAGAGATTAGAGATTAGAGATTAGAGATTAGAGATTAAAGAGCTGCGTAGCAGTTCCATATCCGTAAAAAAGAAAATATGGCAGAAAAAAAGAAAAGGGATCATTTTGGTTCAAAGATTGGTATCATTGCGGCGGCGGTCGGGTCGGCTGTCGGCTTGGGTAACATTTACAGGTTTCCGTGCATGGCTGGCGAGAACGGCGGCGGGGCGTTCCTAATTGTGTATATCGGGATAGTGTTGGCGCTCGGCCTCCCGATGATGGTCAGCGAGTTCGTTATCGGAAGACGGTCGCAGAGAAACCCTGTAGGCGCGTTCAAAACCTTGGCTTCAGGTGCGAAAGGCTGGCCGTTGATAGGTTACATGGGCGTGCTGTGCGGATTCCTCATCCTTACATTCTACACCACGGTGGCCGGCTGGACAATCGAGTCCGTTTATAAATCAATCATCAACTATTATCAGGGAAAAAATCTCGCAGAAATTGAACAAGGATTTAACGATTCCATTAACATGACTTTCAGGCCATTGCTATGGCAGGCAGTGTTCATCTTCATCTCAGCTTTTGTCATCGTAAAAGGAATCGAGAAAGGCATCGA
The DNA here is from genome assembly GCA_024400395.1 of Bacteroidales bacterium. Classification (GTDB taxonomy): domain Bacteria; phylum Bacteroidota; class Bacteroidia; order Bacteroidales; family F082; genus Limimorpha. Next base: position 25,871 of record JAKSMW010000022.1, read on the forward strand.
GAAATACTCAAAAATCCTGATGCCGACACTCACAGTGATACTTATTATATTGTGTGTCAAATCGTTGATGTTGCCGGGGGCTTTTGAAGGCATGAAGTTTCTCTTCAAACCCGACTTCTCTAAAATCGACGGGCACGTGCTGATAAGCGCACTCGGACAAGTGTTCTTCTCGATGAGCCTCGGCATGGGAGCACTTATAACCTACGGCTCATACATCTCCAAGAAAGACAACCTCGTCACCACCTCGCTGATGGTCGGACTGTCAGACACCTTCGTCGCAATCCTCGCCGGCATCATCATCTTCCCGGCGGCGTTCTCGTTCGGCATACGACCAGAAGCCGGACCGTCGCTGGCGTTCAACACCCTGCCGTTGATTTTCAACCAAATGAAAGGCGGTTATTTCTTCTGCCTCATTTTCTTCATACTTCTCGTCATCGCTGCATGGACATCAGCGCTGTCGCTGTTCGAAGTCATAGTCTCTTACCTGACCGAAGAACTCAAGTTGTCACGACGGAAAGCCACAATATACAGTTCTGTAGGGGCATTCATTATCAGTATTTTAGCCGCCATGAGCCTGCACAATGACAGCAGTCTAACCATCTTCGGATTCACCGTTTTCGACGGCTTGGACAAAATAACCTCAATGGTGCTTATGACACTCGGCGGACTTTTCACCGTGATATTCTTAGGGTGGAAAGTGAAAAAACAAGATTTCGAAGACGAGTTCACCAACGGCGGAATCGTCAATATGCGATTGAAGAAAATTTTTTATTTCATAATCAAATACTTGGCTCCAGTGGCGATCGCCGTCATCATGGTCAGCCAGTTCATAATTTAAAAAGTTGAAAAACTTTTTATGAGCGACAATTTCAAGAGATACTTGACTTTCACTAAAAGTGAACGTATTGCAATAATATCAATTGTTGCGATAATTGTCATTATATTGATTTGCAAATATTTACTGATAAAAAATCCACCAAAAAGGACAACATATCTTCACAACCTCGATTCAATAATCGAGACACAGCAACGAGAAATAGATTCTCTGATGACCCTCGACTCGATAAAAAAAGCGGAACGAAGAGCCTCATACAAAAAACAAAATTTCGAATCTTCAAATAAGAAAACAACTAACAAAAAAGATTGGGAAAAAAGTTTCAAGAGAGAACCTAAACGAAAAGACACCACACATTATCAATCATTTACAACAAAAACGATTCCGATTGTTGACATCAACACCGCCGACACTACATTGTTGAAAGAACTGCCAGACATCGGTTCCTCTTTCGCAAAACGAATCGTCGAATACCGCGGGAAACTCGGCGGCTTCGTTGAAAGCCGACAGCTTCTTGAAGTCTATGGCATGGATTCGACACGTTACAAGAACATTGAAAATTACATAACCGTTGACAGCTTATTCAATGCCAACAAATTGAGAATCAATCACGATTCGTTCAAGGTGCTGAACAGGCATCCGTATTTGGAATACGACGACGTGAAGAAAATCGTGAATTATCGTGAGCAGAAAGGGCTGATAACATCGTGGGGGCAGCTTGAAAAAATCGTCGGAAAAGAACTTAAGCCGGATCTTGAATATTATTTGGATTTTGAATAAAAGCTATCCTCGTCTCCAACCTCTCGGATAACGCGGCACCGTGAGTTCCTCCTTCGGCGGCTCTGGAACATCCCAATATGGTTTTTCGCCATCGGCGGTCTCATCGTCATCGGAGTCGCCTTCGTCGCTATCGTCTTCATTATCATTTGACGGGCCTTCTTTCCGGTAGAAAAACGCCAAGATGATTCCGAACAGGAATCCGGCGAAATGACCCTCCCACGAGATGTTGTTTTCGACGGCGTATTTCGGGAAAAGCCCCCAGACGAGGCTTCCGTAAAGCAGAATCACGAGGAACGAGACCACGACAAGACCTTTGTTTTTCCTGATAAACCCGCTGACCATCAGGAAGAAAGCCATGCCGTAGATGAGTGCCGACGCACCCACATGACAGCCGCCGCCCGCACCGCACCACGTGAAAAGTCCGGTCGAAAACATCAAGACCAACCACACTTTTGTTGCGATGGTTCTGTAAAAATAATATAACATCGCACCCAACACTATGATTGGCAACGTATTGGCAAGAAGATGCTCCCAACTTCCGTGGATGAAATGAAAAAGGAAAATCCCCGGAATCCCTTCTTTTTTCAAAGGCTGAATCCCGAGAAAAGAGAAATCCAAGCCGAACATCTCCTCGACAGCCTTCACCGCCCACATCACCACGACAAACGCCACGGGGATGATGAAACTGTTGAAAAAACGGTTCCTTTCCTCCTTGATACCATTCATGTCATTAAAGTGTGATGAGCCAAGTCTCTCAACACTGAATATCAATTTGTCTTGAATTTGTAATGAATGTCTTTAAGTTCGGCGTTGGCTTTGGCGATCTTGCCTTTCAGACCTTCCTTATAATCAACGACTTTCCTCATCATTTCCGGATTGCCGACGGCGAGGATTTGTGCTGCGAGTATCGCGGCGTTCAGCGAGGCGTTGATGCCGACTGTCGCGACGGGTATTCCCGGAGGCATCTGCACTATCGATAACAGCGCGTCCATCTCCATTCCGGATTTCACGGGTATTCCGATGACCGGCAGCGGAGTCATCGCCGCTATCACACCTGGAAGATGCGCCGCCATCCCTGCCGCGGCGATGATGACCTTGATGCCGCGAGCCTGTGCGTTGCGGGCGAATTCTTCAACAAGTTCAGGAGTGCGATGCGCACTTAACGCATTCATTTCAAACGGGATTTCCATCTCGTCGAGGAAAGCCAGACCTTTCTCCAAAACCGGAAGGTCCGACGTGCTCCCCATTATTACACTTACAATCGGGTTCATGTTTTTCTGATAAATTTTTGCAAAAATACATAAATTGATGCAATCACCGCAATTTTATCAAGTTTATTTTCAAAACACTTAAAAAAAAGATTATTTTTGCATCTGTTTTAATTATCCTTAACAAAAATTATAACCAATTGATTATGAATGCTGTAAAAGTTCTTGACAAAGAATTTACGCCTTACATCCCGCAAGAGGAAATTGAACGCGAGATTCGCAGGGTGGCAAGAGAAATAGACCGTGACATGGCAGAAAAAGATCCGTTGTTCCTTGTGATGCTCAACGGAGCGTTCATGTTCGCCTGCGAACTGTTCAAGACCATAGAAAATCCACACGAAATTCTGTTTGTCAAATACAAAACTTACGCGGGGACACAAAGCACCTACAACGCAAATGTGATAATCGGTGTTGAAGCCGAAGACATCAAAGGCCGCGACATCGTGGTGATTGAAGACATCATCGACTCGGGTTTCACGATGAGCCAGCTCTGCAAGGACCTGGAAAACGCAGGTGCGGCGAGCATTCACATCGCAACGATGCTTTTCAAGCCTAACGCTTTCAAATACAACTACAAAATCGATTACGTCGGCATGAACATCGACAACGAATTCATTGTCGGATACGGACTCGACTACAATGAATACGGGCGCAATTTAAAGGAAATCTATAAAATTGTTGAATAAAAAAATCGTAATATCATGTTGAACATAATTCTTTTCGGGCCTCCAGGTGCGGGCAAAGGCACTCAGTCACAACAACTTAAAGAAAAATACAATCTCACTTACCTTTCGACGGGCGACATCCTCCGCGAGGAGATGGCAGCCGAGACGGAGATCGGCAAGAAGGTGAAAGACATCATCAGCAAAGGCGGATTAGTCAGCGACGAGATCGTGGTCTCCATCATCAGAGGCAGGGTCGAAGCCAACCAGAAGTCGGCAGGTTTCCTCTTCGACGGATTCCCGCGCACCGTGCGTCAGGCAGAGATGTTAGACGGCATCATGAACGAGTTCTCGTTGAAAATCAACGCCGTCCTCAGCCTTGAAGTCCCCGAAGAAATCCTCATCAACCGCATGATCGAACGCGGCAAGACAAGCGGACGCGCCGATGACAACATCGACTCGATCAAGCACCGCTTCGTGGAATACGACGAGAAGACAAAACCCGTCCTCGCCTATTACGAAAAACAAGGCAACCTCAAGGGAATCAACGGAGTAGGCCAAATTGAAGACATCTTCGCGACACTCTGCGGGGAGATTGACAAGATAAAAAAGTAGAAAGTTGAAAGTTGAAAGTTGAAAGTTGAAAGTTATAAAGTTGAAAGTGCGCAAAGCGTAATTTTGATTATACAACATCGAAATCCTTAAAACTTTATAAACTTTACAAACTTTATATCTTTATAACTTTACAAACTTTATAACTTTATAACTTTATAACTTTATAAACTTTATAAACTCGCAAACTCGCATGAATTACTTCGCGGGCGTTTCGGTTCCGATTTTTTCGTTGAGAAGCGACGACAGCTTCGGCATCGGTGAGTTCAACGACCTCAAGAAACTCGCCGACTGGTGCGTCTTGGCCGGCCTGAAACTCATACAGATACTACCCGTCAACGACACGACGACCGACGGCGGATGGGGCGATTCTTATCCTTATAAATCGATGTCAACCAAGACGTTACATCCCATCTACCTCAATCTCGAAAAAGTCGGTATCTTGAAAGATGAGAATGAGCGGCTTTGTTTCAACGAGAAGAAAAAAGAACTCAACGCCAAGGAGTTCGTCGATTACCCTGCGGTCTTCAAGGCGAAGATGGGATATCTGAGGAAAATCTTTGAACGTCAGGATGATTTCAAGGATTTCTACGGCTTCCTGCAATATCATTGCGACAAGCAATTCACAGAAGCCGTTGATTATCTGCATAGTAAAGGCATCATGCTGAAAGGCGACCTGCCCATCGGGGTGAACCGAGACAGCGACGACGTGAAACAGAACCCACAGCTTTTCAACCTCGACATGGAGACCGGCGCACCGCCCGACGCCTTCGCCGCCGAAGGGCAGAACTGGGGTTTCCCGACGTACAACTGGGAAGAGATGGCGAAAGACGGCTTCGCTTGGTGGCGCGGCCGCGTCAAGTGGTTCGAGAAGTATTTCGATGCTTTGAGGATTGACCACATCCTCGGATTCTTCCGTATCTGGGAGATTCCGAAAGGCAGCCCCAACGCCTCGTTCGGGCACTACTCCCCCGCCGACCCGGTCCGCTGGGAGATTGAAGGAAGGGACAGGCTGTCGAGGATTTTCGGAAGTTCCAAGTTGTTGATTTGCGGCGAGGACCTCGGCATGGTGGCGCCGTGCGTCCCGGGCGTGATGCGCGAGCTCGGGATCTTGAGTCTCGAGGTGCAACGGATGCCGAAAAACAGCGGACGTCCGTTCAGCGACCCGCGCGAGAACCCGTACCTCAGCGTCGATACCACAGGCACACACGACATGCCTACTATCCGCGGATGGTGGGAGGAAAACCGCGAGCTGTCGGCGCGTTTCTATCACGAAATGCTGCACCACACCGACAACCCGCCGTATTTCTGCGAACCGTACATCTGCAAGGAAATCATCGAACAACATCTGAAGTCAGCATCGCAGTGGGTCATCATCCCGATTCAAGACTACATCGCGATGGACGGCGACTTCCGCTGGGAATGCACATGGGAGGAACAAATCAACAAACCCGCCGACCCGAACCACAAATGGAAATACAGGATGCACCAAAGCCTTGAACAACTCCTTGGCAATGAACAACTTAACAAGACCATATCCTCCCTTACGCAGAAACGGCAGGCAGAACCTTAACCTGTTGCCGATTTCTGGCGGAAAAACATCCGTTGACAATTAAATCTGCATGGCAAAAATCCCAAAGATTATTTCAGGATTTCCTTGTATTCCTCGTTGAGAATCACCTCGAATGCGCATTCAAGGTCTTTGTCGTTCTGCAAAGCACTGATAATGCGACCTTTCTGATAGTAATAACGTCCTACAATCTCGTCTTTCATCACCTCTTCAATCTCCGCACGGTTGTCGATGAGGTCTTTTTCCTTCTCCGCCTCAATGCGTGTCTTCACCTCGTTGACGTAAGGTTCAACCTCGGTCAGGTAGCCTTCGAGTTTCATGATTTTTTTGAGCTCGTCAATCTCCTTCTCGCTCTCTGACGTGAAAGTGAAGCCTTCGTCCTTCACGAACTGCATGAAGTCCTGATACGTCTCATCGCTGATTTTGAAGTCTTTAGGTCCCTTTATCGACTTATGTTCTCTGTAGAATTTGTTGGCGTATTTGAAGAAAAGGTTCTTGGTGTACAGATGTGCTGTTATTGTTGACATCATCTCCGGCTCGATTTTCACGTCGGGTGTGATGCCGTGGCCTTCATATACTATTCTGCCGTTGGCTGTGCGGAACTGCGGGCCGAGGGTGTCGTTTTTGGCCGTTGAGTCTACGGCGGCGCCTTTGCGTCGTTTCGCGTAGTCGATTTCCTGGATGCAGCGTTTGCTCGGCAGGTAGTAATGTGCCACGGTGACTTTCATCTGCGTGTTGTAGCTCAAAGGCATGATGTTCTGCACCAATCCCTTGCCGAATGTGCGTTGCCCGATGACGACGCCTCTGTCGAAGTCCTGGATGGAGCCGGAGACGATCTCCGAGGCTGACGCGCTGCTCTCGTTCACGAGGATCACGAGCGGGATGTCGAGATCGACAGGCTCGTTCCTTGTGAAGTGATTGTAGTTCTGGTCGGAGAGCTTGCCCTTTTGATAGACGACGAGTTTGTTCTTCGGGACGAACATGTTCACGATGTCAACGGCTTCGTTGAGCAGTCCGCCTCCGTTGCCTCTCAGGTCGATGATGAAACCTTTGAGGTCGTTGTTCTTCTTCATCTCAATGAAAATGTCCTTCAGTTCCTTGGCGCAGTCTTTGGTGAACTGCGAGAGCGTGGCGTAGCCGATGCCGTTGTCAAATACCGTCGAATAAGGGATGTTGTCGATTTTTATTTTCTCGCGTTTTATCTCTTTTATGATTGGTTCTTTGACTCCGTAACGTTGCATTTTCAGCGTGACCGTGGTGCCTGGCGTGCCTTTCAGGAGCTCGCTGATCTCGTCGGATTTCTTTTTGGTGACATCGATGCCGTTCACTTCAAGGAAAACGTCGCCGGCGATGAGCCCGGCCTTCTGTGCAGGGAAGCCCTCGTAAGGGTCGGCGATCTGCGTCTTGCCCTCAAAATATTGGATCGTCGAGCCGATGCCGCCGTATTCGCCCGTCGTCATCAGCTTGATGTCCTCGATATGTTCCTCGGCGATGAACACGGTGTAAGGGTCGAGGTTTTCGAGCATGGCGTTGATGGCGTCTTCGTTGAGTTCCGACGGGTTTATCTCGTCAACGTAATACATGTTCAAGACTCTCAACACGTTATTGTATATGTCAAGGCTCTTTGAGATTTCAAAGTTGTTCTGCTTGGTCTGTCCGCTGACCGATACGGCGATGAACGCCATGATGATAAGTGTCGCTATTTTTTTCATATTATAACTTTCCAACTTTATAACTTTATAAACTTTCCAACTCTCACGGGACGGGGTCGTATCCGCTTCCGCCCCACGGGTTGCATGACGCTATCCTCTTGATTGTCAACCATCCGCCTTTTATCGCTCCGTATTTTCTGATGGCCTGGATGCCGTAGGTCGAGCATGTCGGGGTGTAGCGGCAGTTGCGTCCGAGGATTGGCGACAGCGTGAATTTATATACATAAATGAGAAATATCATTATGTTGGCCGGGATGTTGACGATGAACTTCAGCATATCTTACCCTCCAGACGTTTGGTGATTCCGCACATTTTCGATGCGATTTCTTCGTATGTCAGGATGCACGTCGCCGTGTAAACAAACGCAATGTCGAGTATAATGTTGTTTTTGCGGCAAAGACACATCAGATTTTGTTTGTTTCTGCGCCAGCTCTCGCGGACGAGGCGTTTCACTTTGTTACGTTTAACGGCGTGGTGGAAGCGTTTTTTTGAAACGGAGACGAGGATGCGCGGCATGGCGTCGTCTTGATTTCCAGCTTTGTGTGAATACACAATCACCCTGAAAGGATAAGCGTTGAACCCTTTCCCCGCCTCGAAGAGAGAGCCGATCTCCTTTTTCCTGTAGAGGCGTTGTGTCTTCGGTAATCCTTCTGCTGGTTCCAATTTATTTCTTCTTGGATTTCTTTGTCCCGGCTCCGAGGTATTCCTCGATTGCCATTGTTATTGACGGCGTCGTTTCTGTCGGCGCGGCGAAGCTCAGGTTGAAGCCGGCGTCGGTGATGGCCTTGCATGTCGATTGTCCGAGTCCGCCGATGGCGACCTCGCCCTGCTCGAAGTCGGGGAAGTTGGTCTTCAGCGACTCGATTCCGGCCGGACTGAAAAACACGAGCATGTCGTACTTCTTGATGTCAATGATGTTTTTGAGGTCTGCCGGCACTGTGCGGAAAATCATGGCTTTCTTGAATGTCAGCTCGGCCTCCCTCATCATCTCGCCGTAGTCCTCCGTCGTCGTGATGTTTGATGTCGGAAGGAAGAACTTCTCCTCCTTGTGTTTCTTCATCACCTCGACAAGCTCCGCAAAGGTCTGGTTGCCGAAGAAAATCTTCCTCTTGCGGAACTGGATGTAATGCTGCAGATACAGGGCCGTTGACTCGTTGAGACAGAAATATTTCAGCTCGTCGGGCACCGCATAACGCATCTCCTTCGCTATGCGGAAGAAATGGTCAACGGTGTTGCGGCTCGTCAGGATGACAGCTGTGTATTCGGGGAGTTTCACGTGGTCCTGCCTCAGTTCGAGCGAGTCAACGCCTTCAAGCTTGATGAATTTCTCAAATTCAATGTTGACATTGTACTTCTTGATGATGTTTTCGTATGGAGTCTTCGTGATATCCGCCGGCTTGGGCTGTGAAACCAATATGTTTTTTACTCTCATTTTTCTTATAAATTTAGACATTAACCCTATAATACAGAACCAGTTGCAATCATCCTGATTACCATCGTCAATGCAACTGCAAACGGTATAATTTCGAGCGTGCAAAGATACAAAAAAATATTTAATGTTTCACCTTTTATTAAAAATTGAAATTCGGCGAATGTTTTTGTCAGTCTGATGCTCGTGAAAATCATGATGATGACAAGCCCGGCGATGGCGCAGAGCTTTATCGGATAGAACGCCATTATCAGCAGCAGCATGGAGAAAATAAGACTCAGCGTCGTCGCCATCGAGAGGTGTGTGATCGCTTGGTGCTGCGAGGCGACTTGCGTGTTGAACAGCCATCCGATGACATTAATAATAAGGTATTGGACCAAGATATATGCGCTTGTGAAGATGCACGTCTCGACATAGAAGTCGCTGCCTCCGTACAAAATCGAGTTTCCGCTGCATATCAGGATGGATTTCTGGATGAAGAGTGAGACGAGGGCGATGTACGAGACGGCGATGATGAATCCGCTGACGCTGGTGAGCGGGTTCCACTCGCGCGTCATCTTCTCGATGTCGGAGCTTTGGTAGAGCATCGACGTGATGACCTTGAGACGTTTCGGAGCAAATTGTTTTATCAATACCAATCCAAGGATGGCCGAAAATATCACGACGAAGTTCCACGACGGCGCGACGTTTTCCAAAATCCGCACCTTCTCGTCCAAAATGTCCGTTGTGTTTTCAGTAATGATTTGAAAACCAATATCGAGGATTGTCATGCTTCTTCTAAATTTCAGTTTGCAAAATTATTGAAAAAAGTTTTATATTTCAGATAAGATTTGTATTTTTGCAAAATTAAAAAATCGAACGTATAAATTTTATAATAATGGGACTCATTGAACAGATCATAGCCAACGCGCAGGCTAAAAAACAGCGCATCGTGCTCCCTGAAGGAGACGAACCGAGAACATTGAAAGCGGCTGACCGCATCATCGCCGACGGCATCGCCGATGTCATCCTGATCGGACCGGCGCAGAAGATCGCCGACATGACAGCGGAGTTCGGGCTGAAGAACATCAGCAAGGCACGCATCATCGACCCGAAGAACAACCCCGACAGACAGAAATACGCGGA
>JAKSMW010000023.1 GCA_024400395.1 Bacteroidales bacterium
CGATGGGTGTCATCCGCAACGTCGATGCTCCGACCTACGACGACTGCCTCACCGACGTCATCGCCAACGAATCGGCGAAAGCCAAGATTCAGACCGTTGACGACCTGCTCAATTCAGGCACGACTTGGACGATTGAATAACCCTCACAACCATTATCCGGTGTCATGGTTCGCCATGCTGCCGCAGGTTGATAATTTTGTTAAAAAATTCCGTTCTTATTGGACGGAATTTTTTATTTTTGCATGTTCAAAATCTTAAAAATTAATATGGCAAAATCTAAAAAAATTACTTTTATGATTGAAGGCGAACAGCCAGGCTTGTTTGGCCAGAAATATTCAAGCAGGGATTATACAATAGGTGATTCGTGGGGTAAAAATCAATTTAACAGTTCGTTTCCGGCATCACTTGTGGCGTATATGGGAAGTAAAAATCTGAAACCAATTTATATTTGTACGGACAAGAACAATAATGTGATACATGAAAAAATTTCTTCCGAGGAATTATTGGGAATAGATCCGTTGAGTGATGATGCGTACTATGATTTTGAGGCGGGGTACTATCCTTATGAGCGATATTATACTGCAAAGAAAAAAGAAAAGATTGATTTGGTGATGATTAATCGAAAGACCAGTGTCCCTGCAAGTGGTTTGGAAGTTAAATTGACGACTTTGCCAGATAGTACGACAAAAGATTTGTTGGAAGCAGATTATGGAAGTGAGATAGTTGTGCGTTCACCAACAATTTTGTTTCTTGCTTGCAGCATTTGTGCGTGTTTTGATTCATCGGAAGGAAGAAATAGACTTCATGAAATACTGAATACTATTGGGACTGAAATAAAAAATTGGAGTTTGAAGGAATTTGTTCTTCCTCATTATGAATTGATTAAGAAAGCCGTGCTGATGGTGTCATCTGAAATGTGTGATGAGCAGACCCCATTGATTATTCAGCCAATATGGAAAACTGACAGGACATTGACTGATTTAAATGAAGATTGTTTGGATGTGTTTGTCTGGTCGAATTTGGCGCTTATACAAATGTGTTTGAGGGAAAGTGATGAAGAAAACAATATATCACGCAATCAGCGGACTATAATTTGGCTGTACAAAATGCTATGGGATTTTTCGTTATATGGAAAATTCCGATATACTGACATCGTGAATGAGTTGGCATACGATTACAAGACCGACAAAGCGTTTGCAATCAGTGGGAAATTGACGAATCCGCTGATGAAATGTAAAGAGTTGGAAAAACCAAGAATTTCAAAATATGAAATTAAAAATATTATTCTTGGGAATGGACAGAAGTTGTTGCGTCCGGAAAGACGTTTTGATGCGTATATTGTTAGTCACTCTGAAATATTCAAATTATGAAGGCTGTTGATTTATTTTGTGGCTGCGGTGGCCTCAGCCTTGGATTCTTGAAGGCTGGAATTGAAATTGTCGGTGCGTTTGACAATTGGGATGATGCATTGGAAGTTTACAGAAGGAATTTTTCTCATCCTGTTTACAAAGTGGATTTGGGTGATGTTAATGAAGCTGTTGAGATGATAGCTCCACTTAAACCGGATATGATTATAGGAGGTCCTCCTTGCCAAGACTTTTCTTCGGCTGGAAAACGTAATGAAGACAATGGCCGAGGTGACCTGACTGTGTCGTATGCGAATATAATTTCAAAATCACGTCCGCAGTGGTTTGTGATGGAGAATGTTGCAAGAATACTTAAAACCCAGAAATTTGTTGAAGCAAAGGAAGTTTTGAAAAGGGCTGGATATGGATTGACTTATACAGTTCTTGATGCCAGTAAATGCGGAGTTCCTCAAAAAAGAAAAAGATTTGTGATGATAGGCAAACTTGGTGAAAAAGACGATTTTATTATGGACGACCTTGTTGCAAATATTTCAGATGAAGAAATGTCGGTGGCTGATTATTTTGGAGATTCGCTCGAAATAAAATACTACTATCGCCACCCGAGAAGTTATGTCAGAAGAGGAATATTTAGTGTTGATGAACCAAGCCCTACAATCAGAGGTGTAAATCGTCCAATGCCGGGCGGTTATGAACTTCATGCAGGAGATCCAACCGATTCGTTGGAAGGGGTTAGACCGTTGACGACGAAAGAAAGAAGCATGATTCAAACATTTCCGCCAGAATTTATATTTGAAGGTACAAAGACAAATCAAGAACAAATGATAGGAAATGCTGTTCCGGTAAATCTTGGTAAGTTTATTGCTACAGCGATATTGAAAAACATAGGTGAAACACCACGAGATATTTCAGATAGTCATCGTCTGTGTTCCAATGTCAAAAATTAAATTTTATCAATGAAGAAATCTTTCAAACCTGGCACGATGCTTTACCCGCTGCCGGTGGTGATGGTCAGCTGCGGCGACAGCCCAGAGAATTATAATATCATAACTGTCGCGTGGACGGGGACGATCTGCTCCGACCCGCCGATGTGTTACATCTCCGTGAGGAAAGAACGCCATTCGCATGACATCATATTGAAAAACAAAGAGTTCGTGATAAACCTCACCACCGATGCCCTCAGCAAGGCCACCGACTGGTGCGGCGTGCGTTCCGGCAAGGACCACAACAAATTCAAGGAAATGCACCTCACGCCTGAAAAAGCGCAGGTGGTGAACGCCCCGCTGATTGCCGAGTCGCCGGTGAATATCGAATGCAAGGTGGTTGAAGTCAAGGAGTTAGGCTCGCACGATATGTTCATCGCTGAAGTCGTGGCCGTCAGCGGCGATGAGAAATATTTCGACCCGTCAACGGGACAGTTCCAGCTCAATCAGGCGGAGTTGATTGCGTTCTCGCACGGCAAATATTACACACTGGGCGAGAAAATCGGCAAGTTCGGGTTTTCAGTCGAGAAAAGACAGCATAAACGAGTCCAAAAATGAAAACACAGTGCCTGTAAGGCACTATTTGAATAACCGGGTACATGGAGGCGAAGCCGACATGTGCCTGGCAACAAATAATAAATTAATGAATTATGGATTACATCAAGATAAAAGGTCTCTCGAAAGACGAAGTTAAAGGGTTGGTCAAGGAATGGCTGAAGCTGTATCCGCATTCCTTCAACCCGGAAGTGAATTTTTGGTTTTATGAAACACTTGACAATCAGATCGTTGTGGGGCTTCACGATGACTTGAGTACGCTGGCGGTCAGCCTGTTGGTCATTTATCTCAATTCCGCCAAGGAACAAAATGACGAGTCGAAAGAGGTTGAGGTCACGGCGTTCGTCACGGTGAACGACAACGAGATTCTTCTGAAACAGAACTACGGCCGCCGCGCGAAGATTTACGCGAAGGGTCTGGAGGGCGATGAGACATCGGTGATTCTGCTTCTTGAAAACAACTATTGCGTTGAATACCGTTTCAAAGGTCACGCCAAGCAGATTAAAAATTCAGGTTTGGTCTTTGAGGAGCCGGAGATTTCCGTTCCTGACGAGAAGGAGGAAATCGTCGTCGGTGATGTGATTCCGAAGACGAAGATAGAAGAGTCGTTGTCGCCGGAGGCGTCGCCGCTAAAGAAACTGATGTGGTATGGTATCTGCGGCATCGTGGGTCTCGCCATCGGATTCATGCTCGTGTATTTCTATTACTGGAAAGGTAATTAGGAGTTTGAGGTAATCAGTAGTTTAAGGTGATTAGGAAGTTTCAGCAATATATTGAGAATCACAGTCTTATCGGGAAAGATGAGCGCGTTCTCGTTGCCTTGAGCGGCGGCGTTGACTCGATGGTGCTTGCTGAACTCATGCGCAGAAGCGGTTACGACATCGCCTTCGCGCATTGCAACTTCCATCTTCGCGGCGAAGAGTCTGACGGCGATGAGCGGTTTGTGCGCGATTACGCCGAAAGGGTGGGGGTGAGGCTTTTCGTGAAGCATTTCGATACGATTCAATACGCTGAAAATCATAAGATTTCAATAGAAATGGCGGCACGCGAACTGCGTTACTCGTGGTTCGACGAGCTCCTGAAAAATCAAGGATTCCATAAACTCGCCGTCGCACATCACGCCGATGACCAGATTGAGACGTTTTTCATCAACCTGCTGCGCGGCTCCGGCATCAAAGGGCTGAAGGCGATGCAACCCGCTAACAGATTGTATATCAGACCGCTGCTGTGGGCATCGCGCGAAGAAATCAAATGTTTTGCGGTGGAAAACGACATTCAATGGCGCGAAGACAGTACCAATCAGGAAACGGTTTATTTCAGGAACAAGATAAGACACGAGCTGCTGCCGGTTCTCGATGGGATAAAACCAGACGCACGTGAGAAAATCAGACAGTCGGTAGAGTGCCTCGCTTCTGAAAATCAATTATATAGAAAACTTATTGAAGAGAACCTCTCTCGCATCGAACACATTGACGGCGTTTTACATTCAATCAGAAAAGAAGAATTAAAAGATAATCTTCAGTTGCTCTTCGAGTGGGCGCGCGACTTCGGCTTCGGCTTCCCGCAATGCGAGACGGTGATGTCGGTTATCAATTCCGAATCAGGAAAAGAATTTTATTCTGGTGATTATCAGCTTGTTGTGGAGAATGATTCCATAGACGTTTTCCCAATAGATCTTCATGATGAAAATCCAAAATTAGTTCAGAACGTCTTCGCCAAAACTCCTGATTTCAAAATCGAAAAGTCAAATCCGGACCTCGCGCAGCTCGATGCCGACAAAATAAAATTTCCGTTGAGACTTCGTCATTGGCGGCAGGGCGACCGTTTCCGTCCTCTCGGGATGCACGGCTCAAAACTCGTGTCGGATTTTTTTAACGACTTGAATTTCACCGCGTTCCAGAAAAAAACGGCGTGCATTGTCACCGATGCCGACGACGAAATAGTTTGGATTGCCGGATACCGCATTGATGATGATTTCAAGATAACAAATAAAACCACTCGCATTTGTGAAATTTTTTTGCAATAGATTAAAAATTTTTGCACATTTGCATTTTAGAAATTTAACGAATTAAAAGTTGTAAATAATTGAATAATAATTGAATATGAAAAAACTTGCAATCACTTTGGTAACTTTTTTCGCAATGTTGCTCCCGCTTGTGTCATTCGGGCAGATTTATGAGCCTGTCCAGTGGAGCTTCTCGGCGGAATCATTAGGAAACAACGAGTACAATGTCATCATGAAAGCTGAAATTGAAGCTGGATGGCATGTCTATTCACAAAACATCAACGAAGGCGGGCCAATCCCGACAGCTTTCTATTTCAATGACACCACTATTTACGAAAGAATTGGTGAAGTGGTTGAAAGTGAAGCGATTACTCTTCAAGACCCGGTCTTCGACATGGAGCTTCGCTTCTTTGAGAATGAAGCGACTTTCACACAGAAAGTCAAGGTCTTAGGTAAGACGCCGGTTGTTTTCAAATGTGAAATCGAATACATGGTTTGCAACGACGGGCAGTGTCTGCCCCCGACAATTGAGGAAGTTGAGGTGACACTCGGTGAGGCGGCTCCAGCGAATGCCGGCGGCATGGCGAATAAAGGCCTCTTGGCGTCACTCATCGCCGCGTTCCTGTGGGGTTTGGCGGCAATCGTAACACCTTGCGTGTTCCCGATGATCCCGATGACCGTGTCGTTCTTCCTCCACGGAAGCGAGAACAAGGCGCAGGGCCGCTTCAAAGCCTTGATGTATTTCCTCTTCATCGTCGGCCTTTACACCATCCCGATTGCGGTAATAATATTTATAACGTGGCTTGGCGGCGGTGACGAAGGTATCGTCAACATTTTCAACTGGTTGTCAACACACTGGATTCCGAATATCATCTTCTTCATCGTGTTCATGGTGTTCGCCGCCTCGTTCTTCGGCGCATTTGAGATCATCATGCCAAGCTCTTTGGTCAACAAGAGTGATGAGAAATCGAATGGCAGCGGCCTCGGCGGCGTGTTCTTCATGGCACTCACACTCGTGCTCGTGTCGTTCGCCTGCACCGGCCCCATCGTCGGCTCGGTACTCATCGAGTCGGTGTCGGGTAACTTCTGGTCGCCAATACTCACGATGCTTGTGTATTCAGTGACGTTCGCGTTGCCTTTCGCGCTGTTCGCGCTGTTCCCATCGATGCTGAAGAGACTTCCGAAGAGCGGCGGCTGGCTCAATTCAGTGAAAGTCGTGTTCGGCTTCGTCGAAGTCGCACTCGGCTTCAAATTCCTGAGTATCATAGACCAGACATATCACTGGGGCATCCTCGACCGTGAGGTCTATCTCGCCATCTGGATCGTCTGCGCCGTGATGCTCGGCTTCTACCTCCTCGGTCAGATAAGATTCAAAAACGATGACGAAGTCACGAAGATCTCAGGCTTCCGTCTCTTCCTCGCGATAGTGTCGTTCGCATTCGCGTTCTACCTCATCCCCGGAATGTGGGGCGCACCTCTCAAGTCGTTGTCAGGCTATCTCCCGCCAATCCAGACCGTCGATTTCGACCTTCAGAGGATGGACCGCGAGAACTCGGAGGCTGTCATCAACTACATGGAAGGCCTTGAGCAGAACACCTTCGTCCAGGAGACGGCACAGGCCGCCGCTGAACAGCCGTTCATGACACGCACGATGGCACTTTACATCCTCATCGCCATCGGCCTGCTTCTCGGTCTCTTCCTTGTCGGAAAAATCAAACTCAAAAAAGGACCCGACTGGAGCTTCATCTCTCTCGGCCGCTTGATAATCAGCATAATAGTCTTCTCGTTTGTGGTTTATCTCATCCCAGGTCTCTGGGGCGCACCGCTCAAAGCGATGTCGTGGATGCTGCCTCCGGCGAACACCATGGAGTTCAACCTCGAACAGAGCGGACGCACCAACTACGGCAACGTCGCCGCGACTTACGAAGAACTCGCCAAGCAAGGCGCTTTGGTGCAGAATGAGACAGCCGACGTGCAGGCTCTCTGCGAAGAACCGCTCTACGCCGATTTCCTCCATCTGCCTCACGGAATAAACGGCTACTTCGACTATCAGCAGGCTCTCGCATGCTCGAAGGCTCAGAACAAACCGATCTTCGTTGACTTCACCGGCCACGGCTGCGTGAACTGCCGCGAGATGGAGTCGAGCGTGTGGGCCGACAAAGAAGTGCTGAAGATATTGAAACACGACTATGTCGTTGTGGCTCTTTACGTTGACGATAAGAAAACCCTTCCTGAAGAATATTGGGTGACAGGCGCAAACGGCAAGGTGAAGAAGACCCTCGGCGCCATCAACGCCGAATTTCAGGTGTCGAAGTTCGAGGCCAACGCACAACCATATTACTGCCTCATGGGCAACAACGGCGAGCTTCTCGTTGACCCCCGTTCATATAACCTCGACGTGGAAGCGTTCAGACAGTTCCTCCTGAAAGGAATCGAGAACTTCAAGAACGGCGAGTTCGTGAGAAATATCAATGAATAGAAATAAGATAAACACATTTAATATTAATCGGAATGAAGAGAACATTCAAGCTTATTTCTTTATGTGCAATAACTTTTGCTTTGCTTCTGTCAGGATGTAAGAAGGAAAACATCGCTGATCCGGAATTAAAGCCTGACGAACCCACGACCGACTTAGTGCGAGTGACGTCAAATGTGCCGGCATTTATCATGGCTGGCAACAGCACGGAACTTTTAGATATGTTGCGTAAGCGTTTCGTCAACATACAGGGCAGTTTAAATAGTAATAAAGTCAGTACGGTCGTTATTGACAAGACATCTGCTCAAAACATGACATCTGAACAATGGAAACAATTGGCCAAAATCTACTATGACGGCGGCATCATCGTCTATGTCCAACCCACGCTTCAAGATTTTGCCGATTTATCCGTGCATGCATACAGTGCCATCTTACAACTCGGTTATGAGCCTGATATGGTGTGGGAACAATTAGAGTGGCTTGACTATTACAATCATATTCTTGAAGCCAATCCGGGTTTGGCTGATATGAGATATGAGGCGATAGCAATAAATAATGAAGATTCGTATTTCTTGACAGATTTCGGCACAACTCTTCCTGTGGAATACGCTTTCGAGGTGGTCAATCAAGAAACTGGTGTCACCGATTCCATTTCATATCAATATGGTACAACTGGTGAAATGACGATATACCGCAAAGGATTGTTGGTTGACGATCTGGTGCAATGGATTACCAATGCTAACGAAGCGCAAATGTGTGACAAAGGGGAGGCAAAAGTCGCTAAAGAGATTACCCTCAATGTACCTGTCACATTCTATCCAAGCAAATTCACAAGTTTAGGTTGGGGGTGGTCCGTAACAGTTCCTTGCAAGATAATCTATACCATTTGGTCGGTATATGACCTCAATCAACATAAAGACAACTACGTCTTCTGCCGTAATATCGAATTTGACGGTAGTTATTTGGAGTGTGGTCCTGATAATCCAGAAAAATGGTGGGTTGACAAGAATAAAAATCCAGATTACTACGGGCCGTACTTGAACAGCATCCAGGTGGAGTCTTCGTTAGTCGGGTCGTCACCAAGCCTCACCAATTGGAAACCACAGAATCCGATGACTTCAACAACCTACAGCGAAGGACTCAGCTATGGCCTGAGCGGAGCAATAAATGTGTCGGAAAAACCAGGCCTTAACATCGGAGGCAGCTTGTCAATCAGTAAATCAGTATCCACTTCGGTGCCGGATCTGAAAATGGAGGTATGGCACAACGACCCCAATCCGAAGTATCAGTATCATATTAACAAACGCCCGCAAGGTCATTTCGTTGGTTCCAAACACGACATTGTGGCTGGCAACTTGCGTCAGGACATTTCAATGCAGCAATACTGGACTTGGATTGTGAATTCTTACGATTACGCTGATTATTCATTTAATACAAATTTTGAGGTGGTCGTCGAGTTCTTGCGTTGCACCGATGGATTCTTTAAGTATAATGACTATTATCAGTCAGCAAAAATATCGTACAATGGCTTGAATGTGACACTTCCAGCTCCTCCACGTGCAATCCAGGAATGGCGTATGTTCTGTGTGACTTCCGACCAGGATTTGATAAATTTTGTCAGCGAGGCTTACGATGGCTATTTCTACAACAAACTTTTCCAGGTTCCTGCGGCAACATCAACCGACAAAGGAGCAATCGACCAATTCATCCATAACTTCGAGGAACGTCTTAACTGCGACCGTGACCTATGGCGCGCCCGTGGCTTCACCGGCGACTTCGAATTCGTCTGGCGACCATCCACCTCGTCAGAGATTTATCACACAACACATTTCCATGTGAACCAATAATAGATGACAAAATGAACCCCAAAGGTTAGACAAAAATCTTTGGGGCTCATTTTAAAGTTACAAAGCCTTTTGGCATTCCCTCATTCATGTCGATTACTTTTTTGTTTTTGAAGAAAATAACGATCATTTAAAAATGACTGATAAACCATTCGCATTGATAACCGGCGCCAGCTCGGGCATCGGCTACCAGTATGCCCGTGTTATGGCGGGAAGAGGATATAACCTCTTGATTGTCAGTAACGAAGCTGACGCTATAGTTGAGAAGGGTGAGATTCTGAAACGTGATTTCGGCGTTGAAGTCGTGGCTCTCATGCGTGACCTCGGACGGCAGGATTCCGCCAGGGAACTCCACGAATATTGCGTGAACAATGAAATTGAAGTAGAAGTGCTGATAAACAACGCCGGCGTGTATCACGACCGCGATTTCATCAGCGACTCCGAAGATTTCAACATGCTCATCCTCAACCTGCATGTCACCACGCCCGCGATGCTCACCTATTATTTCGGTAACGACATGGCGGCGCGGCACAAAGGTTACATCTTGAATATGAGCTCCATCACGTCTGACATCGCTGTTCAACGGCTTGCGACATACGGTGCGACGAAGGCGTTTCTCAAAAACTTCTCGCGTTCGATGCATATCGAACTTTATCATAAAGGAGTCTATGTCACATGTGTGCGCCCTGGTGCGGTCGCGACGACACTTTATAACCTGAAGCCATCAGCCGTAAAAGCTGGATTAGCAATCGGTTACATCACCACACCGGAACGCCTGGCGCAGAGAGCGGTCTGTGCGATGTTCCGCAAACGCGCACAGATAACGCCGGGTTTCTTGAACCACGTGCTGCGGTTTTTAATCGCCTTGCTGCCTACATGCGTGCTTCGTCTCATCCGTAGATGGCATATCTTTTGATTTAATAAAATTTTTCAAAAAAATGTTCGCGGTATTGAAAAAAGATGTAATTTTGCGGCCTATGAAAAAGACGATTATACAACATAACAATCAAGGGGTTAGTTCGCTGGTTTTGACGGACACGGTTTTTAGTTTTACCCCCCCATTGCACAATTCGTTGTAAATCAGCAATCTACAGTTTATTCAGAAATGTCGCCGCTGACCGCAAGTCAGGGGCTTTTGAGGTTTCAAGGGTTTCAGGGAATCGTTTTTCGTGACATTAATGACATCAATTGACATTAACCGACATTAATCGACTTTAACTACATTAAATAACTTTATTAAATAACTTTATTAAATAACTTTATTAAATAACTTTAAAAATAAGCTAAAAAATGAAGACAGAAATCAACAGAAAGATGAGCTATGAAGCTCCAAGAATCGAAGCCGCGAGCTTCATGACAGAACAAGGCTACGCCGCGAGCGCACCGCAAACATCAAAATTCACTATTGGTGTAAGTGGCGGTAGCTTGTAAGAAGTGAAGGATGAGATGATGTTACAACTGTCTTAACCGATTTACAGTAAACAAATTTAACACAACAAAAAAATTTTTAACTAATAACTAAAAAAAGATGAAAAAGGTATCATTATTGATTTCGGTATTTGTATTGGCACTTGGATTTTCACAGTGCAGAAAACCTGTGATGGCAGGATTGAATACCGGTAACGGAGAAAAACAACACATCACACTTAGTGCGAATCTTGACAACGGCGGCTCAAAAGTCGCTGAAGATGGTGAAGGTAAACTCAAATGGGAAATGGATGACGAAATTTTTGTTTATGTGAATGACGCAGAAACAAAACTTGGCAGTGTAAAATGCGTAAACCCTGACGCTGGCACTTTCGAGGGTACAATTGATAAAACTACAGGAAAAATTGATTTCAAGTTTGGAGAGATGCCAATTTATCAGGAGCAGACAGGTGCTGAACTCCCAATCTATCTTGAAGCTAAAGAAATTGAATACGCTGCTGACGGTAACTACGACGTTGAAATGACTATGCCTTATGCAGTGTTGAAGCTTGACCTGAGCGCACTCGGCACAGCAAGTGGTACAGATGTTGAGATTTATGCTAATGATGTGCCGGTTGCAAAAGTATTAAGTGTGAAAACGGACTCAAAAACAGTGTATGTGGCTGTTGAGGCAGACGGTGTAAAGAAGTTGTATGTTTTCGACAACGGTGGCAACCAGATTGTTCCATGTCCGGAATGGACGCTCAATCCAAACACGTTTTACACAACAGGCAATGATGCTGAAGCAGTGAAGATTGAACCGGCTAAATTTGCAATCGCAAGTAATAAATATGTTTACTTCTCAAAGGGAAATATGTATTATGACGGTGATAGTTTCGAATTCGAGGCCGAACAGTATAATTGCGCAACTTCATGGAGTTCAGAACATGTGAACCACTTCTTTTGGAGTGACAAACAAAATGTCGCTGTGGCAGAAAGTTATGATGATTCTGGCATAACAGAAACAACATGCTTCTTCACGAATGAGAGATCTGGTTCGGTTGTTGTCCCGAATTCGGAGTTCACAGTCGGTGGTGAAACTGGTGTATGGCGCGTGTTGACAAGGCCTGAGACAGACTACTTAATCAATAACCGCAGTGGCAAGAGTTTCGCCAAGGCAAACGTGAATGGCAGGAAAGGTCTTCTCTTGTTCCCGGACGGATATAACGGTACTACAGAGGGAAACGGTATTGCCACTGTCAACACAGAAGGTGCGGACTTCCCAGCCGATGGAATGACAACTGATGCATTCAAGTTGTTGGAACGGAAAGGTGTTGTATTCCTTCCTTGTGCTGGCAACCGTAACGATGGTGGTTCAACTATTAAGTATAGTGATATTGCTTGCACCTATTGGACGAATGATTTTAAAGAGTTTTATTATGAAGGAGGACAACTAGTGGGACTTAAAGCATATCAGTTGGTTTGCTCTGATAGCAGCGTTCCTGATCATTCAGAATTCAATAATGTTGTTATAAGTGATGCGCGTGGTTTCACGGGTAACACGGTGCGTCTCGTGCGTGCTGCTAATTAATCCATACGATATATAAATCTAATGCGGGGGTTCAACAGAGAACCTCCGCATCTTTTACTATAACCGTCGGCGCCGGAATGGACGGCGACGGGAAACAAATAACGGGAGACCAAGGTTTTACTTGTCTCCCGTTGGTCTTTCTGCCAGAAACAAAAGCTGTATGTCAGTTTATTTCTCAACGAAATGCTGATAGAACGCCACTATCGTCTCGATGCCTTTGAAGAAGTGGTCGAGCCGGTAGTTCTCGTTCGGCGAGTGGATGGCGTCGGAGCCGAGGCCGAAGCCCATGAGTATCGACTTGATGCCGAGCACCTGCTCGAAGCGTGAGATGATCGGGATGGAGCCGCCGCTTCTCATCGGGATGGGCAGCTTGCCGTAAGTGTCATGGAACGCCTTCTCCGCAGCCTTGTACGCCGGCACGTCGATGGGGCAGCCGTAAGCCTGTCCGCCGTGCAGACATTTCACGTTGACAGTCACATAGTCAGGAGCGATGCTCTCGAAATACTCTTTGAATAGCTTGCCGATCTTCTCGTGGTCCTGGTTCGGGACGAGACGGCAGGAGATCTTCGCGTATGCCTTCGACGGAAGCACGGTCTTGGAGCCTTCGCCGGTGTAGCCGCCCCAGATGCCGCAGAGGTCGAAGGTCGGACGGATGCCCACGCGCTCGATCTTGGTGTAGCCTTCCTCGCCGCGCAACGCCTTGACACCCAACGAGGCCTTGAACTCTTCTTCGTTGTACGGGGCCATGTTGAGCATCTCGCGTTCCTTTGCGGAAGCCTCAACGACATCATCATAGAAATGAGGTATGGTGATGTGGTTGTTCTTGTCCGTCACGCCGGCGACCATCTCGCACAAGGTGTTGAGCGGGTTGGCCACCGCGCCACCGAACAGCCCTGAATGAAGGTCGGCGTTGGGGCCGGTGACTTCCACCTCCCAGTAGGCGAGGCCGCGCAGGCCTGTGGTGATCGACGGACAGTCGCTGGCAATCATGCTGGTGTCCGACACGAGGATGACATCGGCCTTCACCAGGTCTTTGTATTCCTCGATCCATTTCGAGAGGCTGCCGGAGCCGATCTCCTCTTCGCCTTCGAGCATGAACTTCACGTTGCATGTCAGTGTGCCGGTCTTCACCATCGTCTCGAAAGCCTTGGCGTGCATGAAAGCCTGGCCTTTGTCGTCGTCAGCGCCGCGAGCCCAGATCTTCCCGTCTTTGATGACAGGCTCGAACGGGTCTGTGTTCCACAGCTCAACCGGGTCAACAGGCATCACATCGTAGTGACCATAAACCAACACTGTCGGCAGCGACTTGTCAATTATCTTCTCGCCATAGACGATGGGATTGCCTTCTGTCGGCATCACCTCCGCCTTGTCGGCGCCGGCCGCCAAAATGCTGTCGCGCCAATATTCCGCCGCCCTGATCATGTCGGGCTTATGCGCTGACTCTGAACTGATTGAAGGGATTCTGATAAGTCCGAAAAGCTCCTCCAAGAAGCGGTTTTCGTTTTCCTTGATGTAATTTTTGATTTTGTCCATGTGATAAATTTTTAACGTTTCCGAATAATTCTGCAAAGTTAAAAAAAACATCGACAACCTACTTGACAAAAGTGGAAAATTAGTGTACTTTTGCGGAAATTTAAAAAATAAACGACATGGCAAGAGATATAGCACCAACACCGCCGTTGCACGGACAAGATGCAATAGATTTTATCGCGGAGCTTGAGAAGAACGAGAAAGTGAGTGAAGAGGAAAGAAAAAGGATTTTCGCTGATGCGGAAATTTTTAAATCATGGTTGACATTTAAATTCTGATGGCACAACTTACAGCTGATTTACGGATGTTTCGGCTGAAAGAGGAATATGTCATCGGAGATTTTGACTGCGGGAACCAAGACCTTAACGATTTCTTGTTAAAAGAAGCCAAACTTTTTTCAAAATATTTACTTTCAGTTACTTACATAATTGAACAACACGGAGATGTTGTGGCATTCTTTTCGTTGTCTAATGACAAAATTTCAATTCCAGACAGTGATAAATCCACATGGAGAAAGATTAAATCGATATTTCCACACAGGAAGCATCGTTCGGATTATCCTGCTGTCAAGATAGGAAGGCTTGGCGTTTCAAAGAAATACCAGCGTTCAAGAATTGGATCTGTGATTTTAAATGCTGTCAGGACCATGTATGTGGAAGAGAATCGCGCCGGCTGTACCTTTATAACGGTTGATGCCTTGAAAGAAGCTGTTCCGTTTTATTTGAAAAATGGATTCAAATTTTTGAAAAAGTCGGAAGAAAACGATGGTAAAGAAACAAGTCTCCTTTATTTTAATTTGACAAGTTTGTCTTAAACAAACGGGTTACAGATAGTTTTTAAGTCTCATTTCCTCTCCGTCGAACTCGGCGTAGGTGAAGTCCCTGAGCCAGTTGCCGACAACGGTGGTGACTGCGTGGCTTCCGGTCTTGTACTGCATCGCCTTGTGCTGATGCCCGAAGACGAAGAAGTCGATTGTCGGGTCTTTCTCCGATTCGAGCTGCGCGTATTTGTAAAGCCGCGTGTTCTCGATGTCAGAATAATAGTTGCCTTTTGCTTCTCTGTCGAGTTTCTTGATGCGGTGGTTGTGCGACCATTTCAGGGCTAATTTTATTCCGAAGTCGGGGTGTATGATTCTGAAAAGCCACTGGTTGAACCTGCATTCGAACACTCTTTTCAGAAATTTGTAGCCGCCATCGCCGGGACCGCGGCCGTCACCGTGAACCAAGAAGAATTTCTTTCCTTTTAAAATCATGACTTCCGGCTCCCTGTGAACCTGAATGCCGACTTCTTCCTGAAGATACGAGAACGTCCAGAGGTCGTGGTTGCCGGCGAAGAGATGCACCGGCACGCCGCTGTCGATGAACTCGGCGAGTTTGCCGAGCAGCCTGACGTGCCCGCGCGGAATCACAGTCTTGTATTCAAACCAGAAATCGAAGAGGTCGCCCATGAGGAAAAGCTCCTCGCACGTCTCCTTGATTGAATCAAGAAAAACGATGAGCTTCTTCTCGCGTATCTGGCTGTCTTCTATCGTCGGCACGCCAAGGTGAAAATCCGTAACGAAATATATTCTCCCCATTTCCTCTTAAAGCACTTTCAACTTTACAAACTTTACAAACTTTATAACTTAACAAACTTTACAAACTTTATAACTTTACAAACTTTATAAACTTTACAAACTTTCCAACTCTATCTCGTCAATACGTCTCATCATCTCTTTGAGTATCGCGCTCATCTTCGGCTCCGCCACGTTTGCGGCGTTGATGACTTCCTCGTGAGTGACTTCGCAGGCGAGGTCTTTGCCGCCGAGGTCGGTGATGACCGACATGGCGAAGACCGGCAGCCCGCAATGGCGAGCCACGATGACTTCAGGCACCGTTGACATTCCGACGCAGTCGCCGCCGATGATGCCGTAATAATGATATTCGGAAGGCGTCTCGTATGACGGGCCGCTGTCGGCGACATAGACTCCGTGCTGTACTTTGATGCCGAGTTCTCCGGCGATCTTGTCGGCCAAGACGATGGCTTTCTTGCAGTAGGCCTCGCTCATATCCGGGAAACGCGGCCCGATCCTGTCGTCGTTAGGGCCGAGAAGCGGATTCGGCAACAGGTTGATGTGGTCGGTGATGATCATGATGTCGCTCACGCGGAACGTCTTGTTGATGCCGCCGCTGGCATTTGAAAGCACCAAGAACTTGATTCCCAAGTATTTCATCACTCTGATTGGGAACGTGATGGTTGATGTGCTGTAGCCTTCGTAATAATGGAAACGTCCTTGCATCACCACGACGTTGCGGCCGCCCAACGTCCCGAAAACCAACTTGCCCGCATGACCTTTTACCGTGGAAACAGGAAAATTCGGAATCTCCTCGTATGGTATTTCGTGTTGAATGTCAATGTCTTTGGCCAAACCACCGAGGCCCGAACCTAATACAATGCCCACCGAAGGCTCAAATGAATCTGTCTTTGAATTTATAAAGTCAACTGTCTCAAGAATCTTTTCTAACTCCAACATAATCAAATATTTCTTTAATAAAAACTTTCTCGTTGTCATCGTGGAAACGCACCTTTATCGGAATGGTGAAAAGCGGCACGTTTTCAAACTTGCAAAGGTATGAATTATTTGACAATCTCATGAAATCTTTTTCTGTGGTGACAACAATTTTTCTTTTCCCTATGATATGCTCATAATTGTTTGTTATTTCATCAATATCTTTGTCGGTGAAATCGTGGTGGTCTTTGAAGTGCATGACACTCAATGAGTTTGTCTTTCTATTCACATAATCTTCAAGAGGATAAGGGTTGGCGATGCCGCAGAAAAGCAGTATCGAGCGGTTCTCACTCAAATCGGTGTTATGAGCCATGTCGTTGACTGGCTTGAAATCATCGAAATTGATGTGGGAAAAGAGAACTTTCTGTGAGCTTTTCGGTTTCAGGGAATCAATTATGTCTCTTTTTGTGTAAGGGTCAAGCACTGTCGGACATTTTGTCACGATGATGATGTCGGCGCGGCGTGCCTCGTGCTTTATGTCGCGCAGGTTTCCAGCGGGAATCAACATGTCTTTTGAATAAAGATTGTGATAATCAGTGAGTAAGATGTTGAAACCTGGTTTCACGTAGCGATGCTGGTAAGCGTCGTCGAGCAGGATCACGTCGGGTTTGTCGTCCATTTCCAGAAGCCTTTTGATTCCGTCGGCGCGTTTTTCGTCAACGGCGACGGTGACTCTCGGAAACTTGGTGAAATATTGCATCGGTTCGTCGCCGATGTCTTCGTGCGTGACGCCTTCCTTGGCCAGCACGAAACCTCTTGTCTTTCTGCCGTAACCCCTGCTCAAAACCGCCACTTTCATTGACTCCGAAAGCATCCTGATGAGGTATTCGGTGTGTGGCGTCTTCCCTGTCCCGCCGAGCGAGAGGTTGCCGACGCATATCACCGGAATGTCGAACGATTTTGACCTTATTATGTTGAAGTCGAATAGCTTATGCCTTATGAACAATATGAAGGAATATATTAACGACAACGGGTATAATAACACTTTCATGACATGCTCCTGAATGTTTAAAGTTTGCAAAAATACAAATAATTCTTTGAAAATCAATAATTTTAATAAAATTTTTTCAAAATTGGCCGTTTTGTGAAATGTTACGAAAAAAAATATTAATTTCGCCGAAAATTTTTGTAATGAAAACAGTCAGTGAAATAGTGGCTTGCATAACGGATATTGCGCCGTTGGAATGGCAGGAATCGTGGGACAATGCGGGACTTTTGGTCGGCGATGCCGATATGGAGGTTGACAAGGCTTTGGTTGCTCTTGACGTCACCGAGGCTGTCATCAATGAAGCTGTTGAAAAAGGATTCCATCTTGTGATAAGTCATCATCCGTTGATTTTCAAGCCTTTGAAACATCTTCTTCCGGAAAACACGTTGGAGAGAATTGTGATAAAGGCCATAAGAAACGACATCGCGATAGCGTGCATGCACACAAATCTCGACAACAGCCGACTCGGAGTGAGTTTTGAACTCGCAAGGAAACTCGGCGTGAAAGACGTTCACGTGATTGAACAAATCAAAGGCCTTGACGTGGAAGCCGGCGGCGGAATGGTCGGATTTCTTGAAAACGAGATGGATGAAAGCGATTTTTTGAGCATGGTGAAGAAAAATCTCGACGCAAAAGCACTCCGTCACTCGGATTTTTTGAACAGAAAAATCAAGAAAGTGGCAGTGTGCGGCGGCGCAGGATTCTTTTTGCTTAATGATGTAAAACATTGTAATGCAGATGCTTACGTGACGGCAGATGTGAAATATCACGACTTTTTTGAAGCCGATGGCAAACTGCTTTTAGTCGATGCCGGTCATTATGAAACAGAACAATTCACAAAAGAATTAATTGCTGATGTTATTTCAAAAAAAATTACTAACTTTGCAGTTTCAATTTCTGAAGTGAAAACGAATTCGATAAATTATTTTGTATAATATCTAAATATTACATAAATGGCTGAAAATCAAGAAAATAAGTTAAACGAAGAAGAACAGGTTGAAGTTACTGTCGAAAAGAAACTTGTTGCACTTTACACATTGCAGCAGATTGATTCAAAGATTGACAAAATCCGCATCCAGCGTGGTGAGCTTCCTGAAGAAGTCCAGGACCTTGAAGACGAAGTCGCCGGTCTTGAGACACGTATAGAAAACTACAATGAGGAAATCAAGAAGTACAAGACGGATGTCACGAACTTCAAGATTAAAATTAAAGAGACTCAGGCCAAGATAAAGAAATATCAGGACCAGCTCGACAACGTACGTAACAGCCGTGAGTACGACTCTCTTCAGAAAGAGACTGAATATGAATCACTTGAGATTCAACTTTGTGAAAAGAAGATTCATGAGTGCACGTTGAAAATGGAAGACGTGAAGAAAAATCTGACTGAGACAGAGGAGAAAGTCGAGGAACGCAAGTCTTATCTCGAAGGCAAACGTTCGGAACTCAACACTCTCATTGAAGAGACTGAAAAAGAGGAGAAGACACTGATGGCGCAGTCGGCTGAAAGTGAGTCGGTCATTGAAGACCGTCTGCTCGCTGCTTACAAGCGCATCAGAAAAGGCGCACGCAACGGTCTCGCTGTCGTGAACATCGAACGTGACGCATGCGGCGGCTGCTTCAGCAGAATCCCTCCGCAACACCAGCTCGACATACGCATCCACAAGAAAATCATCGTTTGTGAATATTGCGGGCGTATCCTCGTTGACGACGACATCATTGAACAATACAAATCAATGAACTAATGGTTCCGAAAATAAAAAAGCGTCATCTGCAAAGATGACGCTTTTTTTATGTCCTTGGCTTTTTAATCCAACTTCAACTTGAGTGACACCACGATCTGGTGCATGTTTTTCGTCTCATCGATGATGTTTGTATTCTCAAGGTCCGCCGCCGGAACCTGGTCGGAATAAGGTGCGTAAACGTAATACGAGTTAGGTGTGCGCCCATACACGTATGCCGCATCGATGGTGAAGAAATGGATGGTGTGTCCGATACCGAATGAGAAGTTGTTTGTCCTGAAGTTCTTCTCCGACAATCCGTATGGGCTGCCGTAGAATGCGTAACCTGCTCTGAAACAGACACTTTTTACTCTGTATTCGCCGCCGAGACGGAAGTTGGAAGTCGCCTTGAAAATGTCGTCAATGGCTCTGTTCACGTAAGAATAATCGTAATCCCTGCAACTCAGTGATGCGTTACTGTAGTTGACAAATTCGTAGTCGAATGTTATCATGCCGTTGTTGCCGAAGATGAAGGCGGCACTGGCGTCAAAACGCAGCGGCGTGGTGAGTTTGTATTTGTAGATACTCGTCGGAGTGTCGTAGTTCTTTATGGTGCTGTGGCTGCTTGCTGACGGGTCCGGGTCAGTCCTGTATTGCGCTGTAGTGTATGTCCTCCAGCTCTCTTCGATGTCGTAAAGCGTCGGAGTGTGGAACGAGAGACCGAGACGCAGCCATTTCGCGGGATGTCCGATCAAACCGAACTTGCCGCCGACACCCCAGCCGTTGGTGGAGATGATTTCCTCCTGCATCCAATACATGAAGTTGTTGAAAGCCGGGTCGTTCGACTGATTCGTCTCTTTGTAGTCGTTTATGGTGTATCTGTAAAGTCTTGGTATGTCGAGTGACGCGCCGATGAACCATCTGTCGCTCAGGTTGAAACCTAATGAAATGGAGATCTCGTCGGTGTAGCCTTTTTTCAACAAGCCGCGTTGCTGGTTTATGTAGCCATCCGGAACTGTTGTCGTGTAGAGGTCGTTCTCGCTGGCCCCTATGACGTATGTATCCCAAAGCGGATAGATGTAATTGGGTGAGAATGAATATAATCCGTCAGCGTTGGTGATGCCGTTCGCCTCCATGTCAATGAAATATGCGTCAACGAGCGAACTCGTCGTGTTCAGGCCTGATACAAACGTTTCCTGGGTATAGTTGTTGATTCTGTTCATCCCGATGCCGAAGTTCACCGCCTTCAGGATTTCGTCGTCTTTCTGGAACACGACCGCCGCTCCGATGTTGTTGACGGGCAGTCTTATCTCCGTGGAGGAATTGTCGTATCCGTTGAACTCCGACTTCGTGTTGGCTATCGTCAGGCCTGGGGTGAACACGAATGTTGAATGCCTGAACAGCCCCAAGCCGGCGGGGTTGATGGAAATTGCGGAGAAATCCTGTCCCACCGCACCCATGGCGTTGCCCATAGCCGCGCTTTTTGCCGTTCCCTGATAAAATGATGTCGAAAAGTCATAGACATCCAATATTCCTTGAGCCTTGATGAACAAAGGCATCACTAATGCTAATATTAATAATGTGCGTTTCATTTCTTTGACCTTTTTATCTTTAACTTTTAACTTGATTACCGTCTTCCGCCGCCTCCGGCACTCCCGCCGCTGCGACCGCCGCCTCCGAAACTGCCACCGCCGCTGCGACCACCTCCGAAACTGCCGCCGCTGCTGCGACCACCGCCGAAACTGCCGCTTCTCGATGAACCGCTCGAAATCGTGCTGCCGGAACTTCTGCCCGAAGCGTTGTTTGAAGAACTTCTTGTCGTCGTTGTCGTGCGCACGCTCGTACCTGTGGAATTGTTGCCGGAACTGTGGTTTGTTGTCCGCGTCACTGTGGAATTCTGTGGTCTGACGTACTCGGAAGACGATTTTGCCTGACGTGAACTTGTGCCGCCGGTGCCGTTGCTCACTGCGCTCTGTGTGCGTTGGTACGAATTTTCAAGTCCTGATGACACCGAGGTTCTTGTTGATTGGCTCGGCCTCGTACTCTGTGTTGGTCTTGAACCAGTGTTCCCATTGACAGAAGTCGGTCTTGTTGAAGTTCCGGTTGTCGTCGGTCTTGTCGAAGTTCCTGTTGTCGTCGGCCTCGTTGAGGTTCCGGTTGTCGTTGGCCTCGTCGAGGTTCCGGTTGTCGTTGGCCTCGTCGAGGTTCCGGTTGACGTCGGCCTTGTTGAGGTTCCGGTTGACGTCGGCCTTGTTGAGGTTCCGGTTGACGTCGGTCTTGTTGAGGTTCCGGTTGACGTCGGTCTTGTTGAGATTCCGGTTGACGTTGGTCTCGTTGAGGTTCCGGTTGAAGTCGGTCTCGTTGAGGTTCCCGTTGACGTTGGTCTCGTTGAGGTTCCGGTTGACGTTGGTCTCGTTGATGATGTCCTTGAGCCTGTTGCCGCTGACGATGAGCCTGTGCGTCCGGTTCTCACGTCGGTTTGTGCTGCATCTCTCGCCGACCTGCTGGCGCGGGCGTTGTTCGCCACCTGCAATCCGCTGCTGACGTATTTGCTTCTGCCGCTTGAGATGCTTCCGTAATTATGCACGTTGTTGTGATTTGAGTGCGGACGGTCCCAAGCATAGTTGTAAACATTCTGGTAAACAACAGGATGGCAGCAGCAACACGGGTACCAAGGATGCGCCGGGCCCCACGGCTTCCAGTAGTTTCCGTGCCAATACGTGCCGTACCACGGGTCGTAGCTCCAGCCGAAATACCATGACGGCATGTAATACGGTCCGTAATAATGTCCATAATATGGTCCGTAGTAAGGCCAGCCCCAGCCGTAATACGGCCAGCCCACGCCAACGCCGAACTCAATCGTGAACGTGGTCTTCGGCTTGCTTTCCTCAATGATATAGACCGTATTGCCACCCGCATTTGAGTTGTCCTCCGGATAATATTCCGAATAGTCGTAGTTTTGGTTTTCTCTTATGGCCGATGAACCGAAGTTACCGCCGTTTGATGTCACAAGCGTTCCGCTCATTGTCGTCGTCTTGTCGTAAGGTGAATAATAAGCGTCGTCATTGACTAAGCCGCTGCTTGATGAGCAGGACATTAGCAGAGCTAACATGCCGATTATCAATACAAATGACTTTTTCATAACTGTGATATTTTTAAGGTTATCAATTTTATTTAATTTAAAAAAACGTGTGCAGAATTTTTTTGTAATTTTGCACGCAAATATACTAACAATTTTCATACCAAAAATAAAAAAAATGGCAAAAGAAATTACAACACGTCAAGAGGATTATTCAAGATGGTATAATGACATCGTGAATAAAGCGGAACTCGCTGAAAATTCAGCAGTTAGAGGTTGTATGGTTATTAAGCCCTACGGATATGCGATATGGGAGTTCATGCATGACGCTCTCGACAAGATGTTTAAGGCGACGGGTCATGTGAACGCGTATTTCCCGCTTTTCATCCCGAAAAGTTTCTTCTCTAAAGAGGCGAGCCACGTTGAAGGCTTTGCCAAGGAATGCGCTGTCGTCACACATTACCGCCTGATGAAGAACCCTGACGGACCTGGCGTCGTCGTTGACCCGGAGGCGAAACTCGAAGAAGAACTCATCGTCCGTCCGACTTCGGAGACGATCATCTGGGACACATACCGTAACTGGATCAAGAGTTACCGCGACCTTCCTATTCTCTGCAACCAATGGGCCAATGTGGTCCGCTGGGAGATGCGTACCCGTCTGTTCCTCCGCACCGCGGAATTTCTGTGGCAGGAAGGCCATACCGCCCATGCGACACGCGAAGAGGCAATGGCTGAAGCCGAGAAGATGCTTGGCGTTTACGCTGACTTCGCCGAGAAATACATGGCGGTGCCCGTCATCCGCGGCATCAAGTCGGCAAACGAACGTTTCGCCGGCGCCGTCGAGACATTCTGCATCGAAGCCATGATGCAGGACGGCAAGGCTCTCCAGGCCGGGACATCGCACTTCCTCGGCCAGAACTTCGCCAAGGCCTTCGACGTGAAGTTCCTCAACAAAGAAAACAAACTTGAATACGTGTGGGCAACGTCATGGGGCGTCTCGACACGTCTCATGGGCGCACTCATCATGGCGCACTCCGACGACAACGGCCTCGTGCTGCCTCCGAAAGTCGCCCCGATAGAAGTCGTCATCGTACCTATATATAAGACCGACGACCAGCAACAGAAAGTCCTCGACTACTGCCGCTCCATGAAAGAACGCCTCGAGGCAAAAGGCCTCAGGGTGAAGTTCGATGACCGCGACACACAGAAACCCGGATTCAAGTTCGCCGAATGGGAGATGAAAGGCGTGCCGGTACGCCTCGCCGCTGGCCCGCGTGACGTTGACAACTCAACCGTTGAAATCGCCCGCCGCGACAACATGACGAAACAGGAAATTTCCGAAAAGGAGATGGAAGACCATATCATCGGTCTCCTCGACGACATCCAGAACAACCTTTACAACAAGGCTCTCGAATACCGCAAAGCCAACACTCACCGTGTCGATACTTGGGACGAATTCAAACAGGTGGTCGAAAACGGCGGCTTCGCCTACGCCCACTGGGACGGCACCACGGAGACCGAGCTCGCCATCAAAGAAGCGACAAAAGCCACGCTGCGCTGCATCCCGCTCGACGACGACTACGAAGACGGCATCGACCCGTTCTCCGGCAAACCGTCAAAGAGAAGAGTAATCTTCGCAAAAGCCTACTAATCAGTTAAGAGAGTAGAGAGTAGAGAGTAGAGAGCAAAGTTAAAAGATAGCGCGGAGTGCTGGGAGTTTGGTGATGTTTTCCCACAAAACTCCCAGCACCCCGCGTTATTCTCTTAATATTCCTCTCTCAACACTCCTCTTTTAACTTTCAACTTTTAACTTTCAACTTTTAACTTTCAACTTTTATCAGCCTTCCCCTCGCATCTTCGCCGTATTCCTCAACGATTTCAGGCTCGCCATTATAATATATGTTTCCGAGATGTTCGATGCGCGAATGCAGATACTCATCGGCTTTAACCCAACAGTCGCCGGTGCTTTGGTTCGTAATTGCAACACTGTCAGCTACATAATTTTCCGCGTGAATCAAACCGTAGCTTTTTTTGTAAATATTCAGGAATTTGTTTCCTTCGCCGAACAGATTCAGCTGGCTTGTGCCGTAGCGGTAGTTCACCTCTAAATTTTCGCAGTTGTTCAGCTCCATGAAGATGTCGCCCGAACCGTCGTAAATCTCGATTGTGTAATGTGATCCTTCGGCGTTAAACTGATTTTTTGTACGCAGCTCGCCACAGGCACTGAATATGAGTTTGTTGATGTCGGTGAAGTGAAGTGTCGCGTCAATGCGATAGTCGTAAGTGCGTATCCAGCTGATTTTGTTGTCGTTCTTGATGGTCAGAATGCCGTTGTCAACAACTGTGGTGATGTTGTCGATGATGTTTTCTCCGGCACTGATTTCGATATAACAGGAATCGGCGCGCACAAGTGCCAGGTTGATGTCGTTATTCACGGCGAGCGTGTTGAAAGGCTTCAGCTCTCTGTGTTGGACAATGGTCTTGCCGATTGTCAGCGGTGCTTTTTTGCATGAAGCTAAAGCCAAAAACAATGCCGAAATTATTATGAATGTCTTGATTTTCATGTCAATTAATATTAAAACCGAGTCCGAATCCGAGATAGTCGGCCCAGCCCCAGTGAGTGGTGAGTCCGAAGGTGAGGAAGAAGCAGTCGCCGATGTTTTGTTTCAGGCTGAGTTTCTGATAAATCCTGCCTTCGCAAAGTTCTTTGCCGCCGACGTGACAGCCGAAGTTGAAAAGGAACGAGGTCGATTTCAGTACGAGTTCGTAGGCCACGCTGACTCCGGGTTTGAGGATCTCCGCCGAAGTGTAGGAGATATTCTTCAGCTTCAGGATCTCCTTGTCGGTCTCGTCGTAAACCAGGTCGAAGCCAACGCCGACCTTGCTCATCCGAGAGACGCGTTTCATCACGTCGAACCTGAAGTTGTAAACCGACCAGTGCCGGCCGTAACCCATGTATTCGTCAATGTCTTTCAGTGAATACAGAAAACCGAAATACCAT
The DNA here is from genome assembly GCA_024400395.1 of Bacteroidales bacterium. Lineage (GTDB taxonomy): Bacteria > Bacteroidota > Bacteroidia > Bacteroidales > F082 > Limimorpha. The sequence continues at coordinate 25,090 of JAKSMW010000023.1, forward strand.
GAGATATTTTTCTTTTCCCAGCTTTTATATTGTTCGTTGTCAATGATTTCCAATGGCAGACGCTCTTTCGGATGTTTGATGAAATATCTTCCACTCAGGCCGAACTGCCACAGGTTTATGCCGTTGTTCGGGCTTCTTGAACCGCCGTTCGACATGTGTGTCATGCCTGTGTAAGCCGACAGTTGCCAGCGTTCGGAAAGCACTCGGCTGTATTCGAAATTGATGCTGAAAAGCGCATTGAGATGCGAGCCGAGAAAGGTGTTTTTCGGGTTGTCTTTCGCATCCCATTTGTTTGTGGCGTAACCTATGCCGACGCCGAGACGCGCGTTGAACATGTTTCTCCTGCTTTTCAGGAAGTTGAAACTCATGTACGGATAAGCCCCGAATATGCTCCCGATTTCTGGCATCCCGCCGAGGCCGGAATAAATCACCGTGACACCGACAGCAGGGTAGTTGAGCAGCTGATGCCACGCCTCGGAGCCGAAAGTCTGCCGCTGCACGCTGACCTCGAATATCGGGAAATGCGCCCTGAAAAGCTCCATCTCCTGATGATGGCACATCATAAACGACCAACTCGTCCGCAACTCAATCTGGATGTCGCTCCTGCGGATGGTGTCGTTGTCTTTCGCCGAGACGTTTTCAGTCAAATGAAACAACAATGCCATTGTAAGAATGACATTAATTAATATGTGGTATCTATGATTTTTTTTCACGCCGCAAAATTACGATTAATATTAATAGGTACATGGTTTTTTGTATTTTTGCAAAAATTTTTTCGTATGGATAAGAGACTTGAAGCCTTCAAAAGGCTTTTGGACATCATGGACGACCTTCGCGCCGGATGCCCGTGGGACAAGAAACAGACTATCGAGAGTCTGCGTCATCTGACTATTGAAGAGACATTTGAACTCAGCGAGGCGATAATTGCTTCTGACTATCAAGATGTTAAGAAAGAACTCGGCGACCTGATCATGCATATCGTGTTTTATTCGAAGATCGCCGACGAGCGCGGACTTTTCGACATTTCCGATGTCATCAACAGCATCTGCGACAAACTCATCGTGCGCCATCCGCACATCTACGGGACTGAAAAAGTGGAGACGGCGGAGGAAGTGTTGCAGAATTGGGAGAAGATAAAAATCAAAAAAGAAGGAAACCGCAGCGTCTTGGGTGGCGTTCCCGCCGGTCTGCCGCCGCTTCTTAAGGCGTACCGCATGACCGACAAAGCTTCCGGCGTGGGCTTCGACTGGGAGAACAAAGACGACTGCTGGAAGAAAGTGCTCGAGGAAATGGACGAGCTTCAGGAAGTGGTGCGCAACGACGAAACCAAGGAACGCAAGGACGAGGAGTTCGGCGACCTGCTCTTCGCTCTCGTCAATTATTCGCGTTTCATAAAGGTCAACGCCGATGACGCACTTGAACACGCCAATGCCAAATTCAAACGCCGTTTCACTTATATTGAAGACCGCGCCCGCGAGATGGGACGCAGCGTCGCCGACATGACCCTCGACGAGATGGAAGAACTCTGGCAGAAAGCGAAGTCGGAGGAAAACCCTGAAGAAAGTCGGACATGATAATTCTTTGAAAATTTGTAAAACACAATTAAAATAATTTGTACCTTTGCCGATTATTTTGAGATTTAAAATGATGAAAGAAATCACAAAAAGAACCATTTTCGGCGGCTTGTTTGTTGTAATAGTTATCGGCAGTATCTTGTTGAATTTCTATGCTTTCGCGGCTGTCATGGCGGTTGCGGTCTTCATCGGAACACGCGAGATCTGCAGGCTTCTGCTGGCAAAAACAGAAACGGAGGAAAGCTCCGTGAAATGTCGCGAAAGCGGTCTCGAATGTGAGGTGCTTACGTTCGTGATGAGTGTCTTCGTCTTGTCTGTCGTTTTGTTGAAAACAGGCATTCCGTTCAGCATGATAGGTTTGCTGTTTGCGTTGCCGGTGGCTATAATGCTCGTCCCGTTCCTGCTGGCTCTTTTCTCAAAAAAGTATTCTTTCACCGAGATGGCCGGAAGCTGCTGGACATCGTTGCTTTTCGTGGCGTTGCCGTGCTTCCTCATCTTATCGTTATACAACTCATGCCCGTTGCCTGCGGTAAATGGTAAGTTATTGACAATCTTGTTATTCGCACTCATTTGGATAAACGACATTTTCGCATATCTGAGCGGGATGGCGTTCGGCGTACATCCGCTTTTCAAACGTATCTCCCCGAAGAAAACCATTGAAGGCAGTCTCGGCGGCTGCGCGATGACGATACTCGTAGCTTATCTCGTGAATCATTTCTGGCTTCACGCGATGGGAAACCTTGAGATGATGGGGCTTGCCGCCGTGGTCGTGGTCTTCGGCAGCCTCGGCGACCTCTGCGAGTCGATGCTCAAACGTCAGGCCGGAGTTAAAGACTCTGGCAATGTCATCCCCGGTCACGGCGGGATACTCGACAGGTTCGACGCGATGTTTCTCGCGGTGCCGTTCGTCTTTTGTTATTTGATAATCATTTCATAATTAATATCATGTATATACATAAAAAAGGATATAGCGTAATAGCGACGATAGCGACAATAATAGTGCTGTTTGCCGTTCTCATCAATTTCGTCTTTGACCTTACTCCGGGAATAACGATTCATATCGGATTGAGTGTCATTGCTTTGATTGTGTTGATTTGGTCGGTGACTTTTTTCAGAGTGCCGACAAACCGTACGATAACGCTTGAAGAAAATGCCGTGGTCTCATCCGCCGACGGCGAGATAGTGGCGATAGAAGAAGTGGAGGAGAAGGAATATTTCCACGACAAAAGGATTCAAATCTCGGTGTTCATGTCGGCCTACGACGTGCATGTGAACTGGTTCCCGATTAGTGGCGTGGTCAGCTACGTGAAATATCATCCGGGCAGGAAGATGTTCGCGATAAACCCGAAGTCGTCTGAACTCAACGAACGTAACTCCTTGGTTGTGAGAGATGAAAAGGGTAGGGAAGTGCTGTTCCGTCAGATAGCCGGCATCATGGCGCGACGTATCGTGTGCAACACAAAGGTCGGCGACAAGGCCGAGGTCGGCAAGGAGTTCGGAATGATAAAGTTCGGCTCCAGAGTGGATTTCTTCCTTCCTGTTGACTCTGACATCCAGGTTGAGATGGGCGATGACATCACCGGTCAGGTGACGGTGCTTGCGTACCTTAAGTAGTTTAAAGTTACAAAGTTATAAAGTAGAAAGTGGCTGGCGCACGATGGTTTATTTGCGTCAGTCATCTTATCTCTCCACTCTCAACTCTTAACTCTCAAAAAAAGCTCCGCCAAATCCCTTATTTCCATATCGATGATTTCGTTGTGAGTGATGTCTTTGCGGTTGAAGAAGCACTGCCGCATTCCTACGGTTTTGGCTGGGAGGACGTCAACTTGCAGGTCGTCGCCGACCATGAGGCTGTCTTCCGCTTTGGCACCGGCTTTCTCCAAGGCGTACATGAAGATGCGCGGGTCGGGTTTCTTGATGCCGATCTCCTCTGATACCGTCATCGTGTCGATGTATCTGTCGATGCCCGACTCCTTGATTTTCACGTTTTGGACTTCAGCGAATCCGTTGGTTATCAGATGGATTCCGTGATTCGGACGCAGATGTTCGAGGAGTTCGATGGCGTGAGGCACAAGTGCGACGAGACGCGGCGACCAATATGTGTAATGTTCGCCGATTTCGTAGGCGAGGCTCTCGTTGTCAACGCCGAAGTCGTGCAGCGGCAGACGGAATCTTTCCTTTTTCAGGAAAGCCTTGTCAACCTTGCCTTGGCGGTAAAGCTCCCAAAGACGTTCGTTGTAGCCCATGTAAACGTCGTGAAACTGCTGCGCGGAGGCTATATTATAATTAATAAGGTGAAAATCCTTGAAAAGTTTCTCGAACGCAAGCATCGAACTTGCGTCGAAATCCCATAATGTGTTGTCCAAATCGAAGAATACATGTTTTTTCATTCTGCAAAAATAAAAAAAACAAAAAAATATTTTAAAAAAAAGTTCGGATAATCAAAAAAACATATTAAATTTGCGGCTTGAAAATAAAATGAACTAAATGTTTAATTTAAATCACAAACAAATGAAAAAATTCTCTTTACTCACAATGTTTGTTGCAGTTATGTTATTCTGCAGCAACGCATTTGCACAGACGATGTTCTTTGATTTCGAAGGACAGACAGCTGGCAACAAGATCGCGCAGACATTAGGCGCACCTTGGACAACATGGTCAAACGCTCCTGGCGGAGCTGAAGACGGTGTCTTCGGCGAGGCGGACGGTTCAATGGCGGCACACTTCACCTACGGCAACGACCAGGTTTTAAGACTTGGTGGTATTGAATCAGGCGTTTTCGACCTCGTGTTCGATGCTTACGTCCCTAATGGAAAATGTGGTTATTTCAACGTTCTTCACAACTTTGCTGGTGGCGGTTCAACATGGGCTGCTCAGTTCTATCTCTGCGCAACGAATGATGGTGGCGAGCAGACAGTGGTTGGCGAAGGCCATGGTACAGTTCACGCTGGTAGCAATGGTACAGCTGATATTCCTTGCGTTTGGGATCAGTGGATGCAGTACAGAGTGCACATCGACATGGACAACGACGTTGCTACTTTGTTCTGGAACATCGCTGGTGGGCCTGAGCAGGAAATCTGCACATGGCAGTGGTCACTCGACAGCTTCGGTGAGAACACAGTCGGTCGTACCCTCGACGCTATGGACTTCTATCCACCATCAAACGGCGCTGAGTACTATGTTGACAACATCGGTATCGTCTCAGGTGCTGACGATCAGGTTTTGATTGACGACGATTTCGAGGCATATCCACTCGGTGGCAAGATCGCTCAGAGCGCTCAGGCAGCCGGCAACGACTGGTGGACAACTTGGACAAATGCTCCAGGTGGCAACGAAGACGGTGTTATTGCAGAAGCAGGTGGCACACAGTGCGGTTACATCTCAGGTGCAAACGATAACGTCCTCCTCCTCGGTGGTCAGGAATCAGGTGCATATGACCTTGAATTCGCTCTCTATTGCGAAGAAGGTAAATATGGTTACTTCAACATTCTTCACGAGTTCAACGGTTCAGGCTCAACATGGGCTATGCAGGCTTATCTGAATGCTACCAACGATGGCAGCACAGGTTCAACAACTTATTCAGTTGGTCACGGTACCGTTCACGCTGGTGCTAACGGCAACGGTGATATCCCTGCAGTCGTTAACGAGTGGATGTTCATCAGAGTTCACGTTGACTGCGATGCTGACGTTGCAGAACTCTTCTATCGTTCAGAAACAACACAGGTTGAAGAAATTTCAATCGTTTCATGGCAATGGTCACTCGACAGCTTCGGCGAGAACACAGTCGGTCGTAAGATGGACGCTATGGACTTCTACGCACCACATTCAACACTCGGTTGCTACTATCTTGACAACTTCAGATATACAAGAATCGGTCAAGCAACAGCTCCTGTCATTGAATTCGACACAGACGAAATCGAGGCTTGGGTTGCAGAAGACGAAGCTGATGCAGTTGACATCAACATCAGCAACGAAGAAGGCACATCAATCGGTGACTGGACAGCATGGATTGACTTCGGCGAAAGCACAAGCACTTCAGGTTCAGGTCAGATCCACTACGACGCAGAGCCGTCAGAGAACACATCACTCGTCGGCTTCATCATCGAAGAACCTACACTCTATGAATTCGCAGCCATGATCCCTGGCTCGGCATACGCAGGCGCCGCGATGGGCACCAAGATCACCAGCGTCCAGTACTATCTCGTCGAGTCAACATCAGGCCTCGGCATTGAAGCAGGCACACCTGTGACATTCCGCGTCTATGGTCAGGGTCTCAACGGCCAGCCGGGTGAAGTCCTCGCAGAAAAGGTCGTCCCTTACAACCAGATCAACACAATGGACTGGACAGTCGCCACATTCGACGAACCAATCGATCTTACAGGTTACAACGTTTGGATTTCAGCAGAGTTCACACAGGCAGTTGACGGATACGCTATCGTATTCGACGGCACAGCATACCAGCCATATTCAGGCTACTACCGCGCTAACGGCGGCGGCGCCTTCAACTCACTCGGACCAGACAACATGAGTTCAGACTATGGCTGCCTCCACCTCCGTGCAAACTTCATCGGCACACCGGTCCCTGCAACATGGGCGACACTCAGCAAGCCTGAAGGCTCAATGCCAATCGGCGGCACAGACGAGGTCACAGTCAATCTCAACACAATCGGTCTCTCAGCAGGCGAGAACATGGCGGCAGCCATCGTCTTCAAGACAAACGATCCTGAAAATGAAGAAGTCGTCATCCCTCTGACACTCCATGTTGACACAGACGCAGTCATCGAGAACGCAGAGAGCGCATACAACGTCTATCCGAACCCGACAACAGGCGTCATCGCAGTTGAAGGCGAGAATATCAGCGCAATCAGCATCTACAACGCAGCAGGCCAGCTCGTCAATGTCGTCCGCGCAAGCGAAAACACAACAGTTGACATGAGCGTCTATGGTGCAGGAGTCTATTTCTTCAACATCATCGACAGTGCAAACAACACGACAGTACAGCGCGTTGTTGTCAAGTAAGAATTGAAAACACAATCGAGCAGGAAAGGAAAGAGCCGCAGCAATGCGGCTCTTTTTTGTGTAAGAAAAATAATGATGAATAATCTGCCAAATAGAAAATTATACTTATTTTTGCATTCGAAATTTTATAGCAATGGAATACAAAATCATTATTGAAAAAGACCCGTCGGGATGGTTTGTCGGACAGTGTCTTCAATATCCGGAAGCCATTTCAGAAGGCGAAACAATGGAGGAACTGATTGATAATATGAGAGAAGCAATTGAACTTGTAATTGATAAAAACGAAGAAGAAGTTCTGAAATCTCATATTCATAAAAACTATGTTCGGGAAACTATACAAATTCCAGTATGAAAAAGAACAAATTCTTGAAATATCTTAATGACAACAATTGTGTGATGTACAGGCAGGCTAAAGGAAGTCATGTAATGTTCGTCAACAAATCAAATGGAAAGTGTTCAACTGTTCCGTTACATTCTGACATAAAGGAGTTTACAATTTATAAGATTTGTTCCCAGCTTGATATTCCGAAACCAAAAATCAATTAAATAATCATCTGCCTTAACCATTCAAACAACGCCACACTCGCGGCGTGACTGACGTTCAGCGAGCAGTTCACTCCCGGAACCGGAATGTAAACGACCATGTCGCATTGGTCGAGGATCTCCTGTCGCATCCCGTTGGCTTCGTTGCCCACCACAAACGCCACGTCTTTTGGCAACTCCGTCTCGTATATGTTTGTCGCATCGGTCGTGGTCTCAATGGCGACAATCTTCTTGTTCGCCGGAACGAGCTTCCTCAAATCCGTCTCTTCAGTGAAATACCAGATTTTCGAGTTCTTGCTCGAAGCGGCGTTCTTGTGGACCTTGTTGATGTTGTGTGTCGGTTTCACGCCGAGGAAAATCATGTCGGAAGCCCCGATGTTACATGCAAGGCGTATCATCGAACCCATGTTTTCGGGGGTGAGCAGGTTGTCGGCGATGACAACAGGACGCGGCACGGAATCGTAAATCGTCTCCGGTTTCGTGTCTTTGAAAAGGTCGTTGGATTTGATGTACATAGGTTAGGAGATTGAGGAGGTTTTTCAAGTTAAAAGAGAGTTAAGAGTGAAAACCACACTCTTAACTCTCTTTTAACTTTAATCTTATAACTTTAATCTTTTAACTTTTAACTCTAGTCTCTCCTCTTTGAAAGGGCGTATCCTGCGCCGAGGGCGGTGAGGATGAGAAGACCGCTGCCGAGCGGTGCATTCTGGTTGTCGGAGAGCCCGTGATTAGGAAGAGAAGGCAGTTCGCCGTTTACATCCCTGTTGTCAGCATTGTTCCAATTGCCGAAGAATCCGTCCGACTGCGCTGACGCTCCGAACGCCAGGCCTAAGGTTATCGCTAACGTGAATACTATCTTTTTCATTTCTCTAATTAAAATTTAATTTTCAAACCTAAAATATTGTTTATCTTACTATTATTTTCTGTGTCTTGACTTCGTTTCCTGTCATTCTGACGATGTACGCTCCGGTGATGAGGTGGCTGACGTCAACTCTCTGACCGTGTACTTCTTCGCTGATGACCACTCTTCCGAGGACGTCGAACACCTGAAGCGTGCCTTCGCCGTCGATGATAAGCTCGTTGCCGTATTGATAGACGAACTGCTCGTTTTCTTCATCGCCGTGGCTGAGCTCGAGTCTCACCATGAAACGGTTTTCTTTGTCGGCGGGCGAGCCGATGAATGGGTAGCTTTCTTCGAGCAGCATGTTGGTCTTTTCACCTGTCTGGTTGTCGATGAGCACGAGGCTTCTGATGTCGTCGGTGGCGTTGAGGCTGATGTTGTATCTGCCCGTCGTCATGGCCTTGAAGTTGACAGGGAACAATGTAGTGCTCTTGTCCATGTATGCGATGGCGAAGTCTTCGTTATTCTGCGGGATGTAGAGCATCGGGGCTTCGGCGTTGCGGTGACTGATCTTGTTGAGGCCAGTGCCTTCGCTGAGCATCGCGTATGCGTTGTCTTTATAGCTGTCGTTCGACACTACAATCTCAATGTTGGTGCTCTGTTCTTCCGAACGTTCCCCTTTGCTTCCCGAACCCGGTCTGCTGATTGTTGCATTGCAGTTTTCCGTTGCTTGGACAAGGAAGCCTTGGAGTGGTTTGATTTCGCTGTCTGTGAGTTCTGCACCCCAGGTGTTCTGGTTGGTAAGGACATAGAAACCTCCGGCTACTTTGTCTTCAACATTCTCCAAATTCTCCAAAGTGATGTTTTGTGTGAACGGGTTGCCGATGAGGTTGAAGCCCTTTCCTTTCTCGGCTGTCTTTGTCAGGTTTACATTTTCAACGTCCGCCACATTGATTTCGCCTTTGAATTCAAGTGTCTTGCTCTCTTCTCTATGATATATGTAACCGATGCCTTTGTTGAGTGTCTCGAACTCTGAGTTTGGACCTGATGTGAGTCTTGAGTTCACCCATTCGCCGTTCTTTTCATCGAGGCGGTAGAGGTCGTAGTCGGTTGCCGTGACTGTTGTCGGAATGAGGTTTTTGACATATGCAAACTCAACGCTGTTCGCAAGCGGCGAGCTGATTGTGTACCAGTTCACGTCGCTTGCCTTGCTTGCGGTGCTGCCAGTGATTTTCTTGCTCATTGTGGCCTGCACGCTGCTGCCGGTGGCGAGCTGTCCGCCGTCTTCGATGACGAGGTTCTCGGCTTTGGTGTTGGTCATCGCCCCCGAAACATTGAGAATGCCGTTGCCCTGGATGAGTATCGGGTGACTCACCGTGAGGTTGCTTTCGCCCACTTTGCTATTGATGACAGAACTGAAAAGAACGGTCAGCGTGTTGTCGCCTGAGATTGTGTAACTCTCTTTTTCTTCATCGTTCACTTTGATTTTTACGATGTCGTTTCCGCTGAAAACGGCGCTTGGTTGGCTGCTGAGTTGATACCAGCCGTTGTTGCTCTTGTCTTGCCGTGTGACAACGGCGTTGATTTCCTGTGAGTTAGCCGTAATGCAGAATAATATTCCGATGATGGCTGTCAATGCTTTTTTCATTGTCTGACTTTAAAAAAAATTCGTTTTAAATTCGGCTGCAAAAGTACACTTTTTTTCGATTGAAACGTTGAATTATCAATTTTTTTTTGCGAGGTAATCTAATTATATGATTCTGTCCTGTTTCTCCTCTAAGCGCAGTTGATATATGTCATGGTTTGCAGGAACTGACAGCGATTTGTCAGCTGGGGTCTTGTCCGAAGCTGTTTCGGCGGTATATATTTTCCCGTAAACGATGATGTTGTCACTCTCCAGAGAAGGCTGAGGGGCGGTGTCTTTTTTGCATCCTGCCAATGCAAGGGCAAAAATGCTGATAATCAAACAGATTCTTTTCATTATTGTAAATCTTTTTTCAGGTCGATGGTGAAAGCCTCGGACATGTCGTTGTGAACATTGAAGAGTACGGTGCGCTGGTTTGCATTATATACGGCGGAGTAATTGGTCAACATTCCCGGATATTCGATGGCGTAGGTGCCTTCCTGCAGGCATTTGAGAGCCTGAAATTCGCTCATGACAGGTCTGTACGAATTCATCATACGTCCGACGCGGGCTTTGGCACTGAATTCATATTGCCACTCGTCCTGCATGTATGTTTTGGTCGCTTCCAGATTGCAATAATAATTCTCCATGCTGCAGTATTCGAAAGGAATGACATGAGATGTGTGCTCCAATATCACCCTGCGCTCATCTGCCCGCAAGACATAGAGCGTGTCGTTCCAATACTCGAAGACGGCATAGTCGCCGGTGGCGTCGGCTATGAGCAGA
>JAKSMW010000024.1 GCA_024400395.1 Bacteroidales bacterium
ATGTCACGCTCTCGATTGCCTGTTCAAGGGTGACGATCAAAGACAAGGATGTCAAGATATTGGCAGTCAACAACATAAGCGACGACATCGAAGCCAACGAAGTCGAGGCGTGGACACGGCTGATCCGCGTCCTAACACATGAAATAATGAACTCCATCTCGCCTGTAGCCTCGTTAAGTGAAACATTGTCAAAGTTTTACGGCAACGATAACGCCGAGCTGAAGGAAGGCCTCGATGTGATAAACAGGACCAGCCGCGGACTCATCGACTTCGTTGAATCATACCGCAGCATAACACGAATCAACAAGCCGATGAGGAAAGCTATTTCCTTCAAACAATTGATTAACAACATCCTGACACTTGAAAAAGAAGAATTTTCGGTCAACGACATCAGCGTTGAGGTGACCGCCAACCGCGATGACATCATGCTTTACGTTGACGAAAGCCAAATTTCGCAGGTGATAATCAACGTCATCAAAAATGCGATTCAAGCTAATGCCAACAAATTGAAAATCAGTGCGTTCATAGATAAAGACGAGGTCATCAGGATTGAGTTCGCCAACAACGGCGCACCGATTTCAAAGTCGATGTCGGAACAGATTTTCGTGCCGTTCTACACCACGAAGCCGTCGGGCAGCGGCATCGGGCTGAGCATCTCGAAAAAAATCATGCAGAACCACGACGGAGCCATACAGCTTCTACGGTCGAACGAGAAAGAGACGGTCTTCGTGGTTGTTTTCAGATAGAAATCAAAAAACTCACCGCGGTTCAGATACCGACATGATTCTGTGGTCGATGGAAATGCCTTCCAAAGTGAGGTCAAAATGCCGTTTTGCAGGTGTTGACACAGATCCTTTTCCTGAACGAACCACATTCAATTCGGCTTCGGTGAAATCACCCGCAGGATCCGCATCATATCTTCCACCTTCATAGCGGAGCATGGAATCCCAAGTCGAATCAAATATGACAATCCTGTTATCAGGATATGCAATGTTCCATGCGTGGTTGCTATCATTATTAAGAGAGGCCAGGTCCCACTCTCCAGAACTGTCAATTCCCAAAGCATAACCGCTTACCACATCGCAAGGTATCCTCAAAGAACGCAGTAACGCCGCACAGAGATTGGCGTATCCCTCGCAAACCCCTTTCCTAAAATTTAACACTGATACGGCATCACAAATATAAATTCCTTTCCTGTAAGCATCAAAATCATAATAGATATGAGCAGCAACCCAGTCATGCACCGCGGCAACACGTTCATAATCAGTTTTGCAACTTTTCGTAATCTCATGCGCCAACATGACTATTGCATTGTCATTCGACTGTATGGCTTCCGTTGAAGCCGTGATAAGATCCGGATAATAAGGCCTCTCAAGAAATTTTTTATTGTTTTGCAGAACATATTCATTCACAGCCAAAGTCTTTTTCCCATTCTTCACATCAATGTACAACCCTTTGTCAACATACGTGTTACCGCTGAATGAAAATTCGGAAAATTGCTTTCCCAGATAAAGCACGATTTTATACCGACCATCATTTACCATTTGCGGAAGATTGAAAAACACATTTCCGTCTTTGATATTTCCCCATTCGGTGTTTCCTCCGCCAATTGTTATTCCGGCTTGTTTGTAAACATCGTCAATACGTTGCACACTTATCACGCTGTCCATCAAAAAGAATATCGGAGACCCTTGATTTTTGTATGTCAACACAACATAATCATTCTGACATAAAGTCTGGAAGCACATGCAGATAAGGATAAATGCAAAATTAAATTTTCTTTTCATATATTTTTATTTTTAGTTTCAACTTCTGAGATTTACACATTAATTTTTGTTAGATTCCCGCCGCAAAAATACAATTTTCATCTACAAGAACAAATATATTTTTACATATTGTGCGATACAAGAAAATTGATTTTTTGGAATTTGAATAAAAAGATGCCCTGTCAAACTTCTGTCTTCTGGTATAAAATAATCTATTTTCACAGCCCGAAATATCTCTCGAAGAACGTCTTGATTTTCTCAATGACAGTCTTTTTCTTCTCATGTCTGTCGCCTCCGCCGAATCTCGACATTGGCGGAAGTATCTTGTCAATTTCCGTTCCCGTGGTCCTGACCTGTCCGTCCCTGAAGCTGCTCTCGATGAACTTCTCTGTCTCATCTGGTTTCAGGTTCTCACTCTCAATGAGTGTCTTCAGGTCTTCCGCCTTCTGTTTCTGCACAAAGTCTCTCCAGCTCCGCTCCACATCTGTATCTGCGTTGACGCTGCTGACGAAACTCTCGATGAGCTCCTTCTTGCTTCTCAACTGTATGCTCGAACCGATGGCTTTCGTGATATTGACCAATATCTCCTTGTTCGCACAATTGGAGTCGTGATAATTCTGAACCAAAAGAAGAATGTAGTCAATGTTGATTTCAACCTGCCTGATCAGTTCCGTCTCAAACACAAGGTCATCATTGATGTTCTCCTTGTCTCCGGGCTTTCTCTTTCTCCATTTCTCCTGAAGGTCAAGGTAGTTGCTCTGGTAATCCTGCAACTGCCTGTCTGAAAGTATCTCTTTTCCTTCAAACTGGTCAAAGGTTGAGAGTATGTTTATCGATTTGAGAAGGCTCCCGTAAAGCCCGATGAACCGCTTCTCGGCATCTTCTCCCAATATCGGTTCTCCCTCCGGGAACTCTTCCTGCAACTGCTCCACAAGTTCCTTGTAGCCATAGCAGTGCTTGCCGTTCTCGGCGTCGTATCCGTTGTAATATGACCAGAAGTCTTTGAGCATGACAATGCTGTTTGCATCCTTGTCGCCAAAAAGTGCAATCGCGTCATCTGTTTCCTGTTGCAAATCCCTGAAACAGACAATGTTGCCAAATGTCTTTACGGAGTTCAAGATTCTGTTCGTTCTTGAAAACGCCTGAATCAGTCCGTGCTGTTTCAGGTTTTTATCCACAAACAATGTGTTCAGGGTTGTCGCATCAAAACCTGTCAGGAACATATTCACAACTATCAACACATCGACCTGACGGTTCTTCATTCTCAAAGACAAATCCTTGTAATAGTTCTGAAACCTATCGTTCGACGTGTCGTAATTCGTGGCGAACATATTGTTGTAGTCCTTTATCGCGCCTTCAAGGAAATCTCTCGACTGCTGGTCAAGCTGTGTGGTGCTTTCAGGGTTTTCTTCTTCCAGAATGCCATCGATTTCCTCCTCATTTGCGCCATAGCTGTATATTGTAGCAATCTTCAGCCTCTGTGATTCCGGAACATTCTCCTGCTGTTTCTTGAACTCATTGTAATATGCCTTTGCCATCGGGATGGAAGCCACGGCGAACATTGCGTTGAAGCCGTTCAGTTTCTGTTCGGTCTTGTGTTCGGAGACCTGCTGTCCCTTCTTTGCGCTTGCCACCTTGTGTATGTCATCAAGCACCTTGAAAGAGTAGAAGGAGCTTCTCTTGGTTTTCTGGTCGAAATGGTCGAGGATGTATTTCACCACCTGTGAGATTCTCTCCGGCGACGCCATTGCCTTCTCCCTGTCAATGGCCGAAATCTGTTTGTCCAATATGCCATCTTTCTCCTTGATGGTATTGACGTAATCAATCCTGAACGGAAGGACATTCTCGTCGTTGATTGCATCAACGATGGTGTAGGTGTGGAGCTTGTCGCCAAAAGCCTGCTGGGTGGTCTTTAAATTGAGATTTCCGCCTGTGCCTGCATTCTGTGCAAAGATAGGAGTGCCTGTGAATCCAAAGAGATGGTATTTCTTGAAGTTCCTGGTGATGGCCGTGTGCATCTCGCCGAAGTTGCTTCTGTGACATTCATCAAAGATTATCACGACCCGCTGTTGGAAGACAGGATGGTTCTTGTTCTTGGCGACAAAGATCGAGAGTTTCTGTATTGTGGTGACGATGATACGATAGTCGTGATAGCCGCCGTTCTTGTCCTTGTTCTCCAACTGCCTTTGCAGCACTGCCGTTGATGAGTTTCCATCCGCCGCTCCTTCCTCAAACCTGTTGTATTCCTTCATTGTCTGGTAGTCCAAGTCCTTTCTGTCCACGACGAACAGAACCTTGTCGATGTACGGGAGCCTCGACGCCAACTGCGCTGTCTTGAATGAAGTGAGCGTCTTTCCCGAACCCGTGGTGTGCCAGATGTAGCCGCCACCTTGGATGCTGCCATATTGTCTGTAGTTGTTCGCCACGTTGATTCTCTGGATAATCCTCTCTGTGGCTGCAATCTGGTAAGGCCTCATCACCATCAGCATCTTCTCGCTTGTGAAGACGCAATATTTTGTGAGGATGTTCAGTAGCGTATGTTTCGAGAAAAATGTCTTGGTGAAATCCAAAAGGTCTGTGATGACCTTGTTGTTGCTGTCGGCCCAGAATGACGAGAACTCAAAGGAGTTGCTGGTCTTCTTCGACTTGTTCCTTCCGCCGGTTTCCTGTTCTTTCAGGTGGTTTGACCTTGTGGTGTTGGAGTAATATTTGGTGTTTGTGCCATTGGAGATGACAAATATCTGCACATATTCATAAAGGCCACACCCGGCCCAGAAGCTGTCCCTCTGGTATCTGTTAATCTGATTGAAAGCCTCTTTGAGCTGGACTCCTCTTCTTTTGAGTTCCACATGAACAAGCGGGAGGCCGTTGACAAGGATGGTGACATCGTATCGGGTGTCGTGGTTTCCGGCCTTCTCCTCATACTGGTTGATGACCTGCACGAAGTTGTTGTGGATGTTGTTCTTGTCGATAAGATAAATGTTCTGGCTCTCTCCCGTTTCCCTTTTGAGGACTTGGATGTAGTCTTCCTGTATCTTGGCTGTCTTGGCGGCGATGTCGTCATTCTTGTTGGCGATGCAGGTGTTGAAGAACTGCTCCCATTCATTGTCGGTGAAATGGTATGAGTTGAGTTTCTCCAACTGTGTCCGCAGGTTGGAAACGAGGTCGGTTTCAGTGTGGATATTCAGATATTCATAACCTTGTTCTTGGAGAAGATGAATGAACTCCTTTTCAAGTTCAGCCTCGCTCTGATATGCGTCAGAAGTGCTTGCTGCGTGTTCGTATTCAGAAACCACCGTATATTCCTGACTTTCAGCTATGATATTGTATTGTGACATTTCAAAAAACGTTTTAAGAGGAATGCTAAGAAATACGGGAATGTATAAAACTTCCCGTTGAAGCCTATATTCTTGTTGGCAAATTTGATTCCATACATTATATCCGAATATTTCTCATCGTCAATTACTTTGTTAAGTGAGGCCGTGGCTCCATCCTGTGCCTTGACTTCAATGGGTATAAGGCTATCTGTATCTCTCACAAAGAAGTCTATCTCCACCGTAGATTTCTCATTTCTGTAAAAGAACAGAGAATATCCTTGTTTCACGAGCATTTCTGCCACAATATTTTCGTAGATGGCTCCCTTGTATGTATTGAAATTCTTGTTTTCGCGCAAATCTCGCTGGGCTTCCTCATCCAACGAAGCAATAAGCAGTCCCGTGTCGTGATAGTACACCTTGAAGTTGTTGTAGATGTAATTCCCTTTAAGAGGCAAGGAGAGTTCTCCCATGCAGTAGCAGATGTTTACCACGCCAGCGTCGTCTAACCAGTCCACGGTCCCAACATACTCTCTGTTTCTTGCACCATTGGCAATCTTTGATATCTGGAATTTCTTGTTCGGCTGTCCGAGAAACACAGGGATGTGATTATACACGGCACGCACCTTGGCCTTGTCTAATCCCACGGCATATTTTGTGATGTCCTCATCATAATCTCTCAGCAGTTGCCGCTGCATCTTCAAAACATTAGCGAAGGTGTTGTTCTCAAGATATTTCTTCACTATGGCGGGCATTCCGCCGACAACGATGTAATCTTTGAATGCCGCCGACATCACCTCCATCTCCGTCTTGGAGAGTTGTTCCACACGCAGCATTTTTTCAAACAGTCCATCTATTTGTTCTTCAAGAAATCCCTTTGCCCAGAGGAACTCTTCAAAATCCATGGATTTCATATCGAAATCTTCCTTGTAGCCGACACTGTTTGACTCTATTTCATTATAACTGATTCCCATCAGCGAGCCGGAGCATATCACGTCGTATCTGCCATCAATGTAGAACGACTTCAAGCAAGTGGCCACTGCCGGCTGTTGTTGGATCTCGTCGAAAAAAAACAGTGTATCGTCAGGAACGAACCGGAACGAAGGATTCAGGAACGACAGGTTTTTGAGTATGCTGTCAACCTCATATCCATCGTCGAATATTGAAGCATATTGAGGTTGAAGGGCAAAGTTCACCTCTATCACATTGGCGTAGTTGTTTTTAGCAAATTTACCGACGGAGAACGTCTTGCCAATCTGCCGTGCACCTTTCACGATGAGTGGCTTGTGATCGTCCCGTGCTTTCCAATCCGTCAGGAAACCGTCTATCTTTCTTTTTATTTCCATGTGCCGCTATTTTTCTTTCACAAAATTCCGGCGCAAAAATACTAAAAAATCACAAAATTCCAGCTAAAAAACACCAAAAAATCACAAAATTCCTTTATGATTGACTCATTATGATTATTGTGTTGCAATTTGTGGGAAAGCGGAAAACAGTTCCAAAGCGGAGGCCGTCTCAACTATCAGTTTGTTTTTGATGAAACTTTTGGTGTGAGCATCGTCAACGACCTCACCCAATCCTTGCATCAGCAACTTCGGACTCGTTTCCTTGATACGTTCAGCACACCATGCTGCGTATTCCGCAACCGACCTCCCCGTCCGGCTCCTGACAATGTTCTCATTGATGTCTGTATGCTTCTGCAAAAAGAACCAGACATCAAATACATCACGGGGCGACAGCCTCTCTCCAAAGGCACACAATTTATGAGCGAACATGTCCGGCAATGTCATCACGCGGATGTCTGTTCCCGCAAGATTAAGTAATTCATAGTGGTTGTCGTAGATGCGGTTGGAAATTTCCACCTTGAGCATTCTCTCTCCCTTACCATAATCCAGTACAAGCACCGGACCGAAATGTTTCATCGCCTCATCATCTATTGTTCCAAATTTCGTGAGTATCGCCCTGATCTTATTGTAAACAAGATCCTCCTTCGATAAATCAAGAAGATTGAAGTCGAGATCGGTGGAAAAACGAGGCAATCCATGGAAAAACATCAACGAAGTTCCACCCTTGAAAGCCAAGATGTTGCACAAATCCTTGTCTTTGAATATCAATCCAAGAATTTGAGCCATATATAGTTTGTGTTTCTGTTTGTTCATGCTTGTCACACTTTGAGGTTCAATAGTTCTGACACTCTTTTCTCCAGAACACGTGAGTTATATAGCGGAAGGAGTTCTTTTATCCGCAACTTGTCGAGAGGACGCAGATTGTCAAAGTAGCAACTCCCGGCGCTCAAATACACCATATCGAGGAATGCCCTCTCTGGTGTTGCCATGCATACATTGTCATTCTGGTTTATTCCCTCCATTCCGATCCACAACTCTGGTTTAATGATGCGATAGCGGTACGACCTGCCATCAATCTCCACCTCTCGGTTCAGATAGCTCACACAAGTGACAGTTTCGTCAAACTGAAACACGACGCCAGCCCGTTGCAAGACATATTCCAAAGATATATAGGCTGGACGAAACATACCGCAAGCCATTTCTTTCTCATCATACACCAACTTGGCATATAATCCCTTGCGCGGGTTGCATATTTTACCAGACTTTGAATAGTAGTGCAGAGATTTCGTCAGTTTCGTGCTGTCTTCACAACCCGTCAACATCATCATTGACTGAATGGTAAAGACTGTGCGACTGCTTTTCAAGATAGTTTCCAATATATTATTTTGAGAACCCATAATACAAATTTTTCGTATTTTCAGTTTGCAAAAATAAACATTTTTTCGATGATTCAAACTGCAAAATATTACATTTTTTCGATGATTCAAATCATGAAAACCTACACTTTTTCGATGATATCACAAAATTCCAGCTAAAAAACACCAAAAAATCACAAAATTCCAATATTTTCAGCGCGATTTATCACAAAATTCCTTTATGATTCCTTTCTTTTGAAGGTCAGCAGCTTGTCTCTGTAGTACTCATACTGCTGCCTACGCTTCTCAATCTCCGCCGGAAGACCCGATGTAAGGTCATTGGTGATGGTGTCAAAGCGGTCAAGTAGTGAGACTATCTTTTCTTGTTCTGTTTCAGAGGGAATAGGTAACATAAAATTGGCTATATCCTTCATACTGATATGAGGAATGGCACCAGGGGTCTTTTTCTTATCAACATAATTTGGGAACCAGTTTGTGATACAATGGTATATGAAATTGATATTGACAACAGAAGACCTTATTCTTGCAACTCTTTGGACAAGTAGCAGTGGTAAATCTTCTTTCTTCACCATGCCAAAACTCTTTCCAACCAAGGATCCATCCATAGAAATGACAATATCATTTTCATTTATTATATATTTCTCCAACCCATCCACACTATTCCAAAACCTATCATCAGTATCATTGAAACATAATTGTCCTCTCTTGATGTTAATACCCCTCATCAATTTGATACCTGTCTTCGTGAATTGTGTGCTATCAAATGGAAATCCAGACAACAAGTCAGCAACATCTCCCAACTTTTTCCATTCAACCTCTATTTGCCCCCCCCGATTTAATTTATTGAAACTCAATAAGTTATCTCTATAATACTCATATTGTTTCTTTCTTGCCTCCAGCTCCGCCTCCAGCTCCGCTGTATATGATGCGAAAGCATCCAAAATTTTCACTATCTCTTCCTGAACAGGGAGCGGGGGAACGGGGATTACCAAATCCTTTATAACAGAAGGACTTAATCTTGGAATACTTGCCTTTCTTACTTGTGAGAGAAGATAATGCTGATTAGAGACTAAACAATAGTAGATATACTTATTGATGACTTTGCTATTATCACATTGTATATATTCACAATCATCTGCTGCCCAACAATCAACATCAGTATATCCAACATTTCCAGCAGCACCTCCACAAATAACAAAGGTGGTTCCTTGAGGACAATTGGTTTTGTCATAATACCCCATCGGTGTCAGACAATTCTGATATACAGGATAGCCCAACTTAGACAATTGGCTCTTGACCACTCTAACACCCCTGCAAACCTGTGCAACATCCCCCAACTTCACATATTCCACCCCATCAGGACAGTATTGCTGTATTAACTCTTCTAACTTACTCATACCTGCCCTTATTGAAGTTCTGCAATAATCTTGTCAATCGCTGCTCTCAGTGCATTCTCCTTCTCCACTATCTCTTTCAGTTCTGCATTGAGTTTTACTATATCCACCTTCTCCCGGGTGTCCTCCTGCTCCACATAAGTAGAGACAGAGAGGTTGTAGTCTCCTGCTGCCACATCCTCATTGGAGACCAACTTGCATACATGGTCAACATCCTTCCTCTCTGCAAACACATCAAGGATATTCCGGATATTGTCATCTGTGAGTTTGTTGCTGTTGGTGACTTTTACACATTCCTTTGTGGCATCTATGAAGAGAGTGCAGTTGTCCTTCTTGGCTTTCTTCAAGACCATGATGCAGGTTGCGATGCTGGTTCCAAAGAAAAGATTGTCAGGGAGTTGGATAATGCAATCCACATAGTTGTTGTCGATCAGATACTGACGGATTTTTCTCTCCGCACCGCCTCTGTACATCACGCCGGGGAAACACACAATGGCCGCCGTCCCATTGGTTGCAAGCCAAGCCAGAGAGTGCATGATGAAAGCCAGATCCGCCTTCGACTTTGGGGCCAGCACACCCGCCGGAGCAAACCTCGGGTCGTTTATCAGAGTGATGTCGTCGTCACCTTTCCATTTGATGGAATAAGGAGGGTTTGAAACTATGCACTCAAAAGGTTCGTCATCCCAGTGCTGGGGGCTCAGCAACGTGTCTTCACAGGCGATGTCAAACTTGTCGTAGTCGATGTCGTGAAGGAACATATTTATCCTGCAAAGGTTGTATGTGGTGAGATTTATTTCCTGTCCGAAGAAACCCTGGCGGACATTATCCTTGCCGAGGATTTTTGCGGCCTTCAGGAGCAGTGAGCCGGAGCCGCAGGCGGGGTCATAAACCTTGTTGATCTGTTTTTTCCCGAAGGTGGCGATTTTGGTGAGGAGTTCCGACACTTCCTGCGGAGTGTAATATTCGCCGCCCGACTTGCCTGCATTTGAAGCGTACATGCCCATCAGGTATTCGTATGCATCACCGAAGGCATCGATGGTATTGTTCTGGTAATCACCAAGTTTCATCGACTGGACGCCTCTCAGCAGTTTCACCAACTTCTCATTTCTCTTTATGACGGTAGCGCCAAGTTTGTTTGAATTGACATCAAGGTCAGCGAACAATCCTTTGAAGTCATCTTCACTTTCGGTGCCCTTTGCGGAATTTTCGATTGACGAGAATATTCCTTCGAGTGTCATATTGAGGTTAGGGTCGGTGTCACACACTTTGCAGACGTTCTCGAATAGTTGTGACGGGAGCATGAAGAATCCTTTGACGGCGACCATTTCCTCGCGTGCGCCTTCCGCCGTGGAGTCGTCGAGGTCGGCGTAATTGAACGACTTGTCGCCCGTCTCCCATTCACCTTTATTTATATAGGCGGTGATGTTTTCGCTGATATATCTGTAGAAGAGCATCCCGAGGATGTACGACTTGAAGTCCCAGCCATCGACGGAGCCTCTCATCTCATCAGCTATCGCCCAGATGGTGCGGTGAAGTTCAGCTCGCTCCATTTCTTTCTTGTTGTCTGCCATGATTCGCAAAAAATTCGAGTGGCAAAAATAAGACAATAATCTGAATTGTAAAAAAATATTTACATAATTAAGTTGAATGGAGGCTTAAATGTTAAAATAAATTAACTTTTTAACGACAATTATCTGCGAACCCGGGAAATTCATTCCATTTCTTTCCAATTTTTAAAATATTGGAAAGAATTTTGTATTTTTGCC
Source organism: Bacteroidales bacterium (assembly GCA_024400395.1). Classification (GTDB taxonomy): domain Bacteria; phylum Bacteroidota; class Bacteroidia; order Bacteroidales; family F082; genus Limimorpha. Next base: position 10,963 of record JAKSMW010000024.1, read on the forward strand.
GGAAATTTCAAGATAAGCGTGGCGGAAGTCATCACTGTCAAGGATTTGCAGGAACGTTTCGGCGTCACGGCAACCACGGTGTATTGAAATCGGCGATGTATGTTGTTGGTAAGAAGGGTGGGATTAGTATCCTATTTTTCCGTTTCTCCTATTCAGAAGCCACCGTTCCGCTAATCCAATGTTCAGGCCAATCAGGATGCTCTTTACGAAGATTCAATGCAAGTTTGTCACCGTCAAATGATTTCACACTGACATAGAAAGGGCAAAGTCTGCTCTTTCCTGCGCCGTTTGGCCCGGCTATAACGGTAAATTCCGGCCTACGTTCCATGGTTACGGAATTAAGTGGGCATGTCTGCCACATCCAGGCTGGGCAGTACGCATGATGATATTATAGGTACGGGTGGCACGGTCAAGAGTCACTTTGTCCTCGCTGCCGTCAGGATTGGCCAGATAGGTAGTACCGTCGTCATCGAAGAACGGCACGGAAACACCTTGCAGCCACGACTCCAGATAAATGCGTTCCACCTCACGCCTGACAGCGTCGTTCACTTCTTTTACAGTTTTGCCGTTTGGCAATTCAACGGTCTCTATATCGGTGTATTTGCACATTTTTATATAACTTTTATGTTGCAAAGGTAATAAAAAATCCAACATCTTTCTTAAAAAACAAGTTAGCCCAATCGCTTCAACTCATATTATTGATTTTAAACATTTTATATCAAAAAATCCTTACCATACTTCCTCAGAAAAAAGAAATAACCAGGTATAACTTTAGGTTAACTTATTCTTCCAAAATAGCCCGAAATATGCTGTTTTAAGCATAAAAAAAGACCCTTAATTAACCTAAAGATCTTCTTTATTTAACTGATTTTCAGTTAGTTAATCAATTAGTATTCGTCTTCGTGGAAGAAGAAATCCTCTTTTGTCGGATAATCAGGCCAGAGGTCTTCGATGCGTTCGTAAACGTCACCGTCTTCGTCCTCAAGATCTTCAAGATTTTCAATAATCTCTCTCGGCAATCCGTATCTCATTGCCCATTCAAGAAGTTCCTCTCTCGTTGCCGGCCATGGAGCATCCTCCATCTTCGACGCTAATTCTAATGTCCAATACATTGTACTAAATTTTTATTTTTTTCGGGGTGCAAAAATACTACAAAAATCACTTTTGTCAAGTGTTTTTTTTATTTTTTTTGATAATCAAACAAAAGCATTGACCATCAATCTGTTAAACAGGAGCAAAAGTGTTTTCAGCATTCTTCGGGATGCCATTTCCTGTCGTCTTCGACAAACGTCCTCGACATCACGAAGAAGAAGTCGGAGAGTCTGTTCAGATATTTCAGGATTACTTCGTTGACTTCAAACTCCCTGCTCATCCTCACCGCCGCGCGTTCCGCGCGGCGGCAAACGGTGCGGCACACGTGGCATCGCGACGCCAAGATGTTGCCGCCCGGAACTATCAGGCTGTTCAACGGCGGCAGCTCCGCATTCATCGCGTCGATGTTTCTTTCGAGATACTCAACGTCGGCGTCGGTCAGCTGCGGCAACTGTTTCTTCAAGTCGCTGCCATCGTCGGTCGCGAGAAGACATTCCGCCACCATCAGTTTCTTCTGTATCTCGAAAAACTGTTCCTGAAACCGCTCCGTCGAGTCCATCAGGACAGCGACAAAAGCACTCAGCTCGTCCAAGGTGCCGTAAGCCTCCAGCCGCACGTCGTCCTTCCCGACACGCGTCCCGTTCACCAACGACGTCGTCCCCTTATCCCCTGTTTTTGTATAAATCTTCATAACCAAATTCCTTAAACTCCTTAATCTCCTTAATCTCCTCAACCTCCTCTAAAACCTCAAAACGAAGTGTTCTTTTTTCAATCTTTCCATCACGAAAACCAATCCGAAACTCCAGCAGTCGATGCTCAGGCTCACATTCCCGTCCTTGCAAAGTCTCTTCCAGTCGTCTTCGTCTTTCTTGTTTTTATGAATGCCTTTAACCACCATAACGCAATCGTCATCTTTGAAAATCAAAGGGTTGTCGTTGACAAAATTTTTCAGTCTTCTGTCAAGCTCCGCATCTCTGTCTTTTTTGGGCAGATGTTTCAGCACCTTGTTATACAGGTCGAAAACAAGAGGCGAATGGAGACGGAAATCTCCCTTCGCCTTTTGCAGATATTTGAAATAACTGGCAATCACTTATTTCTTGACAAATTTGACAACCGACGCACCCATCTTCACGAAATAGACGCCGTTGCTGAGTTCAGAAACGTTGACGTTGTTTTCGCCGGCCACAGCGTTGACGCTCATCACTGTACGGCCTGTCATGTCGATGATTTCAACTGTCTCGTCGTTTTCGGCGTTGAAGCTGAAGCTGTTTGAAGCCGGGTTCGGATAGACGTTCAAAGCCGAAGCGTTGACTTCCTCAACGGCGTCGTAGCCCATGCCATATATTTCGACATCGGTGATTTCCCATGTTGAAGCCTCGGCAGCCGATGATGTATAGACGAAAGCGATGTAAAGTGAGTTGGCGTTTTCTATTTCCAATGTCAGCTCGCCCGATTCCTGCCAGACGTAGTTGCCTTCCGACCAGTCGAATTCATCGGTGATGTCTTCCCACTGAAAGTCGTTCGGGTCGCTGTGTCCGTCGTATGCGCCCGAAATCAGAACCATGAGGGCGTTGCCGTCGAACTTGTAGGCATTCATGAAGCTGATGGAGATGCTTTCATATTTTCCGTTCACGAATAGGTTCGGTGAGATGAGCCAGTCTTCGTTTGCGAATGCCGAGCCGCTTGCATAGCCGTTCATCTTCGCGAAATTGACTCCGCTGTAAGATGAAGGTGTCCATTCCTGTTCGCCGGTGACGTTATAAGCCGTGAACGGAGCGAGGCTGCCGTTGAAGTCGGTGTCAACGAGGCAGGTCACGTTTTCCGTTGTCACAGAAGCGGTCGGGTATGTCCCGTCGGTTTTGTAGTCGATGTTTTCGCCGCTGTTGGTGTATGGGAAGATAGCGAAATTGTATGTTGTGTTTCCCATGAGGCCGCTGAACTCGCATTCTGTTCCTGAGAGGACGTTGAAAGCGACGTGTCCGTCAGAGGCGTTGAGGTCGTTGGTGACCGGCGTGCCGTCTGTCGGGACGGTGATTGCGCCTGTCGAGCCGAGCACGAGGTAGCCTCTCGGTGCCTGTGCGCCTGTCGAGGCGTTCCATTCGAGTTCGACTGTGGTGCGTTCCACCTCAGCCGTGAACTGTGTCGGATAGTTGCTCGGTTCCGGGTCGATGGTCGGAGTGCCGCCGGCCATGAAGATATAGACCGGAGCCGTGACGTTTGATGTCGGCTTGTAACATCCGAACAAAGGAGAACCTGAACGGTTGATGTTGAAATGCATGTAGCATTGTTCGACGCCGCCGTTTGACATGAAGACACAAGCGCCGTCTGTCATCGTGACGGCCCACTTGCCTTTGTCGTCGAGTGAAGTCTGCGTCTTGAGGTAGTTGCCGCCGCCAGCTGCGTAGAGGTAGCCGCCTTTGAGTTCATCGAAGAATGTCCATGCGCCTTCGCTGCCGCCGACGGTGAGTTCAAACGGCTCGGTCTCGCTCGTCGCCGAAACCGCCACTGTCGTCGCGATTGAGTTGCCAGTCTGGTTCGTGTAAATCGCATGACGGTTGTTTGACTTCTGATACGACATCATGAATGCCGAGTCAGCCGTATCGTTGTAGCCGACGAGGATGACTTTCGCTCCCTCATAAAGGTCAGCCGTTGAAGTCACCATGTTGTAAGTGTTTGTCTGTGCCTTTGCACCGAAGCCCATGACCAATGCCAAAAGGCTGAATAATAGTAGATTACGTTTCATAAGCGTATTGTTAATCTTTTTTAACTTTAATATTTAATCTTTAAACTTTCTCAACTGACTTTATTTCCGGGAGAACGCTTTTGATGGTTTTCTCGATGCCGTTTTTCAGCGTCTGCATGCTGTGAGGGCAGTCGCCGCAGGCACCGGTCAGGCGCACCATCACGGTCATGTCGTCGGTGAGTTCCACGAACTCCACGCCGCCGCCGTCAGCCTTCAGGTAAGGCTCAATCTGAACGAGTATGTTCTTGATTTTCTTTATTAAAACTTCTTTTTCCATGGCTAAAGAATTTGTTGTATAATGTTATTTGCCAATTTGTTGAATGCAGCCGTGACAGGTGAGCACGGGTTGTTGAACGTGTAAGGCTGTCCTGTGTCGCCTGCGTTTGCGACTTTCTCGTCAATCGGGATCTGGGCGAGGAACGGGATGTCCAATTCTTTTGCGAACTCGCGTCCGTGGCAGTCGCCGTAGATGAAATATTTCTTTTCCGGCATGTCGGACGGCGTGAAGTACGCCATGTTCTCTACGAGTCCGAGGATCGGGACGTTGACGCCTTTGTGTTTGAACATCATGGCGGCGCGGCGCACGTCGGCGAAGGCCACCTTCTGCGGTGTCGTCACGATGACGGCTCCGTCGATGTTGTAGTTCTGCGCGATGCAAAGCTGGATGTCGCCTGTTCCCGGCGGCATGTCAACGACCATGAAGTCGATCTCGCCCCAGTCGGTGTCGCCCATGAGCTGTGTCAAGGCACTCGACGCCATCGGCCCGCGCCAGATGAGCGGCTGGTTGGAATCGACCATGTTGCCGATGCTCATCAGCTTGATGCCGTATTTCTCGACCGGCACCATGATGGCCTTGCCGTCCTTGTCGTAGCATTCCGGCTGCGTGCCTTCCGTGCCGAACATGATTGGCACCGACGGCCCGTAGATGTCAGCGTCGAGCAGGCCGACCCTGAAACCCTGCATCGCAAGCGCGATGGCAAGGTTCGCCGACACCGTCGATTTGCCGACACCGCCCTTGCCCGACGCAACGGCGATGATATGATGCACTTTGCTGAGGTTGTTCGGAATCTCCTCGACGATGATGTCAACTTTCACGCCTTTGAAGGCCTCCTCCAAAGCGTTTTTCGCTGAATCAATCAAAAACTGGTTCTTCTCATCACCGAGTTTTTCAAAATAAAGATGGAAACGAATGAGGTCAACACCCACTTCTATTTCCTTAACCATCTCTAAATCAACGATGTTACTTCCTTTCGGGAAATAAACAACATTTCTCAAGACTTCAATTACATTTTGTTTTGCTGGTATCATCATGTAAAAATTAATTCTCTAAAAGGCTGCAAATATACGATTTTTTTCAATATAAAAACTTTTTAATTAAGCATTTCAAAACACTGTTTTCAAGATATGAAACGCTCGGTCGCCATGATAAAATCATCGGTTGCGTCAACATGAATCCAATGCCCCGACTTCTCGAAAGTGATCATTTCATGGTGCGGGAAATGATGCCTCATCGCCGGAATGTCCTTTTCAAGAATGTAATCTGATTCACCGCCTTTTATGAACAAGGTCCTGCCTTCAAAAACACATTGATTGTCAAAGCCCTTGCCGATTTCGCCAATATTCCTGTAAATCGACTTCAGATACGGTTTCCAGCGGAATCCGTGTTCGCGCGTGTATGACAGGTTTTTCATGAGGAAAAGGAGAACGCGTTTCTCGTAATTGTATTTCTCGAGTTGCTCCATGACTTCGATTCTTCTCGTAACTTTCTTCAAATCAACGCCTTCCATTGCCGCAATGAAACCGATATGTTCCAAAGGGCTGTCGAACGCCCTCGGACTGATGTCGAGGATTTCGAGTCTGTCAACCAATTCCGGATGCTTGAATGCCAGGGTCATCGCGACTTTCCCGCCCATGCTGTGACCTATGACACTGCAACGCGTAACATTTTCATTTTCGAGCACTTTCTTGACATCATTTGCCATCACGTTGTAGTTGAACGCTTCCATCCGCGGCGACATCCCGTGGTTTCGCATGTCGGGGACGATGACGTGAAAACCACGTTCCGCGAAATGTTTCCCGAAGAAGTCCCAGTTGTCGGAAAGCCCCAGCAGCCCGTGAAGCACGAGGATCGCGGGGTTTTCAGGATTGCCGTATTTTCTGTAAAAAAGTATCATTCTTTGTTTTGCGAGTCAATCAGTATTGTCACCGGGCCGTCGTTGATGAGTTCGACCTGCATGTTCGCGCCGAACTCGCCGCATTTGACGGGCAGTCCCGATATTTCGGCTAACCGTTTGAGGAACAATTCATAAAGCGGAACGGCATGTTCGGGTCGCGCCGCGCGGATGAAACTCGGCCGGTTTCCTTTCTTCGTCATCGCATGAAGCGTGAACTGGCTGACGACGAGGAACTCGCCGCCGACCTGGTTGATGTCCAAGTTCATCGCCTCGTTCTCATCCTCAAAGATGCGGAGTTTCGTCACTTTCTGGCAGAGCCATTCCACATCTTCCTGACTGTCAGCGTCTTCAACGCCGAGAAGAATCATCAGTCCCTTTCCGATTTCCGACTTCAAAACGCCTCCGATTGTCACCGAAGCGCGTGAAACACGTTGAATTACAAGTCTCATTGCTTATCTATTAAAACTGTCTTCGATGTCACTCCATCTCGGTACATTTAATTTTACATTATAGAACTCAAAATAATTCCTTTTGAAATTTTGCAACCACGTTCCAGACCGAATACGCGTCTTCGGATTCCTGAAAACCGTTTCATCGATGGCGGAAATGAAACTTTCCAACGAATTGAAAGGCATGTATCTGGCATTTTCCGAATACCAGACACACGGACGAATCTTATGCACGACATTGTCTTTTATCTGAAGATTCATCGGCCAGTTTTCCATTCTCCTGCAAATCTCCCATACATTTTTCAACCATAAATTCTTGATAATCACGTAGCCATCTTCAGTCATCTGATAACCGAAAATCAAATATTTGACATGAAGCATATATGGTTTCTCAACAATTTCCGACTGATACATGTTGAAATCAGCGATGTCAAAACCCGGCTGCGCATCATAGTTAAATGCTTTGACTTCAAGCAAATCACAAGTCAAGTCATCAGGATTCAGGAAAAAATCAGGCGGCATCTGAGAGTTGGAATTTGTTCTGAAATCAATGCCGTTTTTGATCAGCCACCCTTCAAGCCATTCCTGCATGATGTTTCCGACGACGTCTTTTTGCTTTACAACAATGTCAACATTGCCGAGATAAAAACGAATCTGCCCTTGAATCTCAAGGATTTTCTCTTCATTTAGAAGTTTCTGAAAAACATTTTCAGCTGAAAGTTTCATGATTTTGTATTTGATTTTAAATAAACTTCAAGCAATCTCATCGCGACAGACCTTATTACCGGCACCGCCACGGTGTTTCCGAGCAAGTCGTATCCGTCATCTTTTTTTACATCAAACTGATAATCATCAGGATATCCGAACAAACGCAAACCTTCTTTCAACGAGAGGGTTCGTATTCCGTCGTTGTCAACCACAAACAGTTTTTTCATATCCATCGCCACTAAAGTTGGCGTAACATCTTGTGGGTCAAGTATTTTATTCACTTCAAAACTAAGTTTTCCAGCAACGATGTTATAACCCAAAGGTAAACTCTCATCCTGCTGTCTGACGATACTCGACTCGCCAAAAAGATTTGTCTTTGTGACCAAACGTTTCGGATGTTCCTTGCACAAGTAGCCCTTACTCACAAGATCCTCAAGCATTTGCATGAGATTTTCATCAGCGAAGAATGTTTTTATCTGCTCAAAAGTCAGAGGCATCCCGTCCATCCATTCAATTCCGAACTCTTCAGCCCATTTCTTTTTTCTTCTTTGTTTAAATAGTTCATTCAGCAATTTCTTTTGATTATCAGACACTTCACCTTTCATTTCAATATCCCAGCTATGAATATTGTTTTCTCCTCCGCGCTTGTCTTTTATTGACTTTCCATACAATTCTTCAAAAGAATAATGAGAAAGAAGCTGATTTATGAATTTGCTATGAACCGTTGGCAAACCTTTTTCCAAGACATCGCCAAGAACCGCAGTTTTCACATGGAAAAACTCCAACGATGGCTTTTCAATTTTCGAGCCTACGATATATATTCTCTTGCGTTCCTGAGCGAGACCGAAATTCCTTGAATTCAGTATTTTCCACTCCGTCTTATAGCCAAGTTCGGCAAGATGCCCAAGTATCGTCTCCAATGTCCTGCCCATCGGTGCGTTTTTTTCGGTTTTATCGTGATTTACAAGACCTTCGACATTTTCCAATACAAATCCAAAAGGTTTCTTTTCCTTTAAAATCCTTTCCACTTCAAAAAACATCGTGCCTCTGGTATCCATGAAACCAAGTCTTTTCCCGGCAGCCGAAAACGCCTGACAAGGAAATCCGGCTAAAAGAATTTCAAAATCAGGAATATCTGACGCGTCAATTTTTGTTATGTCACCTCTGATTTCTTCGCCCGGATGATTCTGTTTTAAAACATCAACGGCATACTCCTTAATCTCTGATGTCATAACGCATTGCGTTTCAATACCAAAATCACGAGCCGCCTGTTCAAAACCAAGCCGAATGCCTCCGATTCCCGCGAACAAATCTATAAATTTTATTTTTCTCATAACCCGCAAAATTACTCTTTTTTCCGATTTCAAAGACTTTTTTCAAAACATTTATTTTTATTTTCAAATAATGGGTGAAAAATCACACGGCAATCATTTTTCTTTGTAATTTTGCGGCCATTATGGAGACAAAAAGACAACAGAAAATTTCCAAGCTGGTCCAGAAGGAACTTGGTGAGATATTTCAGAGAGAAATCAAGACGCGTGGCAACGTAATGATTACAGTGACAAAGGTCAACGTCACTTCCGACATGTCGTACGCACGCATTTACCTGAGCATTTTCGGCCCGTCGCACGAGGCGAAAGCCAACGTCGTGAAAGAGGTCAACGAGATGAGCCGTTACCTGCGCGGACTCCTCGGCGGACGCGTCGGGAAACAGCTGCGCATCATCCCGGAACTGCAATTCTTCGAGGATGACTCGCTCGACTACATCGAGAACATTGACAACCTGCTGAAACAGTAGGTTTCATAGGTTTAAGAAGTTTCAAAGGTTTCAGAGGATTCAGAGGTTTCTTGAAACCCTTGAAACTTTGAAACCCTTGAAACCCTTGAAACTTTGAAACCCTTGAAACAATGAAACTACCACTTTTCATAGCGCAACGTTATCTTCTCGCGAAGAAAAGCCACAACCTCATCAACATAATCACATGGATTTCGATAGTGAGTGTCGGCGTGGCGGCTTTCGCCATGATTTTCGTGCTGTCGGTGTTCAACGGCTTCAACGTGGTCATCTCCGACTCCATCCACAAGCTCTCGCCCGACCTGCGCGTCACCGCCACGGAAGGCAAGACCGTGAACCTCAAAGACTTCCCTTTCGACAAGATAAAAAACGTGAAGAACGTTGACTTCGTGCTTCCCACAATCACCGAAGACGCGCTTTTCCGCAACGCCGACAAGCAACAGATCGGGCAGATAAAAGGCTTGCCCGACGAATACGAAGACATCGACCGCATCAACGGCTCCGTGGTTGGCGGCAAAGGCCTGCGGCTGCACCGTGAAGAATATGACTTTGCGACACCAGGTTCCGGCATGGCTTACTACCTCGGCATCAACCCGAACAGACCGTACTCCATGGTGCAGGTATATGTCCCGCGACGCGGAAACGCCTCGTCATTCAACATCGAAAACAGTTTCAACAACGGACAACTGTTTGTGAATCAGGTGTTTTCAACGCAACAGGAAATCGACGACCAACTGATTCTCGCGCCATACCAATGGCTTTCAGACCTGATAGGTTACGACAGCCTTTCGTCTGCCGTGGAGATTTTCGTCCCAAACGGCAAAGACGCCGCACGCAGCCTCTCCGCCGTCAAAAAGGAAATACAAAACATCCTCGGCCCAGGTTTCAAGGTCGATGACCAATACGAGCAGCAGTCCACTTTATATAAAATGATGAAATCGGAGAAACTCGCCGTATATCTGATACTTACATTCATCTTGATAATGGCGACGTTCAACGTGATAGGCTCGCTGTCGATGCTCATCATAGAGAAGAAGAAAGACACTTCCACTTTACGCGCCATGGGAGCCGACAACACCTTGATACACAATATCTTCCTCAACGAAGGCACGCTCATCGCCGTCGTCGGCGGCATCATCGGACTTGTATTAGGAATCATTGCCGTGTTGCTTCAGCAGTACGTCGGCATCATCCGCCTCGGCGACGGCACCGGGAACTATATCGTTGACTACTACCCTGTCGCGCTGAAGCTGACCGACATTCTCGTCGTTCTCGCGACGATTGTGGTCATAGGCGGCATCGCGGCGTGGACCACGGTGAAGGTGGCGATGAAGAAAATGTGATTTACCTATCAACATCCAGCATCTTCGTCAACTCCACGAACTCCGCCACCGACAGCTGCTCCGGCCTCTTGTCAAATATCTCGTTATCAATCATTTCGGCAGGAATCAGCGAGCGCAGGGAGTTACGCATCGTCTTGCGTCGCTGGTTGAAAGCCTGTTTCACAATTGTCACAAAGAGTTTCTCGTCGCAGCCGAGTTCCTTGACGTTGTTACGTTTCAGCCTTATAACCGCCGACTTCACCTTCGGCGGCGGGTTGAACACGTTTTCATGCACTGTGAACAGATATTCGATGTCATACCACGCCTGGAGCAGCACGCTCAAAATGCCGTAGGTCTTGCTTCCCGGCCCGGCGGCCAAACGCTCCGCCACCTCCTTCTGAATCATTCCAACCGACTCCGAGACGCAATCGCGGTACTTCAAAATCTGAAAGAAAATCTGCGACGAAATGTTATACGGAAAATTGCCTATCACCGCAACGTCATTTTTCCCATTGACAGTCAAGGCCGCGATGTCGTATCTCAAGAAATCACCAAAGACAATATGCCCGTCAAGCATCGGGAACTTCTTCAGCAGATAGTCAACAGACTCGCCGTCAATCTCGACAACCTGAAGTTTATCTAATTGGTCTTCAATGAGATATTGTGTCAGCACACCCATTCCGGCACCGACTTCAATGACAACATCGTGGTCTTTTGACAAGGCATCGACGATGTTTCTTGCGATGTTCAGGTCAACGAGGAAATGCTGTCCCAAGGCTTTCTTAGGTCTTACAGCATTGATTTTTGAATTTTCGCCCATATTTCTATTTTATTTCGTCACGGAGACAGCGGTAACTTTTACGTGCCTGCGCCACATAGACGCTGGCGGTGTAATAATCAAACAATTTTGCGTAGCACTCCATCGCATCTTCTTTTCTGCCGAGCTGATATTCAAGAAGTTGTGCGTCTTCAATCAGAGCTTCATCGGCAATGTAGCTGTCGGCGTAGCCTTCATAAATGCGTTTGTAAAGGCTGTCAGACTGCTGGTAATCACCGTTTTCCCTTGCGATTTTCGCTTTTCTGTAAAGCAGGCTCGGCATACTCACCTCATTCGGGTTGTAGGCGTTTATCGAGTCAAGCATCTGATTTGCAAGGTCGTAGCGATGTTGATATATGTAATAATCCGCTTTCGCGAGACGTTTCAAGGCGATTGTGTCAAACTCAAGATTATCGCTTATCGTGAGCGAGAGCGTCATGGCATCGTTGGCGATGAGTTTTGAGGTGGCGGCTTTCAGGATGTCGAGCGAGGCCTGCGCCCACTCGAACTCCCCGATGAAATAACGGAGCTGCCCGTTTTTGAACCGCGCCTCGTGCGCTACCGGCTCATTTTTCATCGACTTCTCAATCTGAGAATACAATAATGTCGCCTCCCAGACCTCATCCTTGAAAAGGTAAATGTCGGCGAGTTCCATCTTCAAAACGGCATTGTCGGCATTAGTGAATCCAAGTTGCAACGCATTGTTTATCAATTCTATCGCCTCATCAGACCGGTCAAGTTCAAAAGCGAGGATGTGAGCCTGGATTGTCATCAGCGACTTGGTATATTTATAGAATCCTATATCTTTGAAAGCCTCGGCGATGCGTCCCGACAGGTTTTCATAAAACACCTTGTCGTGATTTCCTTCAACAATCGCTTTATTGTATTGCGTCTCTAAAAGCCCGACTTCGGCATCGATATAGAAAACGCCTTCCTTTGATTTGGCGGCGACGTATTCATAGCCGTCGATGGCGATGTCAAACTGCTGATTATCAAGCGCAATCTGTGAGATGTAAATGATGTCACTCTCGTGGTCGCCCTTGCGCCGGTCGAGTGCTTTCAGCTGCATCATGGCGAGTTCGTAGTCTTTCTGCTGAAGCGAAAACCACATCAGAAGCTGCGAAAACTCCTCATTTTCAGGCTTTTCCTGCGTGCTTTGCAAAAGCGCCATCCTGATGACATCGTTGACATTTCCGTTCATGTCGTACATCAGCAGTATGCGGAACCTGTTTTTCACATTGTCGTACTGATTCGGATTCTCCTCCAAATAAAGAAGATAATATTTCACGCAGTTTTCAAAGTCGAGCAATGAATTATATGCGTAAGCCTTTTCAGAATAGAAATTGTAACCGACCTTGGCACTTTGCGCACCTTTATTATATAATGTCAATGCCGCTTCATTAAAAGTCCTGACACGCAGCAAGTTAGCGACTTCCAATATCGAATTTTTGTTTTCGGGGACATCTTTTACGATTTTCGCGACATACTTCTCCGACTTCTCGCTCTCGCCGTTTTTCAGATAAACGAATGCGAGGTCAACATGCGATTTCCAGGCGTTGGGATTTGTTTTCAGAAAAGTCTTCAACTTGTCTTTCGCCGTTTCAAAATCATTTTTTTGCAAGAGACAGTCAACAAGCTGGTTGAAATACTGCGACCTTTTCGTATCATTGTAAAGCTGTTGATACAAATCGGCGGCCTTGTCGTATTCCTTGTTAGCGTAAAACTGATAAGCCAACCTTTCGTTGGTGGAGTTTGCAGGTATTTGAGCCTCAACGTGATACGACACGAAAAATGACATCACACAGAGTAATGTCATTATTTTATCGCGCATTTTATGAGGCAGCCGCGTCATTTTGCAAGCTCCTTTGCGACTTTTTCCTGTTCGTCGAATTTCTCCTGAAAATACTTCACCTGCGCCTCTATTTTGTGCAGCGCGGCCTCCTCTTCGGAGATGTATTTCACAACTTTCTCTTCCGGCAACACGCCTGAAACCAGATCATCTTTGAGGTTGGAAAGCTGCTGACGCGAGAAATCGATGTCGTCCTGCATTATCGGGCGCATCGTCTCAAACTGTTGCAGATACATCGTCATGAGTTCGATTGCCTCAACGTTCGCAGCGGTTCTCGAAACCGTGGTGTCGAGCATCTGACATTTACTTACGAGATTGTTAAAATCTTCATTATAAATGACTTCAAGTTGACTCTCGGCCTTTGTCAGGCGTTTCTGCATGGAGTCAATCTGTCCTGACGGCGACTTGGATGAGCAAGCCGCCATCAGGAACAGGACCGTTATTGCCAATATTTTACTTAATGATTTCAAAGCCTGTGTATGGTTGAAGTGCCTTTGGAATTAAGATGCCGTCTTCTGTCTGGTTGTTTTCAAGCAACGCCGCCACTATTCTCGGCAATGCCAACGCACTGCCGTTCAGAGTGTGAGTCAACTGAATGTTGCCGTCTTTGTCTTTAAATCTGAGTTTCAATCTGTTAGATTGGAATGTTTCGAAGCAAGAAACGGAGCTTACTTCGAGCCAGAGCTGCTGTGCCGCCGACCACACCTCGTAGTCGTAAGTCATGGCCGAAGTCCAACTCATGTCGCCGCCGCAGAGACGGAGGACGTGGAACGGAAGTTCGAGCTTGCGAAGCAGGTTGGCGACGTGTTCCTTCATTGCCTCGAGGCGTTCGTAAGAGTTGTCAGGGTGAGCGATTTCGACGATTTCAACCTTGTCGAACTGATGCAGACGGTTGAGTCCGCGGACGTTCTTGCCCCACGATCCGGCTTCACGGCGGAAGCAGTTGGAATAAGCCACCGTCTTGATCGGCAACTGGCTCTCCTGCACGATCTGGTCGCGGAAGATGTTCGTCACCGGCACCTCGGCTGTAGGAATCATGTACATCTTATCCAACGGGACGGCATACATCTGCGCCTCCTTGTCAGGAAGCTGGCCTGTGGCGTAGGCCGATGCCTCGTTCACGAGAATCGGAGGCTGGACCTCGAAGTAACCGTCGGCGACCGCTTCATCCAAGAAGAAGTTGATAAGTGCGCGTTGCAGACGTGCGCCTTTGCCTTTATAGAACGGGAAACCCGCACCTGTGACCTTGTTACCGAGTTCAAAATCAGCGAGTTGATATTTATTGAGAAGCTCCCAGTGAGGAAGCGCGTTCTTCGGAAGTTCCGGCATCTTGCCTTCTTCGCTGACCACGAGGTTGTCGGCAGCGGTCTTGCCGCGCGGAACCATGAGGTTTGGCGTGTTTGGAATCTCCACCAACTTACTGTTAATCAAACGTTTCACTTCTTCAAGACGCTCGCCTTTGACTTTTGTGAGTTCTTTGAGTTCGGCGACGCGAGCCTTCATCGGAGCGGCTTCGGCAGCCTTGCCTTGCTTGCAAAGGTCGCCAATCTGACGTGCAATTGAATTGGCTTCGGCCAAAGCCTCGTCGTTTTCCTGCTGTGTCTTACGACGTTCATCGTCCAAAGCAAGAATCTCGTCGAGCAGTTCAAAACGTGTGAAGTTCTTGATACTCAAACGATTTATACATTCTTCTTTATGTTCTCTGATATAAGGAATTGTTAGCATAGCTATTAAAAATTTTGCGTGCAAAGGTAGCAAAAAACTTTATTTCCTGACCACCTTTTTTACAACTTTATTTCCATTTTTGTCGATAATACTGAAGAAATAAACGCCGCCTTCGAGATTTGTGACGTCAATCTTGTTTTCATTGGCAAGATTGACATTCATAACCAATTGACCGACAGCGTTATAGACTTCAAGATTGTCGAGGTTTTCACCTATGACATTCACGAAGTCGTTGGCTGGATTCGGGAAGATGTTCAAGGAAACGGCATTGTTTTCATTGACGGTTTCAGGTTTGAATGCCGTGACTTTAATGTCGTCGATGCACCAACCGGGGCCGTTGTCGCCTTTCTTGTAAAACGCGATATAGACCGTCTCGCCGATGTATTCCGAAAGGTCAATCTCTATCTTAACATATTCCATGTCAATGGGTTCGGCATCGACCCAGGCTTCATCCCACTCGCCGTTGTAGAGAGCTTCGATGTCGGGGTTCGTTGAGACTCTCACCGAATGATGGACGTAATCTTCGGCGAAAATGACCATCGAATAGAAAGTCATTTGGCTTTCGAAGGCGATGTCGTTGAGCTTCAGCGGTCGGCTGATGAACGCTTTTTCCTCGTATGCGTTGAGAAGTGCGTCGCCGAAGAGCAGGTAGTCGCCGCTGTGTGACATTATTATCTCGCCGTCGTTCTCCTCGTGTGTCCAGATGCAGTTCGGGAAGTCGGTGAAGTTGACGCCGCGCCATGCATCGAAGCCGTCTTCTGTCTCGAAGCCTTCTTCAAAAGTCTGATTGTCATTGACTTCGTAAACTTCAGGATATTCGTATGCGTCAACAAACTCGGCCGTGAACCCGGCACTTTGCGTGACGGTGACTTGGCGCGGGTTTTCGGTATTGCCGTCGCTCCACTGTGAGAAGACGTAACCGTTTCTGCCTGTGGCTGTCAGTGTTGCGACTTCGCCGCTGTCGTAAGTGCCCGCTCCCTCGACGTTGCCGCCGAAGAACGGAGCGGCATTGGCTGTGATCTCGAATGAGGAACCGGCTGTCTCTTCAATTTTGAAGTCGTCCACGCAAAAACCGTGAGCGTCGTAGCCTTCGCGCAAGAAGCTGATATACACCGTCTTGCCCGCCCACGGGGTGAGGTCGATGAATATCTGACGCCATTCCTCCTGCGGCTCCTCCTCTTCCCAAATGACGACGGCGTTGCTTTCATCGCCCGGTGTCACGTAATCCTCACGGATTCTGACTTTCGACTCCCGGAAATCGTCAACATACGTCGTGGCTGTCCAGAATGAGAGTTCGTAGCTGTTTCCGGCTGTGAGGTTGAAGGCCGGGCTTACGACTTCGATGCGCGAGTCGCCGTATGTCGTCGCCGAATATGCGAAATACTGACCACCGTGAGAGTACATCCCGTTGCCGTTGCTGGTCCTCTGCCATGTGACGTTACCCGCGTAAACAATTGGCAACCAGTCTGATGTCCATTCCGTCTCGTTTTCAAAACCGCAGCTGTATGGATAAACTTCAACTGCGTTTGCATTCAATGCGATGCCGAGGAACAATGCCGCGAGCATCAGCGATTTCTTAAATAACCTTGTCATACTCATTTTTTATTATTATTACTTTTTCAACCATTAACGTCTTTCCAACTCACAATATTTTGTTTCTCCATATCAACGCCGATAAAGTTCCTTCTTTCCTCTACTACATTGTAAATCAATTCAGTTTTGTCAATATAAACTTTCAGCTAAACCACCTCCCACTCAACGATGTTTTTCTTTTCTGAAGAGAAGCTCACTCCTATGCGGAAAAGTTTTCTTTTATCCGCGGCGTATGGCTCGGCGTAGCCTTTGTCTTCAATCTGTTTCAGGGCTTCGGCGGCCGTGCCGTTTAATTTGAACTCGAAGATATAAACGTAGTCGTCCGTCTCAACGATGATGTCGGCTCTTCCTCTTGAATTTTCCTTTTCCGTCAGGACCGTGTAACACGACAGCAGATTGAACACTAAATACAATGTGTAATGATAGTGGCTCTCGTAGCTCCAGACGCGTTCCTGATAGTTTGCGTTGTATGGGATTGAGGCGAAGAAGCCGGAGAGTGCGTCGCGCATGTCGTCCAAGCGACACTCGCCGAGCATATCGCTGATATCCATGACCAGGCAATTCGTGCCGCCGTGGATGTCGTTGAGATAGTCGTTGGCGAGCAGGTCGATGAAGCCGTTGCGCACCTCGTTGTTCGGGAAGTCCAATTTGTAAAGCCCCTTCCTGCCATCGTAGCCTTTTATCGTGAGGTATCCGCTCTGGTATATCATCGCCAAGGGGTCTTCGACATCGGCCTTGTAGTCCATGAAGTATTTCTTCGCATACGACTTGCTTACGATGTCTTTGATGTTCGTCTTGTGCCTGTTTATGAGTTTTATAAGGTATGTCGGAGTGCCTGACGCAAACCAATATTCATCCAATTTCCTGTCGTTCAATGCGTTCAGCACGCTGTAAGGGTTGAAGATGTCTGTCATCCCCTCGGAGAAATGGTAGCCGTCGTACTGTTTCTTGAGGCGGATGTACATCTCCTCCTTCGAACACTTCCTTTTCTCGGCCATCACCGCAATCTCCTCGTCGAAATAGCTCACGAGTTCGTCTTTGGTGATGCCGCACAGCGCGTCGAACTCGCTCTTCATGCTGATGTCCTCCGGCTGGTTGAAGCCGCTGAAAACGCTCACCTGCGAGAACTTGGTGACACCTGTGAGAAGAACGAAACGCAGATGTTCGTCGGTTTTCTTGAAGGTGCTGTATATTTCTTTCAGTGCATCGCGGTTCGTCTGTTCTTGTGCCTCCATGAGAACGTCAAGCAAAGGCTTGTCGTATTCGTCAATAAGGACTACAACTTTCCGCCCTGTCTTCTCATGCGCCGCCGCGATGACGTTTGAGAAACGGATGCCGATCTCTTCATATTTTTTGCTGACACCATATTCCTCCTCCCACTCGTCAAGATAATTGCCCATCGTGCTGGGAATATAGTTGGGATCCTTAAAATTACCTTGCGAGAAATCCACATGAAACACCGGATACTGCGTCCAATCCTTCTCCAACTTCTCCATTTCCAGGCCTTTGAAGAGTTCTTTTTCACCTTTGAAATAGCTTTCCAATGTTGAAATTAGCAATGATTTCCCGAACCGTCGGGGGCGGCATAAAAAGCATATATGTTTCTGCGCGAGGTTGTAAACGAGGTCTGTCTTATCTACATAAACCATGCCTTCCTCGATGAGTGTGCTGAACGTCTGGGTTCCGATGGGGTACTTCATAACGGTATCATTTTTTTCAGGCTGCAAAGATAGTAAAAAGTTTTTAAAGTGCTAAAAGTGGAGAGTTAAAAGTTAAAAGAGGCCTCCATCTCTGAAAGCCTCTTTGCAATATGATATTCGTAATAGTTGAATTCTATTTTACATTACGAACAAGACGGACGGAATTTCCATTATACCTACCAGCCTTTTTATCACAGTTAAATTCGGCTGATGAAAATGCTAATTTTGAAGAGTAACTATCACTATCTTGATAAAACACACTTCTTGACCAGTAGCAAACAGAGACACCAACTTGACTAAATTTATTACCTGAACTATAATAGCGATAGCCAACAGCTGGAAGGAAAATAACGCCAGCTTTCTCCTGTTCAGTAAACTCAGACACAGTGTAACTAATCGGGTAATCAACATAGCAGTTGACTTTGTCCGGAGCCGTACCCATTTTTGTTTCGTCCCATGCAAAAATGTCTGGGAATATCAGCAAACCTTTAACCCCGTTCACTTTAACCATTGCGTATCGCGAGAGGTTCGGAAGTCCAGTGGTATTGGTAGTACGTGTATTGAACAGATACGTCCATTCGGCTTTGCTCAACGTGTACCAGCCTGCTTCAGTTTCGATGTCTCCGCAATATATCGTATTGCAGCCCCAGTCTGACTTATATTCCACACTCAATTCGTACGTTTTTCCGTAAGGTCCGTAGTATTTATTTCTATTTGCTGTAGAATACGGTTGGTATTCAGTCTCAGATGATGTCCGCGTGTCCTGGTACCCCGTGCAGCCCCAGCCGAACAGGTCGCGAGCAGCCGCCTTGTCCGCATCGGTCTCGCTGGGACCGGCTGTGCCGGAACCCGTGTTGTACATTCCAGCCAAGTAACCAAGTGAGGTGAGGTCGACGTTGCCCTTATTACCCGTTGTGGTATTCGGACCGTCGCCCATGTAGTCCCACTGGTGTTCAGCGAAACGCCACTTATGACCTTCCTCTGCCTGGCCAAGGTACTGCAGGTTGCCCGGCGAGAAGAACACCGTGGTGGTTGCCGAAACGCTGAACACCGGCACAGCCTTCACCTCAACCTCGCCGCAGTCAAGCATGTTGTTGACAGCATCGAAGGCGGACGTCGCAGTCAACTTCTTCTCCACGTATATGCCGTTGGCGCAGTCGAAGCGCACCGTGAGGTCGCCGCCGTTGATTTTAGCGAGCGGGATGTAAACGCACTGCGCTGCTTCCGCCGTGAGCTGGAGGCCGTCGCCGAAGAGAACGGTCATCGTCTTCGAGGCGCCGTCACCGGCGATGGCGTTGAATGTGGGATTACCTTCGCCGTCGAACGTTACGCTTATGTCTCCGCTGAGGTTGGACGTCGCGCTCGTGAACACGATCGACTTCAGCTTGCTGGCTTCGGTGTTGCCGCCCTTGAGCTGCATTTTCAGCATGTTCACCGCATTGTGGAACTGCAGGCCGCCTTCAACACTGTTGGTGACCGCCACCATCGGGACGATTTGCTTCTCGGTGTCGTATGTCCATTCCGCCAGGATGCTGAGTTTCAGCGTCGTACCGCTATATGTCGTCGCATCCGCCGGGTAGCCGATACGGTAAGGGCCGTCGCCCGTGACAGGGCCTTCAAATACGCCTTCCGTAGTGCCGGCTCCCTCTTTGAGGGTCAGAACGCTCTCGGCGTTCATCCTGATCTGGTCGCCTACGCTCCAGTTCACGTTCTGGCCGTCGATGGCCGTCTTCGAGCCGTTGCCGCTCTCCGTCACCGCGCTGATGGTAACGACTCTTCCGTCACCGCTGAATCCGATGACCGGCTTCCTGCATGAAACCATCGTCATCAGGCCCGCCAACGCAAGGCCCATCATTGCCATTGAGAATCTCTTCATCTCTTTTTCTCCTTTCTTTTTCTTTGATTGTTAGACTTTGATGTGTCAACGCCGGCGTCAGTCACCGAAGCTTATCTTCACATTGTTGAACACCTGTGTGCTTTTCACTGCGCCGCTCGCGGCGTAGCCGTTCTCTGTGACGAAGCTCGCCGCTTCAATCCTTGGGGCTTCGTAGCCTGTTTTTTTGCTGATTTTTGCCTTCATTTTTTTATTATTTATTAAAGTCTTTAAAGTCGATTAATGTCATTAATGTCTTGAAAAAAGATCCCCTGAAGCCCCTGAAATTCCTCAAACACCTTAAACTCCTCAAGTTCCTTAAACCCCTGAAAACGCCGAAAGCCCCTGACTTGCGGTCAGCGGCGGAGTTTTCAAGCAAATGATAAATTGTTGATTTACAGCAAATTGGCAACGGGAGGGGTAATCACAATATCCCTATTCGCCAAATTCGGCGAACAGAAACCTTGTTCTTGATATTGTAAATATGCTTTTTTCGTATTGGCGGCAAAAGTACAACTTTTTTCAATACGGCGGTCTATTTTTTTTCATTTTTTTTTGCACGAGTGATGTGTCTGCCGGACACGAACAGAAAACCGGCGTACAAGGGAGAAAAACCCTCGTGCGCCAGCCACTTTCTACTTTATAACTTTCTACTTTATGAACTTTACAAACTTTATAACTTTACGAACTATAAACCGCTTCTTTCCTCGCTTATCTAAAAGGTTTCAAATAAAAAACCCGGCCGCAAAAGTGGCCGGGTTTTTTATCTGTTCGTTATCTTGAAACGACTTATTCTGTGACTTCAGCCTCCACCGGGATGACTGAAACGTATGAGCGGTCGTCTCTTTTTCTACGGAACTCCACGATGCCGTCTGTGAGAGCGAATAAAGTATGATCTTTACCCATTCCAACGTTTTCACCTGGATTGTGTTTTGTACCACGCTGACGAACGATGATGTTACCAGCGATAACTGCCTGTCCACCGAAAACCTTTACTCCGAGTCGTTTGCTATGTGATTCACGACCGTTTTCTGAACTACCAACGCCTTTCTTGTGTGCCATAACTTCTTGATTTTTTAGGTTAATTATTCAGTGATGTTTTCGATGCTGATTCTGCTCAAACACTGGCGATGGCCATTGAGTTTCTGATAGCCTTTTCTTCTTTTCTTCTTGAAGACCAAGACTTTGTCAGCTTTGAGATGTTCTATGATTTTAGCATCAACTTTAGCACCTTGGAGGACGGGGGTGCCAACCCTTGTGTTGCCGTCATTGTCGATCATCAACACCTTGTCGAAAGAGATTGAACTTCCGACTTCGCCGTTCAAACGGTTGCAATAGATTTTGTCGCCATTGCTGACTTTGAACTGCTGCCCTGCGATTTCTACGATTGCGTACATTACTTTTTATTAATTAGAAAATTTAATTTTTTCGAGCTGCAAAAGTACAACTTTTTTCAATACGAACCACATTCTTCCGAAAATTAATTTTCAAATTATCTACACCTTATTAATTAAAGCAATTCTTTCAAAAATCTTGTAGATGCCATTTCATTTTTTCGTATTTTTGCGCTTTGAAATTTTTTGATTATATGATAATCTTTTTCGAAACTAAACAAAAGACAATCATCGCAGTACAATGCGTTGAAAATCCTTCAAAGCAGGATATTACAAAATTCATCTGGCTTTTCGATGAAGCAAAACAGATTGATTCACAGTCTGTTGAAGGTTATTTCTTCGGTCCTCGCCGTGAGATGATAACCCCGTGGAGCACCAACGCCGTCGAGATAACCCAGAACATGGGCATCAGCGGAGTGACCCGCATCGAGCAATATTTTTCGGTAAAAGAAGACGACAACAGCTTCGACCCCATGCTTCAGGCGAAATACCACAACCTCGACCAGAACGTGTTTTTCGTTGACCTGAAACCGGAACCGCTGAAGTATATCACTGATATTGAGGAATATAACCAGAAGGAAGGCCTCGCTTTGAGTCAGGAGGAAATAGATTATCTGAAAGGCATCAGCAAGAAGATCGGGCGCGGCCTCACCGATTCGGAGGTTTATGGTTTCGCGCAGGTGAACTCCGAGCACTGCCGTCACAAAATCTTCAACGGCTCGTTCATCATCGACGGCAAGGAGATGCCGGAGACGCTTTTCG
>JAKSMW010000025.1 GCA_024400395.1 Bacteroidales bacterium
AAACGCTTGTTGGTATAACGCAAAGCGCAAGGATGCATATCGCGGTCAGGCTCGCGGCCGTCTTCAGCAGCTGCACCGTGATTCTTGCCGCTAACTTGTTGTCAGTCATATTGCTGATCTTTGAAAACTGCACCATTGCGATGCTCTGCCCGATGAGTTTTGGAGCCTCTGCGACTTGTGACGCTGAATTGTAAACCCCGACATGTGCATCGCCCCAAAAGCCTTTGATAATGAAGAAACTCAACCGTCTGTTGAGCAACGAAACCAAAGTGGAAAGCTGTATGATGCTCCCGAAATTGAACATCTCCTTTGCTGTCCGCAAGAAGCTGTCGTTGCTGTCGTCGTTGATGATGTATCTCCATATTTGCGTCAAACCACACAGATAACCAATGACATAGCCGGTCAGCAATGAGTAAATGAAGGCGCGTTCATCTCTTAGGTCAAAAACGAAAATATAGACAAGCATCGAACTCATCTGCGTCATGAACTGTATGATAAACAATATGTTATTCGTTCCGATGCGTTCTTTGCCGAGCAAGGTGGTGAGGTTGAAGTTATGAAGGCTGTAGATGAACACCAAAACCAAGGTTATTGCTTCATATCCGTGTGGAATCAGCTCGGATTCTTCACCGGCGAATTTCAGGAATAATGAAGTCACGCTGTCGGGGATAAATGTCGCGAGTTTTATTATCAAAGCATAAAAAGCGACGATTATCGTGGTCCACAGATACGAGATTTTCATCAGGGTGCGGTAAGATTTCCTTGGCGTGAAATAGATGAGTCCACTGCCGGCGAGAAGCTCCACTCCGACAAGAAGCAGCGACACGTCGAGCAGCACGACACCGCCGATTCCCCAAGCCTCGGCTCCGAGATAATGCGAGGCGAACCAAAGCGTCACCATGCCGCAAATCGCATTCATCACACGCGTTCCAAAAGTGCCGAAAATCTTCTTAATCATTGCTTTACGATTTTTTAAGTTTCACTTTCAGTTGCTGAAAAAATCCACGCAGCGTAAAGATAAAACGTTTTGCGTCAATCACCGTAATCGTCTCATTCCCGTTGAGGGTATGGATTCCTTTGTTGTATCGTGTGTTCCCGAGTGGCCGAATTTCCGAAATCATCTTTTCATCAAATTGATTTTCAGATAATTCGGTAATCTTATTTAAAGTAATTGATTGCCCGTAGTGCTCGGTGCTGTTTTGCGCTGGTCGTATCTCAACGCCATTGAGATTCAATATTTTACCGGCAGGTCGGGAATTTGAGCAGTCAACTTTCACTGGATTGCCGAGGTGAGCCTTGTACGGCCCGCGGAGGCTGTCGGCGGTACATATTAATAGGTGTGTGTGCGAGTTTTTCTGCGGAGTCACAAAAAGAAACCATTTCCCGTTTTTCTGGTACAACGTCGGGTCGGTAAAAGAAACGTTTTCAAGCAGGTCGCAGTCAAACTCCAACTTGAGGTTTTCTTCATTGAACCTGTAAAGTGAGACCTTGTTTGTCTTGTAAGCCTCTGGAACACAATAAATTATGTCTTCGTTTTCAAAGACGAAAGGGTAGGAGCGATGCTTCTCAAAATCAGAGATGATGTGATATTTTTCAAAATTCTCCGATTTTTTCGCGACGGCAAGGTCAGACTTTCCGTTCTTGTTTGAAAACCATTCAAAGAAAATGTATGTGTCCTTCTTTGTCGTGATGACGAAAGGATCGGCGAAATATTCGGATTTCTTTGGGGTAAACCAATGAATGTCAATGAGTTCCTTGTTCTTGTGGTTGACGAAATTTTCAATCGGCATCATGCAGTACCCGACGTTCCAGTCTTCCTGCCTGAAAAGAAAATTGACGTGGAATTTCAGCCTTCTCCAAAGACTAAGCCAGAAATATTTCAGCATCTGGATGTTGACAGGCGGATGGATTATCGGTGCTTTTGAATTTGAAGGTTGTGGATGAAACTCGCTGTTGACAATCAATTCGTTACAAACCTGCAATGGGAGCACTTCCGACTCGAAAAACAGCCTGTTGAGATGTTCTTTGTAGGAATGCATCGTGGTGCTGAACTTCATCCGTTTGATTATCAATCCTTTGTCGAGGCTGTCGGTGAGTCGTTGAAGTATTACGCCGTTTTCTGGGATGCCGCGCATGAACTCCCAGAATCCAGGCGGGCCGCCACGCACAACTCGTTCATCGTCATGATGATACGACCAGATTCCGTGTTTGGCGCAATTCAAAACATCGCCCCGCACGATGTCGAAGCCGAACCTCAAAATGAAATCCAAATCGTATTTTTTGATTTCCTCAATGTCGGTCTCGGAAAAGTACGTGGAAATACCTTTCATTATTGGTTTACAATAAATTACAGGCGTTTCTTCTGGTATTTCAAGTCTCGTGACGGCCTTGCATTCTGGCTTGAAAAAGTATCTGTTCCAAAATCTGAAGATGATTCTCCGATAAGGATAACGTCTGATTTTTTCAAAAAATGAAACACGTTTCGGCTCGCTGTCATTGTTCATGATGACAAGAGAAAGCTCGATTCTGTTGTCAATCAACAACTTAATGGTTTCAGCTTGCCATCGTTGGATGTCAAGACTGTCAACCATCACCCCGAATCGTATCTTATTGTTAAGTATTTCCATTTTTTTGAAAATGCAAAAGTAGGAAAAATATTGCAATCGTTTTGAAAATTTTTTTACTTTTGCAAATGTTTTTCGGCAATATAAAAAAACGTTTTTTTGTTAGTTATATTGTTGATTATCAAAATGTAAAAGTTCTTAATGAAGCTGTCAGTCGTCATAGTAAATTATAATGTCGAGCATTTCCTTGAGCAATGCCTGTATTCTGTCCGCAGGGCGATGAAAGGTGTTGAAGGTGAAGTGTATGTTGTTGATAACAATTCAGTTGACGGCTCTTTGAAGATGCTTTCGGAGAAATTTCCGGAGGTGAAAGTCATTGCGAACAAAGTCAATGTGGGCTTTGCCAAGGCCAACAATCAGGCGATAAGAATCTCATCGGGAGAATATGTCTTGCTTTTGAATCCGGACACGGTCGTTGAAGACGACACTTTTACAAAGACCTTAGCTTTCATGGATTCTCATCCTGACGCCGGCGGTCTCGGCGTGAAAATGGTTGACGGAAAAGGGCAGTTTCTGCCGGAGTCGAAGCGCGGGCTTCCCACCCCGATGACGGCGTTTTACAAGATTTTCGGATTGTCGAAGCTGTTCCCGCATTCGCGCCGTTTTTCACAATATCATCTCGGCTATCTCGACAATGACGAAATCAATTCGGTTGACATTCTCGCCGGTGCCTTCATGCTGATGCGCCGCGCTACTTTGGACAAATGCGGTTTGCTTGACGAGACGTTTTTCATGTACGGCGAAGACATCGACCTTTCATACAGAATTACCCTTTCAGGCTACAAAAACTATTATTTCCCGGAGACGCGAATCATTCATTATAAAGGGGAAAGCACAAAAAAGACAACGGTGAATTACGTCTTGGTGTTTTACAAAGCGATGGAGATTTTCGCGAAGAAACATTTCGCGAAGAAACGTGCGCACCTTTTCTCATTTATAATCAATCTCGCCATTTATTTCAGGGCGTTTTTAGCACTTGTGTCGCAGTTCGTGAGCAAGGTTTACATGCCGCTTTTAGATATTTTGCTTGGGTACGGCGGTCTCGCCACCATCGGCTATCTGTGGGGGCATTATACGATTTATGAAGGCGTCGGATCGTACCCGATACATCCGCTGTTTACGATAATTTTGCCGATTTATCTGTTGATTTGGCTTATAACGTCTTATTTTTCAGGCGGTTATGATAAGCCGTATAAAATTGCAAATTCTGTCGGCGGCGTGATGATCGGGAGCGTCTTGGTGCTTGTCTTTTACGCACTTCTGCCCGAAGGCCTGCGTTTCTCACGTGCGCTCATTCTTTTCGGAATGATATGGATGGCGATGGCGGTAAGCGTCACGAGAAGTATCGGTTATTTTCTCAAACTTGCTGATTTCCAATATGGTAAGAATGCGAAGAAACGTTTCTTGGTGATTGGAAACGAAGACGAGGCACGTCGCGTCGAGCAACTTCTTAAAAGCACGTCGATAAAACCTGATTTCGTCGGTTTGGTCACTCCTGACGAGAATTATGACGTCCCGGAAAATTACCTCGGAAACATCTGTCAGGTGCCGGATATCATTGAGATTTACAAGATTACGGAAATTATTTTCTGCTCTAAAGACATAACGCATCAGAACATCATCGACAAAATGGTGCAGTGGCATGCACCGAATCTCGATTACAAGATTGCGCCGGAAGACACGCTTTCAATCATAGGCAGCAACTCGATAAATACACGTGGCGATTTATATACCGTTGATATTCGCACGATTAACACTGCCCAGAACAGAAGAAAGAAACGTCTTTTTGATTTTATGGTCTCGTTGTCCGGTGTCATTTTCTGGATTTTCATCGCATGGTTCATAAATAAACCGGCCGAATTTCTGAAGAATTGCTTTAAAGTCCTTCTCGGAAAGTATTCATGGGTCGGATATTGCAAGGTCGGGAATAGTGACAGCCTGAAACTCCCCGAAATAAAAGAAGGAATTTATGATTTGGCTTCAAATTTGAAAGATGAGATTGACGATGAATCGCGTGCGCAGCTGAATGTCATGTATGCCCGCGATTACACGGTTTCGACAGATTTTAATATATTGCAAAGAACGTTGCTGAAACGCTGATTTTTTGTAATTTTGCAAACTGAAAAAAAGAAAATTTTTATATCATGTTAAATAGAAGGTTTTTGAGAATCAAGGTGTTACAAGCACTTTACGCTTATCTTGAAGCTGGTGACACGAATGTGACGAATGGAATTAAGAATTTGCTTGAAAGTATAGACAAGTTGCAGGAGCTTTTCGTGTGGCAGCTGTCGTTTCTCGTTGAGACGAAAAGATATGCCGACAACAAGATTACTGATAACAAACACAAATTTATTCCGACATACGAAGATCTGCATCCGAATATGAGATATGTCGAGAACCGCGTCATCAATGCTATTGAAAACAACAAGGATTTCCAGAAGAAAGAGGCTGCATATTGCATCAACTGGGGCGGAATGGGCAGCGAAGTGGTGAAAAACTACTATAATATCATGCGCGAAACGGATGAATATAAGGCCTATATGTCTGACAAAGTTGACAATTGGGAACATGACAAGAAGTTTCTCGCGACAATGATAGAGACGTATTACGCTGAATTAGAGGTGCTTCAGGACTTTTATGAAGAAAAGAGCATATATTTCTGCGATGATTATCATCTTGTCTCATCAATACTTCTGAAATATTTGAATGAACTGAAAAAATTAGATGTCGATACTAAACTTCCTACAATTTACAAAACTGAAAACGATGAAGTCAATATTGACGAGGAGTTTGTGAAGAAACTGTTCCGCGAGACATTGAGACATGGCGACGAATTCGGCCAGATGATTGCAGAAAACACGAATAACTGGGAGAAAGAACGTATCTGCGTCATGGACATGATTATCATGAAAATGGCAATCACGGAATTGGTATGTTTCTCCGAGGTTCCTGTGAAAGTCACCATGAACGAATACATTGAGATTTCGAAATATTTCAGCACCCCGAAGAGCAAGAACTTCATCAACGGGCTTCTCGACCGACTTCTTAAGAAGATGACTGAAGAAGGAAAAATTGAAAAAAAAGGTCTCGGACTGCTTGAAAAATAATAAAATAACCAAATTGTCGTTGTCTAAAAAAATGTTGCTTGTGAACAAAAGATTACTTCTGATAATATCCCTGTTTTTGCTCCTTGTTACTGATATTCAAGGACAAACGACAAACGGAGCTTATGGTTTCATGGATGCCACGAACTCGGCGAGGGTTGCGGCGCTCGGTGGTACGATACTCCCGATTTACGATTCCACTGATGTGCAGCTTGGAATTTACAATCCGTCCATTATTAATAAAGGTATGCACAACGCTTTGGCTCTGTCGTATGTGAATTATTATGCGGGATCTAATTTCGCGACCGCACAGTATGCGAGGAACTTTGAAAAAGCCGGCACTTTCGTCGGCACAGTCCAGTTCAACAGTTTCGGGAAGATGGAATACGCTGATGAAAGCGGAAACCTCACCGGCGGGACGTTCTCGGCATCCGATTATCTTTTCACATTCGGCTGGGGTCGCCAGCTGACTCCGCATTGGAGCATCGGCGCCAACCTGAAATTCGGCGGCATTCAATATGAAAGCTATCATACTTTCGCCCTGGCCGTCGATGTGACCGGTCATTACAGAACCGACAAGGGCTGGATGTTTACACTCGGTGCCAGAAATATCGGAGTCGAGGCGTATAACAATCTCCCGGGCGATAAAAACAAACTTCCGTTCCATCTGTCACTCGGAGCCGCAAAGAGATTGGATCACGTACCGTTCTTGTTTTCAATAACTTACGACAATATCCAAAAATGGGATTTGACATACGACGACCCGCTTGACCTTGACGGGAACTACGATCCGATGACGGGTGAATACAATGAAAAGAAAGGCTTCGGGAAATTCGCCGACAATTTCATGAGGCACATTGTGTTTGGCGGCGAGATTTATGTCGGCAGATATGTCGTTTTGAGACTCGGCTTCAATTACGGCAGCCGTCAGAACCTAAAAACACCGACAAAGAAAGGAATGTGCGGCTTCTCATACGGTTTCGGTGTCAATATCTGGAAGTTCACGATCAACTATTCGCGCTCGGAAATGCACATCTATGGCTCCCCGAATTATATAACGATTACTACAAATCTCGACCGTTTTATCAAGGGGGTGAAATAATGTTTCTCCAGGAACTAAAACTTACGAATTTTAAAAATATCAAATCCGCTGACATCAAGTTTTCGGACAAGATAAACTGTTTCGTGGGGCTTAACGGAGCCGGGAAAACGAACGTCCTCGATTCCATCTATTATCTCGCATTCTGCAAAAGCTATTTTGTGAACACCGACAGGCAGAATATCCGTCACGGTGAAGATTTCTTCGCCATTCATGGTGATTTTCAGACAGATACGGAAGAACTTCAGACAATTTCATGTGTGCAGAAAGGAGATGCCAAGAAGTCGTTTAAATGCAATAAGAAAGAATATGAGCGTTTGGCCGACCACATTGGAAAGATTCCGCTCGTAATGATTTCGCCTTACGACCGTGACTTGATAAACGGCGGCAGTGAGCTTCGCCGCAAGTTCATAGATGGTGTCATTTCACAGTTTGACGCTTCGTATCTCAATGATTTACTGCAATATAACAAGGCGTTGTTGCAACGTAACACGCAGTTGAAATCGTTTTTCGAGAACCGTTATTTCGACATGAGTCTCCTCTCGTTGTGGGACGACCAGTTAGTGCGCTACGCAAAGCCGATTTTTGAGAAAAGGAAGGAATTTCTCGAAGGCTTCATGCCGATTTTCCAGAAATATTATGACATCGTTTCCGGCACTTCCGAGAAAGTTGACATCGTTTACGAAAGCACGTTGGCGGAAAAACCATTTGAGCAGCTTTTGGCGGAAAGCCTCGAAAAAGACAAATATTCATCTTATACAAATGTAGGCGTCCATAAAGATGACCTGACATTTGTCATTGACAATCATCCTGTTAAGAAATTCGGTTCGCAAGGACAACAGAAATCGTTTGTGGTTGCGGTCAAGTTGGCGCAATTCGATTATAACTACAAGAAGGTCGGTTACAAGCCTATTTTACTTCTTGACGACATCTTCGACAAACTTGACGACAACAGGGTGGCGCAGCTTGTGAAACTCGTCGCCGATGACTATTTCGGGCAGGTTTTTATCACTGATACTCAACGACATAGAATACAATATCTTTTAGATAACATTGACGGGAATCATAAGATTCTTGAAATGGAGCAGGGGAGGGTGAAAAACGATGAGTGATCCTAATTTGAGCATGGTCGGCGACCTGATCAAGGCGTTTTATCATGAGAATAATCGCGACAACGCATTGGCTGAGCAGAAGATTCTTGATTCGTGGAAAGATGTCGTTGGCGATTTCATCGCGTCGCATACGTTGAAAACGAGCATTTCAAACGGTGTCTTGTACGTCAAAGTTGACGCTGATTCGTTGAGAAATGAGCTTGTTTTTTCAAAATCTGTCATTTTTGAAAAACTGAATAATTGCGGTGGAACAGAAATTTTAAAAGATATTATTATCAGGTAAAGAAAAATTTCTTATCTTTGCACCTGATTTTGGCTGGAAATCAGCTGATTTTAGATTTAAAATAAAGAAATTCAATAACTTATATAAATTTTTGATATATGATTAATTCACAAGACATTAAGATCGGAAGCTGCATTAGAATGGATGGCAAGCTTTATTTTTGCATTGATTTCCAACACGTGAAACCAGGCAAAGGTAACACCATCATGCGTATAAAACTGAAGAGCATTGTTGACGGCCGTACTTTGGAACGCCGTTTTGACATCGGTGAAAAACTTGAAGACGTGCGCGTTGAACACCGTCAGTATCAATATCTTTACAAAGAAGGTGAAGATTATATTTTCATGAATCAGGAAGATTACGAGCAGATTCCTCTTATCAAGGACCTTATCACAGGTGTTGATTTCCTTAAGGAAAGTGACATTTGCGATGTCGTTTTTGATACATCGGAGAATAATGTCCTTTATGCTGAACTTCCGCCAAAGACGGTTCTTGAAATCACGCATACTGAACCTGGAGAAAAAGGCAATACGGCTACAAATGCAATGAAAGACGCTATCGTTGAGACAGGTGCTTCAATCAGAGTGCCGTTGTTCATCAACACGGGCGACAAGGTTAGAGTTGACACTCGTACCGGTGACTATTGCGAAAGAGTTGAAAAAGCAAAAGAATAAAAAATGAGAATAGAGCCGAACACGACGCTTAAGTGTGTTGCCGATTTCATCGGGGCGACCAAGATGATTGGTGACCCGAATTTCGTGATCTCTGGTCTAAATGAGATTCACGAAGTGGAGGCTGGCGACATCACTTTCGTCGATCATCCCAAATATTACAACAAGGCGCTCAATTCGGCGGCGACGACAATAATCATCAACACTGACCAGGTCGAATGTCCTGAAGGCAAGGCACTTCTCGTGCATGACCGCCCGTTTGACGCTTTCAACAAACTTATCATGTCGTACCGCAGGTTCGAGCCGGCGACGGCGATGGTAAGTCCGAAAGCTGAAATCGGCGAAGGTACAATCATCGAGCCGGGCGCGTTCGTCGCTGACCATGTGAAAATCGGCAAGAATTGCATCATCCACCCTAATGTCACTATTTACAATCATGTCGTGATTGGCGACAACGTGATTATTCAGAGTGGGTGCGTCATCGGTGCTGATGCGTGTTATTTCCAGCGTCGTAAAGACGGTTTCGTGAAGTTCGAGTCGTGCGGCCGTGTCGTCATCGAAGACGATGTCGAACTCGGTGCCTTGTGCGCCGTTGACATCGGAGTCACAAGTGATACTATTGTCGGTAAAGGCACCAAGACGGATAACCATGTGCAGATCGGACATGATGCGAAAATCGGCAAACATTGCTTCCTCGGTGCTCATTGCGCCATCGGTGGCGTGTCGAGACTGAAAGACAACGTCTCCGTCTGGTCGATGGCCGCCGTCAACAAAGACCTCGTCATCGCTGAAGGCACTACCGTCCTTGCGTACTCGGCAGTTGACAAAGACACAGTTGAGAACACGACTTATTTCGGCATTCCGGCCGATGAAGCCCGCAAGAAATGGAAAGAGATGGCATGTGTGAGGATGCTGCCTGAAGCACTTAAGAAAATGAAATAGTTTTTAATGACTAAGATAGAAAACCGAGATGTCACGTTGTGGCGTCTCGGTTTTTTATCTGCTTATAGTGCCGGCTGCGCCTTCTTCCTCATCTCCTCTGCGAAAGCACCGAACTCTTTCACATTCATCTCCCTGATGAAGATGAGTCCGTGCGTCGATCTGATGAGCTGACTCTCGTTTTCGTAGAAATAGTTCTTTCCGAGTATCAACTGAATGTCTTTCAACTGTTTGACCCAGATGCTCTCTGCGAGTTCGCTGAACGCTCCGTCAAAGTCAGGACTTGGATATTCGGCTTTGACCTGCGTGAGGTAACTCGACGCAAACGACTTTTCGATGACCGCCATGGCGTTTAATGACACTGGAATGTATGATGTAGCTTCCGTCGGATGGAACTTGAACCAGACATTACGGTATCCGATGATTTTAAGGTTCGAGAGGTCGGTCTCCTTCGCCCATTCCGTGACGGCGCCGGCGACGGCTTGCAAAACCTTGAAATGTGTGTCGGGTCCGCTGCCTTCAGGGTCGATGACGACACTTATCGTCGTCGGCTTTATCTCACGTAACTGATTGAGAATCGGGAGGATGTCGCGCTCGTAATTCGGTCCCTGTGAGAACAGGTTGCCTTGGTAGAAACCGAGTCGCAGGTGATGCACATTCTTGACCTGCGTGCCGGTGTAAGCCCAAACCAACTCTTCCTCAAACTCACGAATCATACCCTTAAGACTTTGAATCTCAATAGGGTTCTTCTCTCCGTCGTAGCTGTTTCTCAAAATCTCAATCTGCTCTTCTAAAACATTTTCAAGTTCCTTCGTGTTCTTGATGTTCCATATCCCGACCATGTCCCTGACGATACGATGGCTGAAGCCACGTCGCATCTCTTCAGCGTCTTTCCTTGCGACATTGTCAAGGTAATGATAGACATCCTTGTCATATTTGAATTTATAGCCTTTCTCGAAGAAATCAGGATAACCCAGCATCTGGATTTTGCCTTTTCTGATGAAGTCAAGGGTGAACTCGAGCGATTCCTTCAGGAAACCGTTTGTCACGGAGTTGAAGCCTGATGTCATGACGGCGAAATGCACGTTGTTGGAAATGTCGCGGGTCTGGCGGTTGTTCAACGGCATGATTCCCAGCATGATGTCGTCGTGATGCGGTCCGGTGTTGTAGATGACCTCGTTTTTGGGGGCGACGGAGCCTTTTTTCAGTTTTTCTTCAGTAACCCGGATCACTTCTTTCACCGTGTCGAGGCTGAGATTCGGAATCATGCGGCAGCGTTCATCGTTGAGAAGGTCCTCAAGTGTGAGCCTGTGCGCATATTTGTTTATCTTCTTGCATAGCCCGATGATGGCGCGTTGTGTTTTCTCAACAGTCCATCCACCTTGTTTATAATAGCGATTTATTGTGTCTTCCAATCGGCATGCCGCTCCTTCGGTGAGATAGAAACGTGCGTTTTCAAGGCCTTGAAGTGCCGTTGCCGGATAAAGTGTCATCTTCGGTGATTCGAGAGCGTCCTTGACAATGAATGCGTTAGCCTCACCGGCGGCGTAGATCAGAGCTACAACGTTTTTGTTATAAAGGATTGACTCCAACCCGATTGTGATGACGAGCCGGTTCTTGGAAACTTCTATCCCGCCGAGGTCGGATGCGGCGTCGGCCTGTGTCGCATAGTTCGTTTTCGTCAGCTGAGTGTTTGAATATCTGTTGCTTCCGCTCACGTTGAACGCCACGCGCCCGTCGCTGCCAATCGGACTCATGAAGAACCCGATGCCGCCTTTCTCGTGAATCTTGTCTTCATAACGTGCGCACCAGTCGTCAATCATGAAAATGGACTGCTGCTGAATCTTTTCAAGACTGTTTTTCGGAGAACGGTAGCGCAGATCGAGGTCTATTTTATAATCCGGAAAAACCTCTTTGTATGTCATTCCTTCGTAAAGAGGAATCTCGTCGGTGTTGATTAGCAATGCTTTAGCGGGATCAAGACCGAATCCCTTGATATAAATTTCGTTTACATAATTATAGAACGAATTATGCTGACTCGGCGCGATGGGGTAGAACTCATCCATCTGAACGAATTGAAGACCAGACAGTTGCGGTTTCGTAATGGAACCAAGACCGTATTTTCTCAAAACCTCCTGTATCCTCGGAGTGTCCCAGTTGTCAAGGATTTCGTGAGTGTATTGAATGAAATATTGCGGAGTTTTGCCGGTCGGAAGAGAGATGACACCATTCGGGTTCTTCGCGACCCATTCGATGAAACGCAGCGCCATCATCAAACCCATGCGCGGGACGCTTTCTGTAATAATATAAGGTATTTTCGTGGTTGTCTCGTTGACGCCCGACTCATTGGCAAACGCCTGTTCAACGGCTGAAAAATTTATTTTCATTTTTTATGTAACATTTTGACTTGCAAAAGTACTATTAATTGTGAAAAAAACGTAATTTTGTCGAAAAAATTTTAACGGATATTTGGGAGTCATGATGGAAGGTATATACATAGGTTTGGGTTTTATTCTTGGAATAATATTGATAAAAAAGTATGGCAAAATGAAATTCATCATTGCTTTTTGTGTTGCTATATTATTGGTAATCAATATAAATAAGGATGAAAAAGATGATGTGTCTTCGCTTTTGTGGTATGACGCACCCGCTGACATTTGGGAGTCGGCGTTGCCGCTTGGCAACGGTCGCCTCGGCATGATGCCTGACGGCGGTGTCGAAAAGGAAAATATTGTCTTGAATGACATCACGATGTGGTCGGGATCGGAGGCTGATTACTCGAATCCGGAGGCTCTGAAATCATTGCCGGAGATACGAAAATTGCTGATAGATGGGAAGAATTATGAAGCGCAACAGCTTATGTATGAGACGTTTACATGCGGAAATAAAGGCTCTAATTACGGTGCCGGTGCTGATGTCACTTTCGGTTGCTATCAGACGTTGGGGAATATCGAAATCAATTATTCTTACGACAATGACGTAAAGAAAAAAAATTACCGACGCGGCTTGGATTTGAATACCGCCACAGCATTTGCTGAATTTACAATCGGTGACATTAATTATAAAAGGGAGTATTTTGTTTCACGAAAAGATGATGTGGCTGTCATTCATCTGACTGCGGATGCGAAAAACAAAATATGTTTCACCGCAAATCTAGGCAGGGAAAAAGATTCCTCACACATCAAATTTCTGACAGAAAATAATGCAATAGTGATGATGGGGCAGCTGAATGACGGCGTTGGCGGTGAAAACGGAGTTAAATATCTGTCAAAACTTTCTGCAAAAAACAAAGGCGGAAACGTTGAATATATTGATAATCAGATAATTGTGACAAACGCCACTGAAGTTATGCTGATTTTCTCATCAGCGACTAATTTCAAAGATGAAGATTATGTTTCTTTTGTTGATGAGAAATTGGAAAGCGCAAAGTCATTTTCATTCGAGAGACTACATAAAAAACATGTGAAATCATATCAGAAACTTTATAATTGCGTTGAACTGAATCTTGGTGAATCGATGAAATCGTCACTGACGACAGAAGAGCAACTCGTTGATTATCAAAATGAAGAAGATCCGTCGTTTGCGGCGTTGTATTTCAATTACGGAAGATATTTGTTTATCTCGTCCACACGTGAAGGTCTGCTTCCGCCGAATCTGCAAGGACTTTGGGCGAACACGATCCAGACCCTGTGGAACGGCGATTATCACTTGAATATCAATCTTCAGATGAATCACTGGATGGCTGAAGTGTGCAACTTGTCGGAACTCAACGAACCCCTGATTGAATTTACAAAAGGGCTTGTGAAATCCGGTGAGCAGACGGCGAAGTCGTTTTACGGCGCGGACGGCTGGGTGACGCACTGGGGGACGAATCCGTGGCATTACACGGCTCCGGGCGAAGACCCGTCGTGGGGTGCCACGAACACCTGCGGGGCTTGGCTGTGCCAACATCTTTATAATCATTACCTTTATACGCAAGATGTTGATTATCTTAAAGAAATATATCCGGTGCTTAAAGGCTCGGCGGAATTTTTCCATTCTATAATGATTGAAGAACCGACACACAAATGGCTCGTCACCGCTCCGACATCATCGCCGGAAAACGCATTCATAGACAACGAAGGCCGCTGGACTTACGTGTGCATGGGCTCGACGATGGATGTTCAAATCGTGACAGAATTATTCCAAACCGTGATCTCCGCCAATGAAATTCTATCGGATAATGACATCTGTCTTGACGATTATTATTTCATCAAGACACTGAAATCTGACCTGCTTCGTTTCCCGCCGATGCAAATCAGCAAAGAAGGATATTTGCAGGAATGGCTTGAAGATTATAAGGAGACTGACATACATCACCGTCACGTGTCGCATCTTTTCGGATTGCATCCGGCATGTCTGATAACGCAGACAAAAACTCCCGATTTGTTTGAGGCTTGCAGGGTTACGCTGAACCGCCGCGGCGACGAAGGCACAGGCTGGTCGAGGGCGTGGAAGATAAATTTCTGGGCGCGTCTCCACGATGGCGAACGTGCTAATAAACTCATCACCTCATTGCTGACTCCGGCGGTGACAGGTGACGGAACGAAAGTGAAGGCTGGGACATACCCGAATCTGTTCTGCGCACATCCGCCGTTCCAGATTGACGGAAACCTCGGCGGGACTGCCGGTATCGCCGAGATGCTGTTGCAAAGCCACGACGGTTTCATAGAACTGCTTCCGGCAATACCATCAAACTGGAAAACGGGATATTTCAAGGGATTTTGCGCAAGAGGAGGCGCGGTGGTCGATTGCTATTGGAAAGACGGAAAAGTGACAGAAGTGAAAGTCAGTTCCAATTGTGGCGGAAAATATAAAATCAAAAACCCAAATACAGGTGAATTGATGGAAATCACTTTGAAACCTGGGAAAAGTAAAAAAATCAAATTGAATTATTAATCGTAAAATATTTAAAAAATGAAAAAGTTATTACTTGCCGCGACAATGGTCGCAATGTTGAGCGCATGCGCTGACAAAGCCAAAATGCAGGCCAACCTCGACATCGTTCCGAAACCTAATGTCATGGAGCTTGCTGAACAATGCAATCAATTCAATATCAACACGAAAACCGTGATCGTTTCCGACAACGAAGAAAGTAAATTCAATGCTGAATATCTTCAGTCGTATTTGAAGAACATCATCAACGGCGATTTCGTTGTCTTGAAAGCCGCCGAAAAGGACTTTATCTGCCTTGAGATATGTGAAGACATTGAAGGCGATGAGGAATACGTTTTACAAGTTGATAACAAACATATAAGTATCAAAGCGCGCACGCAGGCGGGATTGTTTTATGGCATTCAGACATTGCTGCAGATGCTTCCCGCTGAAGTGTTTGATAAATGTAACAGTTTGAAAATCGATGAGTTAAGTATTCCAGCGATGAATGTCTGCGATGCCCCGCGTTTCCGTTACCGTGGAATGCATCTTGATGTGTCGCGCACGTTTTTCGACGCGGAATATATGTACAAGTTCATCGATGCCTTGTCGCATTATAAAATCAACAACCTCCATTGGCATCTCGCCGATGACCAAGGGTGGCGCGTGGAGATAAAGAAATATCCTCTTCTCACTGAAATCGGGGCGTGGCGTGGCGCCGAAGAACGTCTGAAACCGGCATACGGCTCCGGCAATGAACGCAACGGCGGTTTCTATACACAGGAAGAAATCAAATCAATTGTGAAATATGCCGCCGACCGTAACATCAATATTATTCCGGAGATTGACCTTCCGGGACACAGCAAGGCCTTTGCGGTATGTTATCCTGAGATAATATGCGATATTCATAACGACTATTACAGCGTCCAACACGAAATCAACAACGTGTGGTGCATCGGACGTGAGGAGAACTATGCCATTCTCGAAGACATCATCAAGGAAATGGCTGAACTTTTCCCATCGAAGATCTTCCATATCGGAGGCGATGAGGTGAATATGGATTGTTGGATGGAATGTCCTCGCTGTCAGTTACTTATGAAAGAAAAGGGAATGACAGATGTCATCGAACTCCAAAATTATTTTGTCAGACGTCTTGAGGCGATACTTGCGAAATATGGCAAGACGATGGCTGGCTGGGACGAGATAATCGACGACGGCGAGTTGCTTCCTGAATCTGTCGTTTATGCTTGGGCGAGCCTCGACCGCGGAATGAAATCCGTCAAAGGCGGCCACCCGACGGTGATGCTCATCGGCGAATATTTGTATTTCGACATGAAACAGAGTGCCGATGAACGCGGACTGAAATGGGCCGGCATAACACCGCTCGAAAAGACATACAGCTTCGACCCCGTAGGAACTTTTGAGTTGAATGAAGAAGAGACGAAACTCGTACTCGGCCCGCAAGGCGGTGCATGGGCTGAATGCTTCCAAGTGAAAGATTATGTTGATTATCAAGTGTTTCCGAAACTTCTTGCATTGTCGGAAATAGGCTGGACAAACCGCGAACTGCGTTGTTGGGACGATTTCCAGAACCGACTGTTTAACGCTCAATACGCTCGTATGTACGCAATGGACCTGAAGTTCCGCATCGCACCGGCGGAGGTTTCTTACGAAGACGGAAAAATCGTAGCCATAAAAGACAATGACATCCTGACAATACGTTACACCGACGACAAGACGGCTCCGACTTTGGAATCACCAATTTATAATGAACCGATAACGACAGAGACACCAGAAAACTATCGTTTCGCGACGTTTTTCAAAGACCGTTCAAGCATAGCGAGAGGCCCGCAAAACATTGAGCTTCACCATTATATGAAACCGGAAACCAAAGTCGAGTCAAATCTTCCGTTCCGTGGCGATATTAATCTTCTCGTCGACTACGACCTTGAGACTTACGTCTTCACCGACCGCGATGTCAGAGCCGGCGACTACGTAAAGTTCACTTTCGATGAACCCGTTGAATGTCATTCGATTGGAATGTGTACAGGTTATTATACACTTGCGGTATATGGCATCCTCAACGGCTATATCGAATATTCATACGATGGCGAAAATTACATACAAGGCGAGCGTTTCGCCTACGACATGTTCGATGGTTACAAGGCTTATTGCTATCCCGAAAAACCAGTCAAGTCGGTGCGCATTGTCGCCGATGGCATCTGCGAACACGAACTTACGGCTATACAGGATTTGAGAATTGAATAAATTTTTGAGATTCAACGAAGTATATTCCAGAAACTCTCTGGCAGATATATGTTTTCGACATCTGTTGCGGCTTTGAACAACGGGGCGATGTCTCTTGGTTCAAAACCGGCAATGCCGCAGCCTATTTGTGTCACCAGGAATTTCATTTCGGGGTGCTGCTTCGCAAATTCAATGAACTTATCGACGTAGGGTTCTATGGTATCCACATCGCCCTGCATCGTCGGGATGGCGTACGACTGCCCTTGGAGACCGTCGCCGTTGCCCATGACAGCACCGAAATGTGTATGAGCCATACGAGCCGCACCGCCGCCGTGCAAACCCATCAAATTACTTCCGAAGACAAAAATCTCGTTGTGATTCAACGACTTGATAAAGTTAGGAGTGATTCTGATGTTGTCCATATCTTTGTTATTGTGAATTTTTCTGAAAATATTATGTAAAAATTTGTGCTCCTTAAATTCAAATGAGTAGTCGGCGATGGCTGACATACATGGTTGTGGAACTTCCATGTCGAATACCGCTCCGTTGTAGATGCCATCTGAATAGTTTTCAATAACGTACGGGGTGATGACCTCATCCATCATTTTTTTGTAACGCTGGTTGACCGCCGCCGGTGTGATTCCGAGTTGCGCCGCAATCTCTTTCTGGCTGAAACCTGCATACAGCACCATGTAACCAATCTCCTGCATGATTCTGTCTTTGCTGTAATGACTTGATACTGCTTCAGATAACTGTTCCATCAGGTTCTCATAGTGGTCGGTCGAACGCACATATTCCAAGATTTCGTCCGATGTCGTGTCTGAAATTTGTGAAAACTCTTTGTTGTACGCCTTCAGCGCGTCAAGGACAACGAAACGAAAACCGTTGGTCATCCATGTTGAAAGTCTTACGTTTTCCGGACGGTCAAGCAATGGCTTGAAATTGTGAACCATCAAATAAATGTAATATTCGTGCGCCAAAGAGTAGAAATCAAGCCCGATTTTATTCTTCAATTGATACTTCTGATTGAAAATTTCGTAGGCCTTCCGGCAATAGTCATAAAAATATTTTTTGGTTGTATGCTCGTTGTATTCGGCTAACTGTTTGATTATCAAATCATCATTCATAATTTTTATGTTTTTATCTTTTAAATTTGCAAAATTATATCTTTTTTTTCTGAATTGCTTAATTAATTTTCAAAAATATCTTCTAAAAGACTGAAGAGTATCAAACAAATTGTTCAACTTTAAAAATTAGAATTATGGAAAAAGACATTAAAAACATGGGGAAAGACAATGTAAAGAAAGTGTTTAATCTTGTCATCGTTGACGAATCGGGGTCGATGAGTATCATTCAGCGTGAGGCGTTGGCGGGCATAAACGAGACAATTGAGACCTGCCGCAAAATTCAGGAAACTCATCAGGAGATGGAGCAGATGATGACGCTGATTACGTTCGACAGCGGACATTTTAAAGTGCATTTTGACAATGCTAATGTCAAGGAAATCAGGAATTTAAATCCAAACGAATATCGTCCCGGCGGGGCGACTCCGCTTTACGATGCAATCGGAAAAGGTATTGCGATGCTCAATGCGCAGACTTCCGCTGACGACAACGTTCTGGTGACAATCATCACCGACGGCGAGGAAAATTGCAGCTCGGAATACAACCTTGGCATGGTGAAAAATCTTATCGAGAAGCAGAAGAAACTCGGTTGGACATTCACCCTCATCGGCACCGACAACCTCGATGTTGAAGGGATGGCCGGATCGATGGCAATCGACAATCACCTCGCTTTCGCTGAAAATGAAGTGGAGACAAAGGCGATGTTCGCCCGCGAAAGAAAGTCGAGGGTGCGTTACTGCAAATTCATCGCATGTGATGAGGCCATGCCGTCAGGAAGCTATTTCGATGAGGAGTAGCATCGCACAAGTCAGACAGGCATCACATCTTTCTGGTGTGATGCCTTTTCTTTTTAAATATGGTTGTCATTCCATTGAAAATGTTTGTACTTTTGCGAATAGTTAATTTATTTTTTAATTATGTCAGAACAATTGATTATCAAAGGTGAAACTAAAAGGGAATTATATTCAAACCTGCTTCCGCAGATTAGGTCGTTGGTGGAAAACGAACCGGATGCGATAGCGAACATGGCAAACATCTCCGCTTGTCTGAAAGACACTTTTCATTTCTGGTGGGTTGGTTTTTACAGAGTGGTCGGTGATGAACTCGTCCTCGGCCCGTTCCAAGGTCCGATGGCATGCACGAGAATCAGGAAGGGCAGGGGAGTGTGCGGCACAGCATGGCAGGAAAAACGGACGATAATCGTCCCGGATGTCGATAAGTTTCCGGGGCATATAGCGTGCAGCTCTTTGTCACGCTCTGAAATCGTCGTTCCGATATTCAAGGGTGACAAAGTAACTGCGGTTCTCGACATCGACAGTGAGAAACTCGGATGTTTCGATGATGTTGATGAAGTGTGGCTTGAAAAGCTCGTCGCCATTATCGGCGTTTAATTCATCTGTGCGAAATATCCAGAAACGCTGAGGATAAATATCGACATGCCTTGGATGTGGTTGCCGAAATTACCGAACACTTTCTCAAGTTTGCAGCCGGTGTTTTCGAGTGCGACGCCCATCAATGCGCTGTTTACGAACGGGACCATGTCGTCCTCCATGCTATGGAAAAGATAGATGTCTTCGCCGGTTTTTGGAGTCCATGTGCCGACGAGTTCGTTCTTTCTTGCCGCCTCAATGAATTTGGTAGTCATCGGGTCATTTTTGTCCAGAAAAGACGGTGCGAAAATCTTTGTCGCCTCGTGGTCTTTGAACAATGCTAAAAGATAAAGTGATGAATGTTTCTTTGACAAAACCCTCTTGTAATTGTCATGCATCTCGCCGATGAAAACTTCATCGAGGTTGAGGCCGAGGTCGTATGATGTGTTCATTCCGTTGACAATCATAGGCATTGCCATCGGTATCCCGGTGAAGTCGTTGGCGATGATATCATCGTATGTGGCTTCGATGCTGTGAGGGCCGGCTCCGACGAACGACCTGTTGAAATGTATTTTGTCGGAATAATTTTCTGTCACCATGCGCAGCACCGACATCGTGGCTTCGCCGCCTTGTGAGTAACCTACGTTGTAACGTTCATCGCCGACTTCGTAACCGTTGTCTTCAAGATATTGTTTCATGGCGAAATACGCGTCGATGCTTGCCGTGGCGGTCGCTTTCCAGTTCAGGTAAGGATGTTCCATATCGACGGTGCTGCCGTATCCGATGTAGTCGGCCATCACCATGGCGTATCCGAACGGCACAAGGATGGACTCCGGTTCAAAAAGCATATTCGACGGGCATTCGTCATTGGAGCAAACAGTGAAATGGTTCGCGATGATGATACCTTTGAGTTTCTTGTCGGCCGTGTTTTTGACATAAATCCTTCCGGAGAGGTTGGTCGTGTTGCCGAAAGTGTCTTTTGACTGATATTTCATCACGCCGGTTGACACGCCTTCGCCCCAGTTTTCGCGTATGGCGCTGATAAGTTGAGTCGGGGTGATGATATATGGTATGTCAATCGTCCCGATGATAGAATCGATGTCGGAGTATTCAACTAATTGTTGAAAGATATTGATCAAAGGCTCTGGTAATGAAATGTTTTTGACATCGCTGACCTCGTAAATCGGAGTTACAGGTTCAACTGGATCGTCGTCTTTCTTGCAGCTGAATGCCACCAAAACAAGCATCACTGCGATTAATGAATGTTTGAAAATGTCGTTCATGAGTTTAATTAAAATTTTAAATTAGCGGCTGCAAAAGTATGAAAAAATATTATTCGTGAATTATTTTTTGTGGATTTATTTTAGAATGAAATCGATATGTGGTGTCTAAAATAATGCAATCGGTTAAATGAACGTTAGAACTTATGTCATTATAATGTTAAAAAAACGACACCCGAATAATCGAGTGTCGTCTCATTTGACAAAATAATTGATTTATGTTGTCTGTTCAATGTTCCACGAGAACGCTCTCAGTCCGAGTTCCGGTGTCTTGAGGTCGTGCTCGTGAAGATTGTTCATGATGGCTGTGACCTTGTCGTCATCGACGAAGGTCAACATGGCATCGTTGAATGTCGGCCATGTGTGGTTGCCGTAATGCGCTTCGCCGCTTTCGCTGCCTCTGCCTGTTATTTCATTCCATCTTGTAAATCCACGAACTCCTTGTTTTTCAAGGATTTCCTGGATCTCTTCGTAGTATGCCTGATTGTAGGCGATGAATATTCCTTTCATTTTCGTTCGTTTAGTTGTTTTGTTTTAATGCTAATCTGGCTGCTTTCTTTTCCTGACGTCTCAGTCTTCTCGAAACGAAGATGGCGTATAATGTTGGGATAAGAACCAATGTGATCAATGTTGAGACTGAAAGTCCCCATGCGACCACGACACCGAGTCCGTTCCACATCTCCGCACCTTCACCGTTGCCGAGAGCCATAGGTACCATGCCGAGGACTGTCGTCAACGTCGTCATCAAGATAGGACGCAGACGCTGGCTCGCGGCGGTGACGACGGCTTTGTTGACGCTCATGCCGCGTTCAAGACAAAGTCTGGTGTAGTCGATGAGCACGATACCGTTTTTCACCACGATACCGACAAGAATCAACAGACCAATCATCGCCATGACATCGGCGGCCATCGCATGGACCTTCAATCCGATGAGAACACCGGTGATGGCAAACGGCACCGAGAACATGATGACAAACGGGTCGAGCAACGACTCGAACTGTGAAGCCATCACGACATAGACCAAGATGACGATGAGGATGAGAAGCATGAACAGGTCGGAGAAAGCATCCTGCTGGTTCTCGTAGTCACCGGCGATCACGACTGTGAACTCCGTCGGGATGTCGGCTTTTTCGATGCATTTCTCTGACACGGCGACGGCGTCACTCAAAGCGTAGCCTTTCGCCACGATGCCTGTGATTGTCACGATACGTTCACGGTCCTTACGCATGATGGTAGGAGGTGTCTGGCTCTGCACGATTTTCGCCACCTCGGTCAGCTTGATGGCCTGACCCTGTGAGCCGTAAAGCACGATATTTTCGATGTCTTCGACGCTCTGGCGGAATTCCGGTGCGTAACGTACGCGGATATTGTATTCGTCACCGTCTTCACGGAAGAAACTCATAATGGAACCGTTGATGCGGTTTCTGACGTATTGTGATGCCGTCGTGATGTCTATGCCGTTGAGTCTCAACTTCTCACGGTCGAAATCAACATGATATTCCGGTGAGTAGTCGTCACGGCTGATGAGGACCTGTGAAATCGCAGGTTCATCTCTCATCTGTGCTGCGATGTCGTTAGCTATTCTGTCGGAAGTGTTGAAGTCATATCCGTAGATGTCGAGTTTGACGCTCGTGGTCGAACCCATTCCCATGCCTTCCGAGACGTTGTATTTGTTGATGAGAGTGTTGCCTTTCAAGTCTTTACGGATGAGTTCCGCGATTTCCTGAGTGCTTCTCGTACGTGTTGT
Organism: Bacteroidales bacterium; assembly: GCA_024400395.1. Lineage (GTDB taxonomy): Bacteria > Bacteroidota > Bacteroidia > Bacteroidales > F082 > Limimorpha. The sequence continues at coordinate 22,515 of JAKSMW010000025.1, forward strand.
CTTGCTTCCGAGGTTGAGGTTCATCGAGAGGATATGCGTACCGTTGCTCTGCATCGATGCGAAAGCGTTCTCTTCGTCAGCGACACCGTAACGGTAGTTCATGACTATTATCTCCGGAAATTCCTCCATGTATTTTTCGGCGAGTTCGGCGCCGAGACGGCCTGTCACGTCTTCTTGCGTTCCGACAGGAAGCTCAATGCTGATTTGCAGACGTCCCATGTCCTGGCTCGGCATGTAGCCGGTCTTCATACCTGGTACAGTGAGCATTATTGTCGCAACAAAAATCAAAATTGTGATTAAAAGCACTGACTTGCGGTGTGTCACAGCCCAGTTGATGAGTCGGCCGTAGCCGCGGCTCAATGCGTCGAGACCTTTATTAATAGGTGTGAATATGATTCTGTGCCATGCGTGGCTTCTCGGATTCTGCTTCAGCCATCTTGAACACATCATCGGTACCAATGTCAAAGCCGCTGATGTGGAGACAATCATGATGATACTGACAATCCATCCTAACTGGTGGAAGAACACACCCATCGCGCCTGAAATCATTGTCAGGGGCAGGAACACGGCGAGCATTGTGAGTGTTGAGGCGATAACGGAGATGGAGACTTCCTGCGTTGCGTGCACGGCAGCCTCTTTCGGTTTTGCCCCTCGGTCGATGTGCGAGGTGATGTTCTCCAAGACCACAATGGCATCGTCAACGACCATACCAATGGCGATGGTCAAAGCACTCATTGAAATGATATTCAAGGTGTTGCCTGTTGCCAAAAGATAGATGACAGATGCAACCAATGAAATCGGGATGGAAAGCACGATGATGATTGTGGCTCTCCATCTGCCGAGGAAGATGAACACCACGAGCATGACGAGGAAGAACGTAATGAAGATAGTGTCCTTTAATGAATTGATTGTGTTGACGATATTCTCCGATGTGTCGGTGATGACGTTGAGCTGTATGTCTGACGGCAACGTCTTCTTTATCTTTTCGAGTTCCTTGAAGACGCCTTTCGAAACTTTCACGGCGTTGGCGTCGGTCTGTTTCTGGATGGTGATCATGGCACCTTGAACCTTGTTCGAGAACACTTTCTGCAAGCGTTCCATCTCGCCGTCGTTGACTCTCGCCACGTCCCTTAAATAAATAGCTGTTCCGTTGAATGTGCCGACCACGACATCGAGCATCTCTTTCGCCGACTTGAATTCCTTTTCGACGCGGACGGCGTATGTGTTGGAGCCGATGTCGATGTTGCCAGCCGGCGTGTTTCTATTTTCAGCCGCCAATGCCGACGAGATCTGTTCGATGGTGAGGCCGTAGGCTTCAAGTTTGTTCGGGTCAACGAAGACCTGAATCTCACGTTTCGGAGCTCCGGAGATGGAAACCGTACCCACGCCAGACACACGCGCCAAAGGTGTAGCGAGTTTGTCATCGAGGATTTTGTCGAGACCGCTCAGACTCTCATCCGCCGTCGCGGAAAGCATCAAAATAGGAATGTCTTCCATGCTGAATTTGAAGATGGTAGGGCTGCCGGCTCCGTCTGGGAGATACTGCCGCACCATGTCGAGCTTGTCGCGCACGTCGTTAGTGGCTTCTTCAATATCAATGCCGTAGTTGAATTCCAATGTGATGACGGAGATGTTCTCCTTTGATGATGACGAAAGGTGCTTCAGGTCGCTGACTCCGTTGAGGGTGTTCTCCAATGTCTTGGTGATGTTCGTCTCAATATCCGCCGCACTCGCCCCGGAATATGATGTCATGACCATGATGGCGTTGGTGCCCATGTCTGGGAACAGGTTGATTGACAACCTGCTCAACGCAAAAACACCGAGGATGGCAATCGTCACGAAAATCAACGATACCGTCACCGGGTGATTTACGGATGTTCTATATAAACTCATATCTTTATCTTTTAACCTTTAAACCTTTATCCTTCAACAACTTCCACTGTCGCGCCGCTTCTGAGTTTCGTCTGACCTGTCGTGACAACGGTCGCGCCGTCGTCAACGCCGCTGATGACTTCGTATTTGTCGCCCATCCTGCGGCCGAGTTCGACAACTGTATATTTGACCGTGCCGTCGGCGTTGAGGACATAGACGTACTGCTCGCCGGAACCGACTTGTTTCATGACTGCCTTGTCGGGGATGACGACGCGGAAGTTGTCGCCGTAATTGACGGTCACGCGTGCGAACATTCCGGGACGGAGAATTTCCTTGCTGTTGGCGAAGATGATCTCTACAGGGAAGGTGTGTGTCATCGGGTTGATGGTCGGGTGGATGAGGTCAACGACGCCTTTGAAAACCTCGTCGCCGTAAGCCTCCGTCGTGATGTCAACCTCCATGCCCTTCTTTATCTGCGAGAATTTGCTCTCTGAAACATTGATTGTCATCCTGACAGGAGTGATGTCCTGAACGACAAACAACGGCTGCGCCATCGAGTACATGTCGCCTTCATCGTAGTTTCTCGCTGTCACAATACCTGCAATTGGACTTCTTAAGATGGTGTTTTCCAATAAGTTACGATATGTCTTGCGCGACACGTCATATTTGAGTGTGATGGCTTCAAAGTCCGACTGTGATGTGGCTCCGATGTCGTGAAGCTCCTTGATGCGCCCGTATTCGATGGAGTCGTTGACCATCTGCAGTTTCGCTTTGTCGAGGTTGATTTCATCCATCAGCGCAAGGGTTTGGTTGGCTTTCACGTGGTCGCCGACCTCGACGTAACTCTTGCTGATACGTGCTGCGCTTTGTGGCGCGATGTTGTTCACCACGTCGCCGTCGATTGTAGTAGGATATACCGTCAACTGCGACACGTATTCCGCGCTTACTTTGGCAACTGTGACCTTCGGGTTCTCCGCGACAACCTGCTGTGTCGTCGTATCGGTCTTCTGTCCGCATGCTGTCATCATCACGACAGCCGCTCCAATCAATAATGTGTTTAATCCTTTCATCTTATTTTTATTTTTTTTTAAATTTTCAAACTTTATGAACTTTCAAATTAAAATTCCTGTCCTTGAAGTTCCTCCAATTGAGCCATTGCCACTTTGAAGTTGTAAATGGCCTGGCTCATGGTGAGTTGTGACTGGACGAGTGCGAGTTGTGCGTCATTCAGCTCGGTGAGCGTCGCCTTGCCGAGTTCGTACATCTTGGCTGCGATGTCGTAGCTCTTCTGCGCCATCTCAAGCGTTGATTCCGCCGCATAATAGTTTTCTATGTAGGTGACAATCTGATTGTTATAGCTCTTGTATGCGATTCTCAACTTGCGCTCGGTGTCCTCTCTGTTGAGCCTGAGGATGTCCTGCGCCGCAGTCTGCTGACGAACGTTGTAATGTTTGCTTAAACCGTCGAAAATCGGGATATTTAAAGTCAGACCTAAAACTGAATACGGATTCCAATTCAACTTGCTGTCATCGCTCATCGCAATGTAATTATATGAGAATGAAGCTGATAACGTTGGGATGTATTGGTATTTAATCATCTTTATTGACTTCTCAAGTTGCTGCTCCTGCAACCCGAATTGGATGAGTGTGCTGTTCTTTTCAAGATTGACAGTGTCGTTGACATTGAAAGCGAGGATTTCTTCCTCATATTGTTTCATGTCACCTTTGACACCGATTTTGGTGTCGAGGTCAAGTCCCATCACGGCTTTGAGCTGCCAGATGGCGAGATCAATGGAAGCGAGTGCGCTGTAAACATTCGGTTCGGCGTTCTTCACATTGACTTTCGCTCTCAAATATTCGTATTCCGAAACTTTCCCGACATTGTATTTCTTCTCGGTCTGCTCGAAGTTGTAGGCAGCGTTGTCGTAAACATTTTGGTAAACCTCATACACATATTGTGCGATCAAAACTCCGTAAAATGCTTGTTTTACCTGCGAGACCATCGAAACCTTCGATGAACGCGCCTGTTCTACGGCAAGTTCAACATCGAGTGCCGAAAGTTTCAGGCTCTCCCACAGCTGTGCGTTGACGAGCGGCACCGCAGCGGTGACACCGGCGTTGACATTGTTCCATTTGCCGACGGCGATTTCCATGGCCTGTCCCTGGAAGTCCATCGCCATCACCTGTTTTTTCAATGTGCGCTGGTAACTTCCGTTTGCGCTGATGTTGGGGTAAAGCGCGGCGTACGAACCCTTTTTGGCGTAGCCGCTTTTAACAACGTTGAGGTCGGCGATTTTCACAGTGTTGCTCTCCTCAAGGGCGATCTGAATCGCTTCGTCAAGGCTGATAATTAATGAGTCCTGCACAACATCTTGAGCTTGTGCGGAGCTGTTCAGCATCAGCAGTGCGAAGCTTAAAACCGCCAATAAAATTCTTTTTTTCTTTGACATTTTTTATACCTATTTTTATTTGTTATTTGCAGATTTTAAAGCGTGCAAAAATAATCAAAATTGTCTTTCGATTTGCCAACAATTTTAACAATTCAATGATGTTTTTTGTTGCATCAACAAAACATTTTCTTGTCTCAATGAAATAATGATTCGACATTGAATAATAGATTAAATTTTACATGTTAAGGATGAGTTTTGCAGCCGACTGCAAGCCGGAGGCAAGGGCAGTGCTTTTTGGACACTTGACTTGAACATGTAATACATTTTTCTTCGGAAAGATGATGTACTTGGCGGGTTGTTCGCACTTGTCAATATACATTGTTTTTCATTTGGCTGCGGCGATTTGGAAGTTTTTTATATGATGAACATTTATTTTCGTATTTTTGCATCCTAATTTTAAAAAGATGAAAGAGAATAAAATTGACGTTGACCTGATGCTTCGCACTGCGCTTGACATCGGCCAGAACCTCTGGGTTTACGGTGCTGATGTGAGAAGAGTGGAGAACGCTGTGTCGAGGATTTGCAGCAGCTATGGTGTCGCGCACATTGAGGTTTTCTGCACTGCGTCGTTGCTGCAGGTCTCGGTGAGGATGCCCGACGGGACATATCTTCAGGAGATGAGGAGACTCAAGGTGAGTGGCAACAACATGGCAAGGCTTGAGGAAATCAATGATATTTCACGTAGGATATGCAGTAAGGAGATAACATTGGATGAGGCGGAGTCGAGGATACGCAAGGTCAAGACTATAGAACCGTACAGGCCTTTGTATTATTACATCGCGGCAGCGTTCGGTGCGGCGGCGTTCTGCATTTTCTTCGGCGGCACTTGGCGCGACAGCATCGCAGCCGTCATCGCCGCCATCCCGATCACCTTGTTCGACAGACATTTGCTTCTGAAAGGTGACATGATGGCGCGTATCATGCTTGAGGCGTTGACAGGCGGCATCTTCGTGCTTCTGGCGGTGCTTTGCGGAATCGGCGAGAACGTTGACCTGATAAGCATCGGGGTCTTGATGCTGTTGACACCCGGAATGGTGTTCGGCAATGCAATACAGGATTTCCTCAACAGCGATGTCCTCGCTGGCCTGTCCAATTTTGTGAAAGCTATTATTGTCTCGGTGATGATCGCCATCGGAATCGGCGCATCGTACATTTTGTGGGGGAGGATGGGATGATGACAAACATTTGGTTGATTTCTGTCGCCGGCGGTGTCGGTGCCGCTTCATTCGGGTTGCTTTATCATCTCAAACCGAAGCATCTTCCGTATGCTCTGATATGCGGGTTCATCACGACATTGATAATGATGGCCGGGACAATGACATACGAACTCGGCAATCTGATATCTAATTTCGCGGCTTCGTTTTGCGGGGCGTTGCTCTGCATCTTTCTGTCGCGCCATAAAAAAGCCCCGTTCACCGTCTTCATGGTGCCGTCGCTGTTCCCGCTTGTCCCCGGAAGGGCGTTGTATTACTCGATGGTCGGTTTCATGACCCATGACAGGGAGCTTTTCATCGACAATATCGTAGCATCTATTGAAATAGCTTTCGGCATAGCAATAGGTATCATGCTCGCAAATATCTTTAATGTTTTTTATCTGAAAGAAAAAAAGAAAGTGGGGGATAAGGTTAAAAATTGATTTTGGATTTAGGTGAAAAATGTTGAGTTGCATCGCAATGTGTCTTGAATCGACATGAAAAATTTGAATAAAAAATGATGGCTGGAACATCTCGGTGCGCCAGCCATCTTCCATTTTGATAATTAAATACCGTCTGTTACTTAAAGTAACGGTTGAAGAGACCCTCGAAGCCTTTGCCGTGGCGTGCCTCGTCTTTGGCCATCTCGTGGACTGTGTCGTGGATGGCGTCGAGGTTACGTTCCTTGGCGATGCGTGCGATGCGCATCTTGTCTTCGCAGGCGCCGCATTCGGCGACCATTCTCTTCTCGAGGTTGGTCTTGGTGTCCCAGACGACGTCGCCGAGAAGCTCCGCGAATTTCGCGCAATGTTCGGCTTCTTCAAAAGCGTAACGCTTGAACGCTTCAGCAATCTCAGGATAACCTTCGCGGTCGGCCTGACGGCTCATTGCCAGATACATGCCGACTTCCGTCGCTTCTCCCATGAAATGTGCGTTGAGGTCTTTGATCATGTCCTCACCGGTGCCTTTGGCGATACCGATGACGTGTTCTGTGACAAAATTCAATTTCGCACCTTCCTCCAAAACATTCCATTCAACAATCTGTTTGCACTGCGGGCATCTCTCCGGTGCCTCTTCACCTTCGTGAACATAGCCGCAAATCGGGCATACGAATTTTTTCTTCATGATAAATTTGATTTTAATTATTTTAATTTTATGTTTGTATTTTGATGATTTTTAAAATTTCTATGGATATGGAATCGCTATGCGATTAATCTCTAATCTTTAATCTCTAATCTCTAATCTTATTTGGTGGCGTGTTTGTAACCTTGGGTTTTATCCCATTCGCCCCTCGTGAAATCAGGCATTCTCACGGGCATCCCGTGGTTTTCGATAGATGCCGCCGAAAGTTCGCCGATGCACGACCATTCCGCTGCGTCATATACGTCCTCATCGAGCGGAAGTCCGTTGCGCAGACAGTAAATCAGGCGATAGTCCATGATGAAGTCCATTCCGCCGTGACCGCCTATCTCTTTCGCTTTTTCCTCAATGTCAACGATGATGGGGTGTTTGTATGCCATTAACAATGAATCTTTTACATTTTCCGGCACCCATGTGTGATAGTCGAGGGCCTCGTTGTCGGGAGCCATGCCTTCGGGGAGATTGTCGCTCTTCAAGGTGAAGCCTTCCTTCATGTATTTGTTCGCCCAGCCTTCGGTTCCGGTGAGCTGATACAGTCTGTTGTACGGACGCGGAGTGTAAACGTCATGTTCAATCAATATTGTCTTGCCTTTGTGTGTCTGAATCATGGTTGTCGTCATGTCGCCGTTTGCGAAAGTGTCAACGCCCATTGTCTCTTTGGCGAGTTCGAGTCCGTTGTACGACGGCGTGCTCATCGAGACGAGGTATTCCATCCTGTCGCCGCGGTGTATGTCTAAAACCTGACATATTGGGCCGAGTCCGTGTGTGGCATAGACGTCGCCGCTGTGTTTTTGGTTGAAGTCGAGACGCCAGTTGTCCTGATAATAAGGCCAGAACGGTTCGAGGTTATGGATGTATGCGCCTTCGCCGTGGATTACTTCGCCGAAGAGACCGTTCTGCGCCATGTTGAGGCATGTCATCTCGAAGAAGTCGTAGCAGCAGTTTTCGAGCATCATGCAGTGTCGGCGTGTCTGTTCGGATACGTCAACGAGCCTCCAGCATTCTTCGATGGAAGTGGCCGCCGGCACCTCAATGGCTACGTGTTTGCCGTGCTGCATGGCATAAACGGCAATCGGGACGTGGACCTGCCAGCCGGTGCATATATAAACGAGGTCGATGTCGTCGCGTTCGCAAAGCTCCTTGTATGCTTCCTGCCCCACATATTCCGCCGCGCGTGGGAGACCTTTTGCCTCAAGCACGTTTTTCTGCACTTTCTCGATGTTTTCCGGAAGGAGGTCGCACAACGCAACGGCCTTGACACCGTCGATAAATGTCATGCGGTTCACCGCGTCAGGACCGCGCATCCCGAGTCCGATGAAGCCGATTCTCACCGTGTCTATCGGCTCCGCCGCGAACTGCAACATGCTCGTCTGTCCCTCCGCACGCTGCGGTTCGTCGAAAACGATGGCGTTGTCAACGATTTTATAATTTTTTGCTTCCTGTTCGTTATTGCTTGTGCAGCAACACATTGAGATTATCAAAATTAACAATCCCAATACAATGTCATGCTTTTTCCTCATTTTTGCAGGTTTGATTTTTTCGAGGCGTAAAATTACCATTTATTTTGTTACGAAAATCCTTTTTCTTAAAAATTTTTGTGATTCTTTTTTCGTATCTTTGCCGCATGTTTTTTTGACA
>JAKSMW010000026.1 GCA_024400395.1 Bacteroidales bacterium
ACTGTAAAAATTCGAGATAACTCAACGGCTGAATGTAAATTTCCTTATACCTTCCCCCGATTATTGTGGTCAAATCGGAACTCAACATCTTGGCGTTGCTGCCGGCTATAATAATGTCGGTGTTTTTTTCCGTGCGGTAACTTCTGACGCTGCGCTCAAAGCCATCAATGTCTTGAACCTCATCGATGAGAATGAAATTATGCTTGCTTTTATCGAACCGTTCTTCAATAAAATCGTTTAAATCATTGTAATTCTTTATGTTATCAAATTCACGTTTCTCCTTGTCAATGAAAATGACATTATTTCTATCATCCGACGCTTTCATGTCACGAACCACTTTCAGCATACAGCTCTTCCCTACTCTGCGTTGCCCGACAAGAGCTATAATCGTCTCTTTACCAATGTATTTCTCAATTTTATCGAGATAAGACTGTCTGATAATTTCACCCATATTTCTTTTATACTTTAAATTTTTCGCAAAAATACAAAATATTTCTTTTATACTTTAAATTTTTACGAAATTTTAAAATATTTCCTTTATAAAAGAAATTTTTCAGGTCAAATCACCAGTTCGGGTCATATTCAAATCCAAACGGATAATCGTTCGTTATTCTTTTCCTCGTGACCTGATTCAATTTGTTGAACTGACTCTTTTGAAAACGCGTCGAGAAAAGTCCCATTCCGTTCTCTATATTCGAGTACGCAGGAGGCTGCTGGAACGAGATGTCAGAATTGTTGGCGACGATATATTCATACAGGTTCTGCCCCATGCCCGTAATCCTGAACTCGAACTTCTCAACGAAACGCCTCACGCCCGCCGGACTGTTGTTCACGAGATATTCGTCTTTTCCAAATATCTCGAACAACTTCTCTGGAGAAAAAACGACCTTGTAGTTATGCGTCCGCGAATTGTACATCTCACCCGACTCGCCACTTTTCAAATCAAACAGAATCTCCCTTTCGACCGTGTCAGTCGCACCAGGCATCAACTCCTTGTAATGGAAAATGCCATTCACATTTAGATACGCCGCAACACTTTGATAATTAGTTGATTGGTCCGGCACTTCCCATTTCAGCGAATCTCTTTTCTTTGTCCATGAAACAGACTGCTCATGCTCCGGAAAAATAAACTTATGCGTATTTATCGTTTTAATCGTTGACTCTATCACCTCCCCATCGTTCCTGACGATGACGAGTTTGTAATCATTTCCCGGAAGAATCCTGTTCGTAGTGTAATAATAAACCTGTCGGCGGCCGCTGTAAAACAACGAGTTGGCAACGTATGGAATCCATTTTGAAACCGTGTCCAAATGAATCGAATCATTTGTTTTTAATCTCACAAGGCCCACTTCAATCTCGTCGTATTTGTAGTTACATGCCTCGTAATCTTGCGCCAAGACCGAAGCATCGCCGACAAATGTCTTCGTTATCTTGAAAAAATTCGTGTCGGCATCCGTGTCAATCACAGAATAAACAACGGTTTTTGGACCCGAATCGCTGAAGATGTCAACTTTTGTATTGCATGAAAACAATGCAAACAGGCAGAAAATCAAAAAGAATCTTCTCATTTTAGGTTAATTTTATATGATTTTTTCAAAATCGGTTAACTTCACAAATGCCTTCCCGATGTTTTTTGAAATATCGCTCGCAATCAGCGACTCCATCTCGTTTTCGGAGGCTGCGATGTCGCCCGCAAATCCGTGGAGATAGACGCCGAGCAACGCCGCCTCTTCGGGCGTATATCGTTGAGCCACAAGCGACAAGACGATTCCGGTCAGGACATCGCCGCTTCCTGCCGTCGCCATTCCGGGATTGCCGGTAGTGTTGAAGAAACACACGCCGGTCGGAAAAGTGACGGCGGTATTCGCGCCTTTCAGCACAATAATCAAGTTGTATTTCTGCGACATTTCTCTTTGAAGCTCAAGACGTTGCAGCGAGTTTTCGGTTTTTCCGAACAGCCGTTCAAACTCTTTCGGATGAGGCGTCATTATCGTTCTTTCCGGCAGGAACGCGAGCCACGTCTTGTTTTCCGAGATGATGTTCAAGGCATCGGCGTCAAGTACGAGCGGCACTTTCACTTCCTGAATCAGACGTTTCAGAGCCGTTGCCGTCTCGGGTGCCTTTCCAAGTCCCGGCCCCGCTCCTATCGCCGTATAGTTAAGCAAATCAGGGAGTTGCGAGAAACAGTTTTCCGACTCATCGATGCTCATCATCGCTTCCGGAAGACGAACCTGCAACGGAAGTGTCGCCGACTTCGGCAGATGTGCGGTGAGCAGTCCAACCCCGCTTCTCAGGCACGACTCCGCCGCCAACAGCGCGGCACCGGTCTTTCCCGTCGAACCGGCTATGAGCAGCGCATGACCGTAAGTGCCTTTGTGTGAATGTTTTCCGCGTCTGTGAACCAACGGCCTCACGACATCGCTTTCCGTAAGGAAATTCACGCTCTCGACTTTCTCAACGTAATCGGGATGAATCTTTATGTCAAGGACTTCCCAGTTTCCCACAAAAGGCTCGTTTTCAGGCAACAAAAACGCCAACTTCGGGAACTGGAACGACAAGGTGTAATCAGGTCTGAAAGTGTATTTCGATGTTGCAAAACCGTCGCCGTTCAAACCTGAAGCAATGTCAATGGCAATTCTAATCGCTTGATTATTACTGAGATACTCAACCATTTCCGCGGCAAGTCCTTCAAGTGGACGCGTGAGTCCTGAGCCGAACATCGCATCAATGACGACCTCGGAATCTGATATTTCCGGGAAATCATTTTTTGAAAAGACATCATGAATAACCGATGAATCGAGAGCTTTCAACCTCTCAAAATTAACCTGACAGTCATGGCTCATTTTTTCGCCGACATGGACAAGAAACACCTCGACATCATAACGTTTCTGATAAAAAAGCCGTCCAAGCACGAAGCCGTCGCCGCCGTTGTTGCCCATTCCGCAGAAGATCTTCACAACAGTCTCTGTCTGGTGATTCAACTTGTTTTCAATCCAGTTGAAAGCGGTCGTTGCGGCGCGTTCCATCAAATCGACAGACGTAATCGGTTCATTTTCAATTGTAAAGGCATCAGCTTCACGGGCGTTTCTTATTGTCGGGATTTTCATAATTCAAAATTTCAAATATTTGGACACTCCGCTTTTGTCAGTAATTGTCATATTTCTTCCAAACCCAATTCTTTTAAAAACACATTGAGCTTTCTGCGTGAATCCTCAATTTTGGCATCGCACCCCTTCAATTGTTTGGCGACATCCTCCAAATCAATCTGTTCCTCCTCTTTCGACAGGTTCACATAACGGGTGATGTTGAGATTATAATCGTTCTCCTTGATTTCCTGCAACGTGACTTGTCTTGAATAGCGTATTTCTTCCTTGCGGAATTGGTACGTATCCACTATTTTATCCACATCTTCTTCACGAAGCAGATTCTGGCGCTTGCCCTTTTCAAAATGGCCCTCGCCGCTGGCGTTTATGAAAAGAATCCTTTCATTTTTGCGGCATTTCTTCAGCACAAGAACACACACCGGAATACCCGTGGAATAGAACAAGTTGGCGGGCAAGCCGATAACGGCATCAATATTGTCATCCTCAAGCAGTTTCTTTCGGATGTCAAATTCTTTTCCGCCACGGAACAGCACACCATGAGGCAAAATGATAGCCATTGTGCCATTGTCACTCAAGAAGTGAAAACCATGCAACAGAAAGGCGAAATCAGCGGCTGACTTTGGGGCAACACCATAACGGCTGAAACGGAAATCCTTGGCGGTTTCCTCCGTCGGATCCCAGCGCAGGCTGAAAGGAGGATTGGCAACCACTGCATCGAACTGCATCTTCTTGGCAGGATTCTCCTCATTAAGTATATCCCAGTCATTGGCAAGAGAATCGCCGTGATGAATCTCAAACTCCGTATCCTTAACGCCATGCAGCAACATGTTCATGCGTGCAAGATTATAGGTGGTGATGTTCTTCTCCTGTCCGTAAATCTTGCCGATGGCATAGTCTTTCATCTCGTTGCGCACGTTGAGCAACAGAGAGCCGGAGCCACAAGCAAAATCCAGCACTTTATCAATGCGTTTCTTTTTGCCCGTAGCAGGGTTTTGGCAATCCAAAGTGACAATGCGCGAAAGTATGGTGGAGATCATTTGCGGCGTGTAGAATTCTCCCGCCTTCTGCCCCGAACCGGCAGCAAACTGACCAATCAGATACTCGTAGGCATCGCCCAAGGCATCGGAGTCAGAAGGGATTTCGGCGAGGCCGTCGGCGATGGTCATAATGACCTTGCACAAAAGCGCATTGCGTTCGGTATAGTTTTTCCCCAACTTCTCGGAATTCAGGTTTATTTCGGAAAACAAGCCCTTGAATGAACTTTCAAACGATTCATTTTCAATGTATTTGAATCCTTCCTGCAAGGTCTGAAGCAGATCTGAACTTTGTGTTCGGGCAAGTTCGGCAATATTGCTCCAAAGATATTGAGGTTCAATCACATAATGGATTTTGCGACGCATCTGCCTTTCAAACAGCAAAGTATCGTCAGGATTTTCTTTGTACCATATCTGAAGAGTGGCATAATCCGATCCCAATTCTTTTTGTGCGGACTTTATATAGTTGTCCGACAGATATTTCCAGAATAGGAATGACAGCATATAGTCGCGGAAATCGTCCGCCATCATTGCGCCGCGCAGGTTGTTGGCGATGTTCCAAAGGGTCTTGCCTAATTCTTGTTGATTATTTTGTGTCATAATAGTTGATTTATTGTAGAGACGCCATATTATGACATCTCCGTTAATTTGCCGTCATCCGTAGAGACGTCATAATATGGCGTCTCTACGATTTCGCATTATCATTGTTTAATTCATCATATGCCCATTTCGCGACATTGTTTTCAATATAGGCGTAAATGCCATTTAATTCGTCCATGTTACGCACAATGTGGTCGTGGAAACGTGTTTGCCATGCAAAGGGTATATTGTTTTCATGGGCCATTTTCGTTACAGCTGTTTTGAACCTTGAAATGACATGAGACAAACGCCCGCAATTATTGGCTATTTCTTGCATTTTTTCGTTTTTCAGACCACCTGTTGTTTCCATCGGGTTGTCACAATTTGTAGAGACGTCATAATATGGCGTCTCTACAAACGACGATTCAACGGTAACAATCAAATGAACATGATTCGGCATCACCACCCACAATGGTACAGTTATATCGTTGTGTATTGTTTCCATTTTGGCAATACAATCGTCCGTTATTTTTCCGATTTCCGACAGATTCATTTTCGGTTCACCATTTTCATCCACGATTATTTCCCCAAAATAGTTTTCACGTTGATAGGTGCAGATGGTAATAAAATAGATGCCACCGTTATAATCATGCCACGCCGCCCTTGCCGATAGTATCCGATATTTGTTTTGGAATTTTTTGTTATTCATGTTTGTTATTATTTCAATCAATCACCGTAGAGACGTCATAATATGGCGTCTCTACAGATGGGAACATCTGTTGCATCAATCCGTTTTTATATGTTTTCAATTTTCGTATCTTATCGTCCTGCGCCTGTATCATTTCATCAATGGATGATAGAAATGAGGCGATTTTCTGTTGTTCGGTAAGAGGGGGAAATGGTATTGGCAATCCCATAAAATCTTCTGTGGAAATATTCATTCTGTCAAATCGAGCACCAAAATTTGCCTTGTCTTTAAGATATTGATGCCAATTGTTCGTCTTAAAATAATGCTCAAAAAAATCGACATCGCCTTCAACAAATCTAAATACAGTATATAAAGGCGACATAACACCTTCTCCGATTTTATTTCTTGAAATAGGACCTACAGGTGCAATTGTAGAAATGCGAGGGTTATAAACGAAATCATCATTAGAAACAATGTAATAATTTATGAGATTATCCTTGCTGACAATTTCCCTGTCAAAATAATCTTCTTGTTTTACAATTCCTCCTGAAGCAGAGTTAGTTAATACAGGCAAAGACTTTTTGTCTTTGTTCTTTAAAGTTATTCGTTTAGCTATATCTCCCAACTTCACTTCTTCCCATTCCCCGGCATTCTTAAATTCCGGAAATCTCAGTTTGGGGAGTATTTTGGTGGTGTCAGTCATTGGCATTATTTTTTAGGCATTGTTTGATACACTTGTCCGTCAATCAGTTTTCCGTTGGCATGCTTGTTGCGTTTTACGCCATCGCTGCCCCAAGTGCCCCATTGTTTGAAAAAGAAAGCAGAGCCTTGTTGCTCGGTTTGCTCTTTAATGGACATTACCCATTCGGGTTTCATCGGGCGTGCGCTAGGTCCGCTTTCTCCTCCTACAATTACCCAATCAATATTGTCAAGATTCAGATCCCCCAAATCTTCTAACAATGGTTCGCAAGACAAGAAACGGATGGGTGCATTCAGTGTGCGCAAACAATCAATTCTTTTTTTTGAAGATTGTGCTTCAACAGTAACGCCCAGCCAGGCATTTTGAGGGATTTCGCGAGAGTGGAAATATTCGGCCATCCGTTCTGCCCGTTTGGTAAGAAGCTGATAACGATGCTGTGGCGTGCGTTTGATGGTATCCACCACCTTATCAATAAACTCAAAGGGGACATCTTTGTGAAACAAATCACTCATCGAACACACAAAAATAGTATGAGGTTTGTTCCATTGCGAAGGTTCGTTCAAGTTGTCTTCGTGCAATGTAAGTCGAAAGCCATTCTCGTATTTTTTCAGTCCCATAGCCTTCAGTCTCCGTGACATCACTTCAGCGTAACAGTGTGCGCAGCCCTGTGAAATCTTTTCACAGCCGGTCACGGGGTTCCAAGTCTTATCAGTCCATTCTATTTTTGTAGTTTTCATTTCTTGAGTAATTTATATTCTATGATACGATTATTCTTGTAAGCTTGCTCGTAATTGATTAATGGCGATTTTGCATCATAATCAATCAAACCATCCTTCTTTAGTTTCTTAACCAAATCAGTTGCATGTTCCGAAACATGGCCTTGTTCCAAAACATAATCAAACGCATCTTTATTTGTCTTTATTTTATCTGCTAAAATCAGCTCTCTTAAATTATTCTGGAACTGTTCAATTTTGGTGAGTTTTTTCTCTTCAAAAAGATTTAATTGAGCTTTCCCGGCTTCATCATCAATATCAAAATTAGCTTCTCCATTTATATTATTCTTATCCCAAGCGGTTTTTAAGAATTTATCTACGGCTCGAGGGTGTTTTGCTCCGAAAATAATACCATATACATTCTTTCCTTTTTTAATAGAAAACGGATATAATCGAAGTTTTGAATTTTCTGGAATGCGTTCTTTTAATTGTTCAAGAATACTTCGATGTATGTATTTATACGGATTTTTTCTTGCTCGTTCAATGTCAATTTTCAAATTTGTTTGAAACTGTTCAGTGTTCCCAAATCTTACAAAATATGATGAAGACAAATAATATAGAAAATCCGTCGTGGAAAGTTTCTCTAAGTCCATCAAATATTTATCTGCTAAAAATTTCATTCCATTTTGATCCAAATACAATAAAGAAGGATGTTTTGATATAGTGGATAAGGTGTTCGGAAATAATTCTGCGAAATCCTTTTGTCTATAAAGGACTGCCAGCAGTTTTGAGTTCTCCAATCTTGACAAATCCGCATCATCTGATATATATTGTTTACAATATTTTTCTAATAAATCAGACTTGTTTTTGTCGTATTCATTGAGACAAATGGAAATTTTTACTTTCTGTTGAAAAATGTTGCCAACCTGATTCTTTACCTGTTTCAATAATCTAATTGGACTACCAGGAATGCCCGCTTTATCGTATCCTGTGCCTGCAAAAAAATCAAATATCCAAAGTTCTTGGTTGGGATAACTCATAATAAAAGTTGGAAGCCATTCTTTGGCATAATTTTCAAAAATCTCCAATTTGGTGATTGTCCCTTCATTAAATGGTTTGTCGTGTATATTTTTGGCAGGCATGGTCTTATTAACATTTATTTTTACTATGATTTATTTTCAAGCATGATTCGGAACGCATTGTGTTCCATATTTGGACAAATTCAAACATTTGTGACGCTGTGAGTCACAAATTTGAGGTTCAATAAAAAGGCATTCGCTCAATTCGTCACGCACTGCGTGACGAATTGGAAATGTTAGATAAAACTGTCTGAAATACTTCAAGTTAGTTTCTCCAAAACCTTTCCCAAAATCCACAGTGAGTGCTTCTGCAAGGTTCTTTATCAAATACTTGCCGTATTCAGCGCGGTCATTGCCGTTCTGCTCTTCTTCCACAATGCGCCGTCCTATTTCCCAATAAGTTGCAACCATCACGGTGTTCACCGTATGCACAACCTGTTTTCTGGCTTCGTTAATCAAAGTCCGAATGTCGTCGATAAATCCGTTGTTTTCCATACTATTTGTCATAGTTCCTTCGATTTCATTTTTATTCCTCATACGCCTTCAGTCCCGAAATCTCCTGCCCGGAAACCAAGCGTTTCAGCAGCGGCACAAGGTCGTTCATCAGTTCTGTTTCCTTACGGGTGCGGTCGCGCCAGCCCAAATTCAAAGGCTCCAGCAAACCGTTCAGTCTCTCGCCATCGAATATCTTGCGTTCCACAATGTCGTTTACGAAAGTCTGCACCGAAGCCACGCTTAAACCATGCCTGTCAGCGATGGCCATCAACTCCTTGGCATATTTCTCCGTCTTGAAGACTTCGTAACCGTCCTTGATTTCCTGCTCCGTACGTCCGTTCACGCCGTCAAGACTGTCAATATAGGCGATAATGTCATCACGGTCGTCAAGCAAGTTGGCACTCGAACGAATCAAATTGGCCAGTTCCTCCTTGGTCATCTTCCACTTGACCGGATGCCCCATATAATTGGATATCAGACCCATTATATAGTCATAATCGATGACCGAAGATGCGAACAAGACAAATTCAAAATCGAGATCTTCGACATCATCCGAAACAGTTGAAGAAGACTTCTCCCGTTTAGTCTTCAAATCACGGGCTATATCAAGGTAAACCCCACGGAATGCCTGCAAGTCATCATCAGTGAAACCGTATGATGCCTGATCTTCACATGCCACGTCAGTTTTCACCGCATCATCATTTTGAGAGAGGTCAACATATTGGTCAAGCTGTGTCTTGAGCCGCTGAACTTTCTTGAAACAAACAATAAAGCCGGCTTTGGCGTCATCGCCTTTCAGATTGAAGACCTCCTCCGCCTTGAAATCCAAGTCATGGAGTCTCATGAAACTGCGCAATTCATTGACTGCCTCATTATATCTCTTTTTTATGACCGGCGCCGGTTCAACGAGCCAAATCTGACGTGCATTTTCCTCCTGCTCGCCGGAGAACAATGCAATTGCCTCATCAACAGCCTCCTGCTGGCCTCGGAAGTCCAAAATATTACCGTAAGGCTTGGTGTCGTTCAAGATGCGGTTGGTACGCGAGAACGCCTGCACCAAACTATGAAATTTCAGATTTTTGTCAACATACAGCGTATTCAGATATTTGGAATCGAAGCCGGTAAGCAGCATATCCACTACAATTGTTATGTCAATCTTGTTCTTATGGGCGTAATCCTTGTTGCTGTACTGCTGATTTTTGATGCGTTGCTGAACATCCTGATAATAAGCATCAAACTCATCCACGCTGTGATTCGTGCCGAACTGCTTGTTGTAATTTTCAATAATATGTATCAACGCCGACTTCTTTACATCAGGCTCATATTCATTGTCCAACTGCTCCTGCGGCAAATCCTCCTGAATCTGCATAATGTCGCGGTTTCCCTCCGCAGGCGGCGTGAAAACGCAAGCAACATTCAACGGTTCATAATGCTCATCTGCATGGATTTCCCGTGCCTGTGCCTCTTCAAACAAATTATAATATTCAACTGCATCATTGATTGAGCCGGTTGCAAACAAAGCGTTGAATCGGCATCCGTTTGTCGCCGCACGATGTTTGTCCAAAACGGCTTTCACTATTGCAGACTTCTTCACCGTTTCACCAACCATATCAGATTTTTCGGGCTTGAAATAATCGACATGGAAACGCAAGACATTCCTGTCTTCAATCGCATTGGTTATGGTATATGCGTGTAATTCTTTTTGGAAAACATCTTTCGTTGTCCTGTATTGAGCCTGTTCGTCGGTCACTTGAGTATAAGTGGCATTCTTCTCAAATATCGGTGTTCCTGTAAAGCCAAACAATTGCGCATTTGGGAAAAACTCTTTAATAGCTTTATGGTAATCACCGAATTGCGAGCGATGGCATTCATCGAAAATGAAAACTATTCTTTTATCTTTTAAAATCTTCAGCCTTTCCTGATAATTGCGACGGTTCTGAGGGTCGAGGGCGATGCCAAGTTTCTGAATTGTTGTGACAATAATCTTATCGGAATAATCTTCCGATAACATACGGCGCACAAGGGCATCAGTGTTGGTGTTTTCCTCAACGCAGCCATCCTGGAACTTGTTGAACTCATCGCGGGTCTGCTTGTCCAAGTCTTTGCGGTCAACGACAAACAAGCATTTTTCTATATCAGGATTATCTTTCAACAAAGTGGAAGCCTTGAATGACGTCAAAGTCTTACCGCTTCCTGTGGTGTGCCATATATAGCCATTGCCACGGTTTTCATTGATGCAATTCACGATAGCCTTCACCGCATAAATCTGGTACGGACGCATCATAAGCACCCTTCTTTCAGATGCCACCAAAACCATGTAGCGGCTTATCATTTCACCCAAGCGGCATTTCTGCAGGAAAAGCTCCGAGAAAGTTTCAAGTCCTGTTATCTTGTTGTTTTTCTCATCAGCCCATTGATAAACAGGCAGATATTTCTCTTCTGCATTGAAATTGAAATGCTCCTTGTTGTTATTGGCGAAATAATATGTGTTGTGCTGATTGCTGACAATGAACATCTGCACAAAACACAGCAGAGAATTTGAATAGCCATTGCCGGCATCATTTTTATAATCAACGATTTGCTGCATGGCACGACGCGGGCTGACATCCAAAGACTTCAACTCTATCTGGACGACAGGCAGGCCGTTTACAAGAAGAATGACATCATAACGCTGGAAACTGTTCCTTGTATTCATGCGCAGCTGATGAATGACTTCATAATCA
The DNA here is from genome assembly GCA_024400395.1 of Bacteroidales bacterium. Lineage (GTDB taxonomy): Bacteria > Bacteroidota > Bacteroidia > Bacteroidales > F082 > Limimorpha. The sequence continues at coordinate 11,116 of JAKSMW010000026.1, forward strand.
TTCTTGCACCAATCTTTGATGTTCACCAACGAGTATTGAAGCGGTGTGCCATCCTCACGCATAAAAGTATTGCGCTCGCGCAGCCTTTTTGACGCATAAAAAACATCCGGCTCCGTTATCTCTTCCAACAAACGAACAAATTCATTATCAGTCAGATGCACTCTGTTCAGATTTTGAAACTTCTCCCTGAAATTCTGTTCCATCGTAATCCTGTCGTGAATATCTTCACGATAGACATACTTTAAATTCTCACTGAGATAACTGATAAAACTATTCTCAATTTGTTTCTCGAGCGCCATTTTTCCACCTTTCCAAATACAAATAAAAACTATTTCTGCAATTTTAAATAAATGACAAAAATACAAATTTTTCTTATTTACGATGAATTTTTGGAAAAATTATTTGTGAAATTTTCGTATTTTTGCGGCCATGAAAAAGCTAAAGAAACAACCCGAAATAATTGAAGACGTCACGATTATCGACGCCGGCGCGGAAGGCATGAGCATCGCGAAACCCGACGAGAAAGTGGTGTTCATCCCATTCGGAGCACCCGGCGACATCGTTGATTTACAAGTGTTTAAAAAGAAATCAAACTGCTTCGACGGCAAGATTCTGAATATCAAGAAACCGTCCGACAAACGCGTCGAGCCGGTTTGCCAGCATTTCGGTCTCTGCGGCGGATGCAAGTGGCAACACCTTGACTATCAATGGCAGTTATTTTACAAGCAGAAACAAGTCAAAGACAACTTCGACCGCATCGCCAAAATCGAATATCCCGAGATCAGCCCGATTCTCGGCTGCGAGAAACAGTTTTTCTACCGTAACAAACTCGAATACAGTTTCTCGAACCGCAAATGGCTCACCGACGACGCACCCGCCGGCACCTACACCGAAGAGGACTGCAAAGGCTTCGGCTATCATCTCCCGAACCTGTTCGACCGTGTCATCGACATCGAGCATTGCTATCTGCAAGCCGACCCATCGAACGACATCCGCCTGTTTATCAAGGACTTCACAATGAAGCACAAGCTGTCGTACCACAACGTCCGCGCACACGAAGGCACGATGCGCAACGTGGTGATCCGCTGCAACGGCAAAGGCGAGTTCATGGTCATCATCGTCATAAATGAAGAAAACGACATCGTCCGCAACGAGCTTATCCCGGCTCTGTCGGCGAAGTTCCCGCAAATCGTGTCACTGATGCTCGTCATCAACTCAAAGTTTAACGACATGATTTCTGATTTGCCATTCGAGTGTCTGAAAGGCGAGCCGTATCTCATCGAGACGATGCAATCGCCGCGACCGGGCTTTGACGATTTAAAGTTCCGTGTCGGGCCGGTCTCGTTTTTCCAAACCAATGTGTATCAGGCGGAAAGGCTTTACAAGGCGGCCTTCGACCTCGCCGACGTGAAAGGCGACGAGCTGATGTACGACCTCTACACCGGCACGGGCACCATCGCACTTTATTTCTCGCGCTTCGTGAAGCATGTCGTTGGCATTGAATACGTTGAGGAAGCCATCGAAGACGCGAAGATAAACGAGAGTTTCAACAACATCTCCAACGCCGAGTTCTATGCCGGCGACATGGCGAAAGTGCTCACCGACGAGTTCATCGCCGAACACGGCAAGCCCGACTTCATCGTCACCGACCCGCCGCGCGCGGGGATGGCCGACAAAGTCATCGAGCAACTGAAAAAGATAAAGGCGAAGAAAATCGTCTATGTCAGCTGCAACCCCGCCACGCAAGCCAGAGATTTGCAGCTACTTGACGAGCTTTATTCCGTGAAGGCTGTGCAGCCTGTTGACATGTTCCCGCACACTCAACACGTTGAGAATGTGGTGCTATTAGAGTTGAGAGCGGAGTTATAAACCCCGACTCGTCACTCATCCAGAACCTGCATCAGGCTCACCTTTGAGCGTGTGCGGAGTTTCTTCAAGGCCTTGTCCTTGACCTGACGGACGCGTTCACGAGTCATGTCGAGCATGTAGCCGATTTCCTCTAAAGTGCATCCGTAGTTCGAGTTAAGTCCGAAATAGAGGTTCAGAATTGTCCGTTCTTTCTCGTTGAGAATCATCAAGGATTGTTGGATGGCAGCACGTTCCGTCTCACGGTTGAAATTGCCGTCAGTATCCTCCATGTCTTCAGGTATAATGGTATCTATCAAAGCCCCTTCATCGTTGTCGGTGACGGGACCGTCCATCGAGACCTCCCTGGTGTTGATTTTAAACACCGCCTCTATCTTATCCACCGGCATGTCAAGCTCATCGGCGATTTCCTTGATTGTCGGTCTGCGCTGATAAAGTTGTTCGAGATACGAAGCCGTTTTTTTGACTCGGCTCAGCAGCCCGACCTGATTCAAAGGCAGACGCACCGTCCTTGACTGTTCCGCCACGGCCTGAAGAATGGCCTGACGAATCCACCAGACTGCGTATGAAATAAACTTGAATCCTTTAGTCTCATCAAAACGTTGGGCAGCTTTTATCAGTCCCACATTGCCTTCGTTTATCAAATCAGCCAATCCAAGTCCTTGATTCTGATACTGTTTCGCAACCGACACAACGAAACGCAGGTTGGCTTTCACCAAACGGTCTTGCGCCGCTTGGTCGCCCTGTCTGATCCTTTGCGCGAGTTCGACCTCCTCGTCTGGAGTAATCATCTCCTCCTTGGCGATGTCAGCCAGATACTTGTCGAGAGCACCTTGTTCTCTGTTTGTGATTGATTTTGAAATCTTTAACTGTCTCATTTTGTTTGTTTTTTAATTAATGTATTTTCAAATCCTTATAATAATTTTCACAATCATTTATCTATCATTTAATTACGATAGAACTCAAAAGTTGTCAGCCAGTTGCCTTCGGTGTCGGTGCCTTCGATGCGGACTTTGCCATTTCTGCCGCTGTTCATGGCCTTGTCGAGGTCTTTTTCATTGGAGACTTTGACATTGTTCACAGACAAAATCACGAAATCCTCATTCACACCTTTCTTTTTCATGATGCCGTCTTTCACCTCGACAATTTTCAACCCATAATTTATGCCGAGTTTGCTTTGCAATGCCGGCGACACTGGCTGCAACACGATTCCGAGCGTCTCGTTGAAGAAACTGTCTCCGTCTTTCAAAACTTCAACGTTTCCGTGCATATTCACCAACGTAACTTTTAAGTCAATTTTGTCGCCACCACGTGACACTTTGACATTAACGACATCACCCGGACGATATTGTCCAATCACTCCGATTAGCTGCGAATAAGTATCAACAGGCAAATCATTGACACTCAATATCACGTCGCCGACTTTAATACCAGCTTTCTCTGCGCCGCCGCCAGGTTCGAGGGCTGCGACATATACGCCTGACAAAATGTCAAGGCCTTCCCTTTCAGCCACTTCTTCGGTCACTTCCCTGACGGAAACGCCGAGATACGCACGCTGCAACGAGCCGAATTGCAGGAAGTCGCCGACAACTTTTTTAGCGATATTTGAAGGAATTGCAAATGAATATCCCTCATAACCGCCTGTGCGTGAAGCTATTGCCGCATTGATACCCACGAGGTCGCCGTTGACATTCACCAATGCGCCGCCGCTGTTTCCAGGATTCACAGCCGCATCAGTCTGAATGAACGACTCAATCGTCCCATCACCTAAAATGTTGATATTACGCGCCTTGGCACTCACGATACCGGCTGTCACCGTCGAATTTAAGTTGAACGGATTTCCAACTGCGAGAACCCATTCGCCAACGTGAACCTGGTCGGAATCGCCAAACGTCAGATATTCAAGGTCTTTCGCATCGACTTTAATCAAAGCGATATCCGTGTTCGGGTCTTTCCCTATCAAAGTGGCCTGCCTCTTGTGCTTGTCATTGAACGTGACCTCAATGGTGCTTGCGCCGTCAACGACGTGGTTGTTCGTCACGATGTAACCATCAGGAGAGACGACGACTCCGGAGCCATATCCATCAGCCACATTTTCAGGTATTTGCATACTTCCGCCGTAAATACGTTCGAGCAACGGCCCAAAGAAGTCGTAATAACTGTTGCCCTTCGTCACAATCTTCGTATGAATGTGAACGACAGCATTCACAGTCTTCTCCGCAGCACTGACAAAGCTGTTTTCACCACCGGTTTCGGGCAGATAAGCCACAGGGCGGCACACCGCAACATTGCCATTAACACTGTTATTATCAGATACTTGGGTCATTATTGACCGCTCAAGATCCTTTTGATTTTTGAATAAAATTGACGTTACGACCACCATTCCGATAAGGGCGACAGATAACGCACCAATTAAAAAATTAGTCCTCTTCATGTTTTTAAGAATTTAGTTGAACTTATGTCTTAAATATTCTTGTTGTTTGTTTATTGCGTTAGCAAAAAATTTGCTACTTTTACATCAAATTTCTTGCCAAAGATTTGTTTTGGCAAAACAATTTTGATTTTTATGGATATTATTGATAATCAATGTATTAAATTCAGCAAATTTCATGGTGCTGGCAATGATTTTGTGATGATTAACGCAAAAGATGTTCCTTTTGTTGCATCAGATGAAGAAATTTTTGAAATTTGTCATCGTCGCACGGGCATCGGAGCCGACGGGCTGATTGTAATTTTGCCATCAGAAAAATATGATTTCCGCATGAAATATTATAACTGCGACGGTCATGAGAGCACATTTTGCGGCAACGGAGGAAGATGCGTCGCCGCTTTTGCCTACAAGCAAGGGATTTCATCACAACATATTGTTTATGAAGCAATTGACGGCATTCACGAAGCTTTGGTCAGTAAAATATCTAACATAGAATACAAAGTTTCACTTTCGATGCGAGATATTGATAGTTTTGAAATTAGCGATGAAAGGCTTCTGATTAACACAGGCTCGCCGCATTATGTCACCAAAGTAAAGGATTTAAGAAATTATGATGTCGTTAAAAACGGAGCTGCGATAAGATATGACAAGACCATTTCTGACAACGGTGTCAACGTTGATTTCATGGAAATCATTGACGGTCAATATTGTATCAGGACTTACGAGCGCGGTGTTGAAGACGAGACGTTAGCGTGCGGCACCGGAGTCACCGCTTCGGCGATAGCGGCGGCGTTATGGTACGGCGGCAACGACATCGACATCAGAACCACGTTGGCGACACTGAACGTGAAATTCAAGAGAGAAGGCAGTCACATCCACGACGTTGTACTGACAGGTCCCGCGACCCATGTCTGCGACGGAGTTTATTTCTTAAGCAAATGATGTTTCTAAGCAACGAAAATATAATCTTACGCACAGCGGAGCCTTACGATGCCGGATGCATCTACGAGTGGGAAAACGACCGCAGAATCTGGCGCGTCAGCGAGACACTCGCCCCCTACTCCATGCACCAAATCGAACAATTCTTATTGAATAACAACGATTTGATTTCAGAAAAACAGCTCCGCCTGATGATTGAGAACCGTAATGACAAGACACCAATCGGCTGCATCGACATTTATGATTACGATGCTTTCAACGAGCGTGCCGGAATCGGAATTTTAATTGACGAGAATTTCAGAAACAAAGGATTCGCCAAACAAGCCGTTGACGTTCTCATTGACTACTGCTTCAACACTCTGATTCTCAAACAGATATACATCCTAACTTTCATCGACAATTTAGAAAGCATAAATTTGTTCGAGTCAGCAGGTTTTGAAAGATGCGGACACAGGAAACAATGGCTCAAAACACCTGACGGTTTCGTTGACCAGCTTGAATACCAACTAATTAACACAAACAAAATATGAAAATAAGGTCCAAAATAAACGAAAAGAAACGCAGAACCATCAGATTATGCATTCTCATTTCAGCAACAGTTTTGGCTGTTTTGGCCATGTTATTTTCATTTGCTTCGAGATGCATCTGGGGTGAAAACGTCAGGACTCCCAAAGGCGAAAATGTTTCCTTGTTTATACCTACACATTCTGATTTTCAATCAGTTAAAGACAGCATAAATTCCGTATGTTACATTATTAAGCCAGGATTTTTTGAAATTCTCGCAAAAAAGCTCGATTACGTTGACCATATCAAACCCGGACATTATATTTTGAAAGATGGAATTTCTAACTATCAATTAGTCAGCATGTTACGTTCAGGGAGACAGACTCCTGTCAAAGTGGTTTTCAACAACATAAGGACCGTTGAACAACTTGCCGGCAGAATCAGCACACAAATCGAAGCCGACTCCGTTTCGATACTCAATGAGCTGAAAAACGACAGTTGTCTGAAAGCTGAAGGTTTCAACCAATATAATTATGCAAGTCTTTTTATTCCAAACACTTACGAATTTTATTGGAACACTGATGCAAAAGGATTCGTTAAAAAGATGACGCATGAATATGAAAATTTCTGGAACGAGTCTCGTCTGGAAAAAGCGGAACATCAGAATCTCACGCCATTGCAAGTCAGTGTTTTAGCGTCAATCGTCGATAAGGAAACGACAAAAATTTCTGAGATGCGAACGATTTCCGGTGTTTACATAAATCGTTTGAAAAAAAGAATGCCGCTACAGGCCGACCCGACCTTGGTTTTCGCCTTGGGCAACTTTGAGATTCACCGTGTTCTTGACGTCCACAAGGAAATTGAGTCGCCATACAACACATACAAATATGCGGGGCTTCCGCCAGGTCCAATTTGCATCCCGTCAATCGCCGCCATCGATGCGGTTTTGAACGCAGAAGAACACAAATATTTCTATTTCTGTGCAAAAGACGACCTTTCCGGCTCGCACGTCTTTGCGAAAAGCCTTGACGAGCATAACGCCAACGCCGCAAAATACAGAAAAGCATTAAACAAACAAAGAATTTACAAATGAAAGCATTCAAAGCATACGACATACGAGGTGTCTGGGGCATCGACCTCAACGAGGAAATTGCATACAGAATCGGATATTTTCTGCCTGACATATTGAAAACCAATACTTTCCTTGTCGGACGAGATATGCGTCTTTCGTCTGACACCGTTTTTGCGCAACTCACAAAAGGATTGAATGACAGAGGTGTTGACGTTGATAACATTGGACTTTCCACGACACCTTTGATTTATTGGTCAACGGCGAAATTCGGTTACGAGGCATCGGTAATGATCACGGCATCGCACAACCCGTCGAATCACAACGGATTCAAAATCAGCGCAAAAAACGCAAAACCAGTCGGTTACGACACTGGACTCAACAAACTTGAGAAACTTGTCGAATCAAATATTGCAACTCCAATCGCGGAGAAACGAGGTGTCACAAGAGACATCAACGTTTACTCTCAATACATTGATTTTCAGAGGCAGTTCTTTAATAACATAAACAACTTGAAAATCGGGATTGATTGCAGCAACGGAGCCGCATGTCTTTTCATCAAGGAATTGCTCGGCGATACACCTTATTATATTAATGACGTTCTTGACGGCAACTTTCCAGGTCATGAGCCGAATCCGTTGGAAGCGGAGAATCAAATCCAGATTAAAGAAACGGTTTTGAAAAACAAATGCGACATCGGACTGCTTTTCGACGGCGATGCCGACCGCATCACTTTCATTGACGAGAAAGGACAATTCATCTCCCCCGACCTGATAATTGCTTTTTTAGGCAACTATTTCTTTGGCGAAAAACATCAGAAAGGCATTGTGCTGCAAGACATAAGATCATCGAGGGCGATTCAGGAATATCTCGGCAGGCTTTACGGTTCAAAAGTGGAGACATGGCGCGTCGGTCGAGCTTACGCCGCATTGAAACTCAGAGAGTTAGACGGATGTTTCGGTGGCGAACTTGCCGGGCATTATTATTTCCGCGACTTCTACTATTCAGATTCAGGAATAATGGCCGCCATGCTTGTCTTAAGACTTTTGTCTAAATTCAAGTCAGAAGGCAGAACCATGTCACAGATTATCAATGAGATAACCAATTATCACAATTCCGGCGAAATCAACTTCACAATTGAGAAAAAACAAGAAGCCATGAATGCGGTCAGAGACCATTTCATGAATCTTGAAAAGCCAGAACAATTTCTTGATTTTGACGGTTATCGTCTTGATTATCAAGACTGGTGGTTGAACATTAGGCCATCGAACACCGAGCCATACCTAAGGTTTTTGGCCGAAACCAAGTCTGAAGAAAAATTGCAGGAAATAATTGGAGCTGTCACAAAAATCATCAACGAATACAAATAACAACTGTGTTGAAACGGATTATTTTATCGATATTTTTGATTTTGAGCACGTTGCTTGCTTCGGCGAGTGAACCTGTCGAGATATTGATAAAAGCGAAAATAGAGAAAAACAATTACAAGTCTCACGAAGCCAACACGTTGGACAAAAAAACGAGACGTAATATCGCCATCGTCGGCGGTGTCACCGGCGGGCTTTATGCGGCATCGATGACTGGGCTTTATTTCGCATGGTACGCCGATTATCCGCAGTCGGATTTTCACTTCTTCAATGACAACGCAGAGTGGCTTCAGATGGACAAGATGGGTCATGCCGCCACTGCATATAATGTCGGAATGATTGGTTATGAGGCGTTTAAGGCGGCGGGACTCGATGAGAAACGTTCCATTTGGATTGGCGGTTCGCTCGGATTCGCCTTTCTGACCACAGTCGAGATTTTTGACGGGTTTTCCGACGGATGGGGCTTTTCGTGGGGCGACATGACCGCAAACGCAATCGGAGCCGGACTTTTCATCGGGCAACAGTTTTTATGGCATGAACAACGAATCGCCTTGAAATATTCGTTTCACACCACAAAATACGCCCAATATCGTCCCGACTTACTCGGCAAAAACTTTATTGAACAAACAATTAAAGACTACAACGGAATCACAATTTGGGCATCGTGCAATTTCAAGTCGTTGTTTCTCAATGAAAAAAGTAAATTCCCTGCATGGCTCAACATCGCAATAGGCTACGGAGCCGACGGCATGACCGGCTCTTTTGAAAATTCCGCAGAATATCACGGCAAACCGATTCCTCATTTCGACAGAAACAGACGATTTTTGCTGTCATTAGACATCGACCTGACAAGAATTCCGGTACACAATAAATTTTGGAAATACACGTTGAAGGTGTTGAGTTTCATAAAAATTCCGATGCCCGCCATCGAATACAGCACAAGCGGGGAATGGACCGGATACTGGCTCTATTTTTAACAAATTATGACAAAAAAAATTACAACAAATATGAATAAATTACTTTACATTGCAAGCCTGTTCGCTCTGACATTTTTAGTAAGTTGCGGACAAGATCCTGAAAAATCAAGGTCGTATTTCAACGAAGGCATTGATTATCATTATGCCAGCCAATACGAAGAAGCCATTGAAAAGTTTGAAAAAGCAATCAAGGCGGACAAGAACAATTACGAGGCGTATTACTATCTCGGGTGTTCGTTCATGAACATCCAGCAGAAAGAAGATGCCTTAAATTGCTGGCTGAAAGCGGTGGAAATCAAACCTGACTATGCCGACGGATATTTCAACATCGGGCTGTATTACAGGATTAACAACGACAGAGACATGGCATGTTACTACTTCAAATTAGCCGAACAATACGGCAGAAGCTGCATGCAGGATTACACAAAACATTGTTATTAATCAGACCATCAGTAAAGTTCAACGCCTTCGAGTTCGGGGGCGTTGAAGTTTTCTTCCTCATGCATGTCAACAGAAATCACGCCGCCTTCCGGATTGTAGGTTATCCACTTTCCAACTTTAACTCCATTCTTATATTGGCCTTCAAACTGCGGCTCGCCAGTCTTGTAGTATGAAATCCAACGACCATCAAGAATGCCATTCTGATAAGTCTCAATCAATATCGTAATTCCTTGTATTTCATCGAAATACTGCCATTCGCCGTCACGTTTTCTGTTTTTGTAAAAGCCTTTTGCAACCACATTCCCATTCTCAGAATATATCTCCGTTGACGCATCAATTCTGTTTTCAGAATACACGCTTTTTGCGCAAAGGACACCTCTTTCGTTAAAATAAATAAATTCACCGACAGGAAAGCCATTTACGAATGAACCTTTGCTTTTTATCTTTCCATTGTCGTGATAATCAATCCATTGTCCTTGACGGCGACCTTCTTTGTCAGTCTTGTTTTGTGCAGATACAAAAAACGTAAGCAGCATCAGGACTGCGAGAAAACATATTCTTTTCATTGTGTTTAATTTTTTGCAAAAATATGGATAAATAACGTATTTTTGCAAAAATTCTTTTGTATGGCTGAATATTCTTCAATTCTGCTTGAAAAAGCCGTTGACGAACTTGCAAAACTGCCCGGAATCGGACGTAAGACCGCTTTGAGATTGGCTCTTCATCTTCTTGGCGAAGAGAAAATCTCGACAGAAATGCTGTCGCAATCATTGTTAAACATGAGGAACAACATTGTTCTTTGCAAACATTGTTACAATATCAGCGACAATGACGTGTGTTCGATTTGTTCCAATCCGAAGAGAGACTGCGGCTTGCTTTGCGTTGTCGCCGACATGCGCGATGTAATGGCTATTGAGCGAACAAGCTCGTTCAACGGGATTTACCACGTGCTCGGCGGTGTCATCGACCCGATTAACGGAGTATCGCCAAACGATTTGAAAATCAAGGAATTAGTGGAAAGAAGTATAAAAGAAAATTTCAGAGAAATAATATTGGCATTGCCGGCAACAATCGAAGGCGACACGACCAACTTCTACATTTTCAAGATGTTAAAGCAGTTTCAAGAATCCATAACCGTCATTGCCAAAGGAATTTCCGTCGGCGACGCCTTGGAGTTTGCAGACGAAGTCACGCTCGGACGTTCAATCGCAAACCGTGTGCCGTTTGACAAATAAAACGTTTGGAAGTCGGGCAAGACTAATCGCCATTATTTTCATCAAAAAGATTCAACTGGTTTTCGCAGAGGTACAATTCTTCAGGAACGCCGTATTCATAATGAGATATGAAACGTTCTATATTCTTCTTAATCAATTTGATAGGTGTGGTCTTTCTCGCCTTGCAATAATTAGTGAGAGACTTGTACTGTCCTTGTGTAAGTTTGAAAGTCACGGCGTGAAATTTGTAATTTCTGCGGCGTTTTTTGTTTTTCTTATTCATGTCATTAAATTTAGGGGTTATGGGTGACGAAATGAGGCTTCCGTCACCCGTTTATTTTTGGATTTACATCATTTTTCTTGCTTCATCGAGCATCATCTGTGCGAGGCGGTCGGCCTCCTCTTCCGACTTGCCTTCAGAATAGACGCGGATGATAGGTTCGGTGTTTGACTTGCGGAGATGCACCCAGCCTTCTGCGAAATCGATTTTCACGCCATCGATTGTCGTGACCTGCTCGTTTTTGAACTTCTCCGCCATCTTTGCGAGGATGCCATCGACATCGGTTGCCGGAGTGAGCTGAATCTTGTTTTTCGACATGTAATAAAGCGGGAATTTCTTCTTCAGTTCCGACACAGGACAATGATTTTCAGCGAGATATGTCAAGAAAAGTCCGACACCGACGAGAGCATCGCGTCCGTAGTGTATTTCAGGATATATGACACCGCCGTTGCCTTCGCCGCCGATGACAGCACCGACTTCCTTCATTTTGGCGACCACGTTCACCTCGCCGACTGCCGCCGCCGAATACTGTCCGCCAGCAGCGTTTGTCACGTCGCGCAAAGCACGTGTTGACGAAAGGTTTGAAACGGTGTTGCCTTTTTTATGTTCGAGGATATATGAAGCGACCGTCACCAAAGTATATTCTTCGCCGTACATCTCGCCTTTCTCATTGATAAATGCGAGGCGGTCAACGTCGGGGTCAACGACGATGCCGAGGTCGGCGCCGCATTCCTTCACTTTTGCGCAGGTGTCAACGAGATTCACTGCGAGCGGCTCCGGGTTGTGCGCGAATTTTCCGGTCACATCACAATTAAGCTCGATAATGTCTTTAACCCCTAACTTCTTGAGTAACATCGGGATTGCCATTCCGCCAGTTGAGTTGACACCGTCAACGACAACTTTAAGACCGGCTTTTTCAATGAGTTCTTTCTTTACCAACGGAAGTTTGCAAACCATGTCGGCATGACGTTCCATCCAGCCTTCGGCCAAGGTATAAGTTCCCATTTCGTCAATCGGAGAAAATTCATAATCATCGGCTGCGGCTTTTCCGAGAAGCCATTTCCCATCGGCGGCATCGATGAATTCGCCTTTATTATCAAGGAGTTTCAAGGCATTCCACTCTTTCGGGTTATGCGAGGCGGTAAGGATGACGCCGCCGTCGGCTTTCAGTTCCGTGACGGCAATCTCCGTCGTCGGGGTCGTGCTGAGGCCGATGTCGATTACGTCGGCACCCATAGCCTGAAGGTTTCCGCAAACGAGTTGGTTCACCATGAAGCCGGAGAGACGTCCGTCGCGACCGACTACAATACGCGGACGTTTTACACCGCTGCGTCTAATTAAACAAATAAAGGCCGAAGTAAGCCTTACAATATCTATCGGGGTCAATCCGTCGTCCGGCCTGCCGCCAATTGTCCCGCGGAATCCGGAAATTGATTTAATCAATGGCATAGTTTTCTTTTAAAATTTGCGCAAAATTACAATAATTTTAGTACTTTTGCAAAAATTTTTAAATATCTATGGCTTTTGATGACGATAGCTTCATGGATGACGATTTTGACGTAAACGAACTCGTCAGCCGTTTTGAGGACATGGTGAGACAGCAGCAGTCGTATTACTTTGATGCTGATGAACTTAATGTCATCGTGGAACATTATCTTCAGCAAGACAACATAAAAAGAGCCAACTTAGCCGCCGACATCGCAATAAAATTTCATCCGAACAACCCGATGATTCAGATTATCAAAGCGAAGAAACTTCTCGCAAATTCACACGCAAAAGAAGCACTCTCCACTTTGAAAAATGCTGCCGTTGACAGGGAAGACGCTGATTATCAAATAACTTTAGGTTCCTGCTATTCAGAACTTCACGAACATAAAAAAGCCATCAACGCTTACATGAAAGCCGTGAAAGCATTTGAATACAAAGAATGCGAAGACCTTTTCAACTTTATAGCAATTGAATACGAAAACCTTGGCGACTACGAAAACGCGCTAAATTATCACATCAAAGGCTTAAACCGAAAAATCGACATCGACAATCAATATTTTGAGATAAGAAACTGTTATTCAATGCTTAACAGGCTTGAAGACGCTCTTGATTTCTTCAAGAAAGAGATTGACCTCGACCCGTACAGTGCGCCGGCTTGGATGGCACTCGGCAGCTGTTACATCAGAATTGGCGACCTCGACTCCGCCGTCGAACAATTTGAGTACGTTTTGGCCATCGACCCGCATAATTCCAAAGCTTACATCGACATCGCGACAGCATACAACGAGACAGGAAGATTTTCGCAAACGCTTGAAATTGTGACGGAAGCGATTCGTTACCAAGCGTGTCCACCCCTGCTCTACTGTCTTTACGGCGAGGCTCACGCCAAACTCGGCGACATGGCGGAGGCGATGAGAAATTACAAAAAAGCAATGAAATTAGACGAGAACCTTCCGGAAGCCTATGCCGGAATCGGGTTCTTGTTGAGCGACGAAAACAATCCTAAATCCGCAATAAAATTCCTCAAACACGCGCATACTCTTTCACCGTATAACACTGATTATATGTTTGTTATGGCGGAAGAATACAACAAACTTGATGAATACGACAAAGCCCTGAAAATCGTCAACGAAATTTTGAGTCTGAACCCATACGACGAAAACGCATACATCACCATGATGGAATGCTATATTTTGAAAGACGATGTCGAAAACGCATTTTCATCAATCGACAGAGGTTTGAATATTTTAGGCAACAACGCGCCGTTGCTTTACAGGAAAGCTTTTTTGCATTTCGCTGAAAACGAAAATGAGTCAGGGCTGTTGACATTGGAAACGGCGTTGGAAATCGACTACGACGGTCATATAGAGTTTCTGAATTTTGATGCAGAAAACCTCACAAACAACGCCTCAATCATGGAACTCATTGAAGAATATAGAATTAAGAATAAAAAATAAACTATGAATCAATACGTATCAAATTTCATCAAAGGAATCGGGATAGGTTCCGCCAACGTGATACCAGGCGTATCGGGAGGCACAATTGCGTTAATCACCGGAATATTCGAGAGACTTGTCAACTCGCTGAAATCGTTCAACTTAACGGCAGCAAAGCTCCTGTTTTCAGGAAAATTCAAGGAGTTCGCAAAACACACTGACCTCTGGTTTCTGTGTTCTGTCGGACTCGGAGTCGTCGTGGCTATTCTTTCAATAGCGAGAATCTTCGACTATCTTTTCAAAAACTACCCGACGTATCTTTGGTCGTTTTTCTTCGGAATGATTTTAACATCAATATATTACGTGGGCAAAACCGTTGAAAAATGGAGTTGGAAAGTCATTGTTTCATTCGTCATCGGGACAGCAATCGCACTGTTAATAGCATTCGGGACACCGGCGAAAGAAAACGACAATTTCTTTTATCTGATGATCTGCGGAGCCGTCGCGACATGTTCGATGATTCTCCCCGGACTCTCCGGCTCATTCGTGCTTGTCCTCATGGGCAACTATCAACTCGTTATGATTCAAGCAGTTAAAGATTTAGACCTGAGCATCTTGATTCCTGTTGTGATTGGTGCTGTGGCCGGACTTTTAGCATTCGCCCATCTTTTGGCATGGATTTACAAAAACTACCGCGACATAACAATTTCACTTCTGACGGGCTTCATCCTCGGATCAATGCCAATCATCTGGCCTTGGAAGAACGAAATCATCACTTATTTCGGAAGCGAAGCTAAAACAATTGGTTATAAATACTTTATGCCTGAAATGGACATTCATTTCGCGACAGCGGTAGTCATATTATTAATAGGTGCAGCGATTATTGTGCTTACCGAAAAGATGGCGGAGAAGAGAAGTTAAGAGTTAAAAGAGTAGAGTTAAAAGAGTTGAGTCAAGAGGGTGCAAACGATGTAAATTATTGATAATGAAATCATTTGGTTTAATAGGACATCCACTGGAGCATTCTTTTTCAAAAAAATATTTTGAAAACAAATTCGAGAAAGAACATCTTGATTGCTCTTTCTCCAATTTCGATTTGGAAAATCTAAATAATCTTGACGAAATAATTTCAGAAAATACTGATTTACAAGGTTTTACAATCACACATCCATACAAAAACGAAGTAATCAAGCATCTTGATTTCATTGAAGAAAATGCTAAAGAAATCGGTGCCGTAAATGTTGTGAAGATAGATTCCGACAGGAAACTTCACGGTTTCAATTCAGATTACATTGGTTTTCAAGGACTTTTGGAAGACGCAATTCAAGACAGAAAAATTGGCAGAGCTTTGATTTTGGGAACAGGCGGCGCATCTAAAGCGGTTTCCTTTGTTTTAAAAAACAAAAACATTGATTTGCAATTTGTTACAAGAAATGTCAGATTTGAAAATCAAATATCATATACCGAATTAAAAAATGAAGGTTTTCACGACAACGAATTGATTATCAATGCAACTCCTGTTGGGATGCATCCAAATACAAATAATTGCCTTGACCTGCCTTTTGAAACATTAAATTCTACAAATATTTTGATTGATCTGATATACAACCCCGCAGAAACCGTTTTCCTGAAAAAAGGGAAGCTGCAAGGTGCAAAAATATATAATGGATTGAAAATGTTATATTTACAAGCTGATGCCGCGTGGGAAATCTGGGAGAAAAAGCAAAGTTAAGAGAGTAGAATTAAAAGAAGACAAATGAATTATACAAGTAAGATATCAAAAGAATTCAACGTCAGCGAGAGAGCTGCCGAAAACGTGATCAAATTGTTGGGCGAAGGTGCGACCGTGCCATTCATCGCACGCTACCGTAAGGAAATGACGAACACGATGAACGAAGAGACCGTCGCCGGCATCAAAAAACGAATCGAGCAGTTGGAAGAGTTGGACAAACGCAAGGAATTTGTGTTGAAGTCGATTTCCGAACAGGAGAAACTGACGCCTGAGCTTGAAAAACAAATCAAGGAAGCCGAGACGATGCAAGACGTTGAGGATCTGTACCTTCCATACAAACCGAAGCGCAGGACGCGGGCCGAAATCGCACGTCAGAAAGGCCTCGAACCACTTGCCAAACTCATCATGTCGCAAAACAGCGACGATGTTAACGGTCTCGCAAAACGCTATATTAATAAGGAGAAAGATGTCAACAGCGAAGAAGATGCGTTGAAAGGTGCCTGCGACATCATGGCCGAATGGGTTTCGGAAAACATCAAAGGCCGCAACAAAATCCGCGACATCTATCACAAAAGCGGCGTAATAAAATCTTCTTTGGTAAAAGGCAAAGAGGCTGAGGCTCAGACATATAAACAATATTTTGATTTCAGCGAACCTATTTCCAAGGCGGCATCGCACCGCATTCTGGCGTTGTTCAGAGCCGAGGAAGAAGGACTTCTGAAAGTGAAGTTAGACATCAACGATGAAGATGCGCTTAAGACATTGGACAACATCTTTCTGAAAGGCGACAACGCAAGCACCGATTTGGTCCAGGATGCCATTGACGATGCATGGAAACGTCTTTTGGAGCCGTCGCTTGAAACAGAAATCCGTGCGCTTTACAAGCAGAAGGCCGATGAAGTGGCGGTGAAGGTCTTCGCCGAGAACCTGCGGCAGCTTTTGCTTGCTGCGCCGCTCGGTCAGAAACGCGTGCTCGCACTCGACCCAGGTTTTCGCACTGGATGTAAAGTAGTGATTCTCAATGAATACGGAGCTTTGATTCACAACGAAACGATATTTCCGCATCCACCGCAAAACGAGATGCACGCCGCAGCCGCCAAGATTCGTTATCTCGTACAGGCATATAAAGTCCAGGTCATCGCCATCGGCAACGGGACCGCCGGGCGTGAGACCGAGGACTTCATCAAGAGTATAAAGTTCGACCGCGACATCACTGCCGTCATGGTGAACGAGAGCGGCGCTTCCGTTTATTCTGCGAGCAAAGTGGCGCGCGATGAGTTCCCTGAATACGACATCACAGTGCGCGGAGCCGTGAGCATCGGCAGAAGACTGATGGATCCGTTGGCGGAGCTTGTAAAAATCGACCCGAAATCAATTGGTGTCGGGCAATATCAGCATGACGTGAACCAGAAAATGCTCGGCGATGAACTCGGAAACGTCGTCGAGAGCTGCGTCAACGCCGTCGGGGTCGAACTCAACTCCGCAAGCGAGCAGCTGCTTTCATACGTAAGCGGTGTCGGGCCGCAACTCGCAAGCTCGATAGTGAAATACAGGAACGAAAACGGAGGCTTCAAGAGCCGCAAACAGCTCATGGAGGTGCCGCGTCTCGGCAACAAGGCTTTCGAGCAGTGCGCCGGATTCTTGAGGATCCACGGAGCCGCACAGCCATTAGACGCAAGCGCGGTTCACCCGGAAAGCTACCATATCGTTGAGAAAATGGCAAAGAAACTCAATGTCAAAGTCAGCGAACTCATTGGCAATAAAGAACTTATTTCAAAAATAAATCCAAAAGAATTTATCGAAAAAGATTTCGGAATCGAAACCATCAACGACATCATTTCCGAACTCGAAAAACCTGGCCGCGACCCAAGAAAATCGTTTGAGACATTTGAATTTGACAAAAACATACGCACAATCAATGACTTACGTCAAGGAATGCAATTAGTCGGCATCGTAACGAATGTGACAGCTTTCGGCTGCTTTGTCGATGTCGGCGTTCATCAGGACGGACTCGTGCACATCAGCCAGATGTCGAGCAGGTTCATCACCGACCCAAATGAAGTCGTGAAACTGAATCAGAAAGTGAAAGTCACCGTTACCGAGGTTGATATTCCGAGGAAAAGAATCAGTCTTTCAATGAAATAAAACGACATGTTTTCCGTTAAGGCAAGATGGAATAAAAATTTACTAAATGAAAAAAGGTTTACTAATCGCATTATTTACAATATTAATTGGGATTTCCGGTAATGTCAAGGCGCAAATGTTTCTTGGTGAGGCGTTTGTCGGATTGAATTTCTGTCAAGTTGACGGCGACCAGATGATGGGATTTTACAAAAAAGGCGTGAACGCTGGTGTCGGTGTATTGACCCCAGTTTTTCAAAAAAGAAACTTCAGCATTGAATTGTCGTTGGAAGTCCTTTATAATCAGAAAGGTGCGAAACAAGATGCGAAATACGACACCATTTTTGACCCTGTCACGCACCAGCCATTGACCGGAGAATACGACCTCCGTCTCCATTACGGCGAAGTTCCTTTTATGGTTTATTTTACAGATAAAAAATTCGTTTCCGCCGGCGTCGGTGTCTCTTACGCACGTCTCATGGGCCTGAAAGAGTACGAACACGGTTACGAAACCGGTGTCTCACTGAACAGCGGCGACTACAACCGTGACGAATTCAACATTTTAGCCGACGTCAAAATACGTGTTTGGAAACGTCTCAAACTCGGATTCAGATATTCATATTCACTGAACCCAATCAGGACACGTTCTTTCACCGACTTTGAAGGAAACGTCACAGGGCCTTACAAGCAATACAACAACATGTTCACCTTGCGACTGACATACGTTTTCAACGAAAAGCTCGAAGACTTAAAGCGGGAAGAATATCATTATCAAGGAGATAACCCTAAATTCGTCAACAAAGAAAACGAAAGGGCACTCAAGAAAATGATAAGGCAACAGCAAAGGCAAGAGAAAAGGAACGGGAAGGGCAAGCAATAAAAAAGCGCGACATAACATCGCGCTTTTTTCATGTATTCAATTGTTATTCAATAACTGTCACAACATTTTTAAGGTCATCGACAGTCTTAAGATGGCTTTTATAATCAATATAACCAAGACCTGGACTGAAGACTTCAATATTACGACCATCGTTCAAAAACTCTTCAACAGTGTTCTTGACACAATATTCAGTTGCGATACCGCTGATAATCAAGTATTTACCAACGACATCCTTAAGCAATTTTCCATCATGGCCGACAGATTCATAGCCAGAGTACTGTTCTTCATCAGCCTTGAAACCTTTGCGGAAAATGTTTGTTTCAGGGTCGGGGCGGTTGGTTGGATTGATAACATCTGTGTAGAAAGCCTCGTGTATTGAGCCGCCACGTGTTCCTTCGACACAGTGGACAGGCCAGATGCCACCATTTTCCATGAATGAGCTGTGATTTTCCGGATGCGCATCAACGATGTAAACAACACGCTGGTCTGGGTGCGCATTTATAAAGTTAATTACTTGATGCACAGCGTTTTCAGCATTATCGCAAGCCAATGTTCCATCGATGAAATCATAAAGCATGTCAACGACAAGATGCGCCGGAGCATCGGCGTGATGTTCATCAACGAAACTGTATTTCTTGCCGTAATCGAGATGTTGCTGCATGAAGTCAGAAGGATAAGTCACTTGATAGTCAACGACTTTACCGTCTTGTTCAACAGGAACGATTTCCGGATTGATGAAACCGCCGTAAGGTTTGAGACCGAGAGCATTGTAACGCTCCCTGACTTCCTTATGAAGTTCCGGGTCGATCTTAACTGCGTAAGTCTCAATGAGATTCTTTCCGGCTTCGTAGTCGCCTTCTGATTTTATACGCTGTATTTCAGCGAGGAGTTCGCCGAACAAGCCGCGGAGTTTCTCGTAGTCGT
>JAKSMW010000027.1 GCA_024400395.1 Bacteroidales bacterium
GGATGCCGCACCCGAAATACGCGAAGCGCGGCCCGATTCCGGCATACGAGATGATCCGTCACTCCGTCAACATCCACCGCGGCTGTTTCGGCGGTTGCGCTTTCTGCACAATATCCGCCCATCAAGGGAAATTCGTTGCGTCACGAAGCCGCGAATCCATTCTCAAAGAAGTCGAAAAAGTAACGCAAATGCCTGATTTCAAAGGATATATCAGCGACCTCGGCGGTCCGTCGGCGAACATGTACAAGATGCACGGAAAAGACGAGTCGTTGTGTGAGAAATGTGTCCGTCCGACTTGCATTCAGCCAAACATCTGCAAAAACCTCGACACAAATCATCACGATTTGATAAAACTTTATCAGGAAGTTGACAGGAATCCGAATGTCAAAAAGGTGACAATCGGCTCCGGAATCCGTTACGACTTGTTTTTGACAAACGAAGACCCGGACGGGAAGCTCGGTTACAACGAGTATTTCGAGCAGCTGATGCGCCGTCATGTCAGCGGACGGTTGAAAGTCGCACCCGAACAAGTCAGCGACAACGTATTGAAACTCATGCGGAAACCATCGTTCTTGCTTTTCGTCAAGCTGAAAAAGCGATTCGATTCAGTCAATGAGAAATATCATCTCAACCAACAGTTGATTCCTTATTTCATCTCAAGTCATCCGGCCTGCAAACTCGAAGACATGGCCGAACTCGCAGTGAAAACCAAGGAGTTAGGTTATCATTTGGAGCAAGTTCAAGACTTCACTCCCACCCCGATGACTCTTGCGACCGAGATTTATTATTCAGGATACGACCCATATACTTTGAAACCCGTTTTTGTCGCAAAATCAAAAGAGGAAAAGTTGTCGCAGCAACGGTTTTTCTTCTGGTACAAAAACGAAAACCGGCAATGGGTGAGGCAAACCCTGCGAAAACTCGGAAAAACAGACTGGATTAACAGGTTGTTTTATTAGAGATACCTGCAAGATTGACAGGATGTCAGCTGGAATTTAAAACGAGACATAAAAAAAGCACAAGTCATAGTTACAACTTGTGCTTGATTTTTATGTGATTGTGTTTATTTCACGATGCTAAGACGAAAACCTGTTTGATAATCTTGATAATGAATGCTTTGCGGATAACGTGAGGTCACGCGGGAATAGCTTTCATAATTGTTCCAGCTGCCGCCACGGAACACTTTGTAACCATCGCCGTAGGTTGTGCATTCCGGGTCGGTGACTTCAAATTCGGTATAGTCAGAATACCAGTCGCGGCACATTTCCCAGACGTTTCCGCTCATGTCGTAAAGCCCGAGTTCATTAGGATTTAACTTGCCGACCTCACTGCATTTTGTAGCATTAGAGTTCGTCCAAGCCACCTCATCAGGTTCATCACTTCCCGAATAATCGCTGTATGTTGTGAGATTTCCGCCCGTTGCGGCAAATTCCCATTGAGCCTCCGTAGGAAGCTGGAATTTCAGTCCGGTCAAGCTGTTAAGCTTTTCAATAAATTTTTCGACATCGCTGTATGAAACCCTGTATGCGGGGAATTTTTTCCCGAGACCATACTTATCATGCCAGTTATTCGAGGCATCGTCGCCGGACTGTGTGCCCATGACACAAGTCCAGACATATTGCGTCACCTCATATTTATTAATGTAAAAACTGCTGACATTGACTTTATGCATCGGCCCTTCGTTCGGAAGACTATACATATTGAGAGTGTCGCCCATCACAAATTGCCCGCCTTCGACATAAACCATATTACTAATCATGTCACGCAGAGCGTCCTTCTTATCACCATCAGTATAATTCTTATCCCAATGAATATCAAAGCCATTGATAGTCTCATTTATGGTTTTGTCTTTTTTACAACTTGAAAGACCAGCAATTAAAACAAATGCAAAAAAAGCGTATAATATCTTCTTCATATTCGAAAAATTTCAGAGCGTAAAAATACAACTTTTTTGATTAGGAAAACAAAAAATTCAAAAATATAATTTTATCACGATTATTAATGTTATTTTTGCGCCATGATACAGGATTTCGACTCGGTTTTGAAAAAAATATTGCATTACTGCTCGTATCAAGACAGATGCATTTCGGAAGTGAAAACGAAGATTTCGACTTTTGACATTTCTTCTTCCGACAAGGAAAGAATCATGCAACTACTTATCGATGAGGGCTTTATCGATGACAAACGTTTTGCCAACACATTTGTAAGAAGCAAGATTCACTTGAAAAAATGGGGAGTGAACAAAATAAGGATGTCGTTGAAGATGAAGGGGATAAGTGACGATATCATTTCAGAAGCACTTTCTGAAATTGACCGTGATTTTTATCGTGAGGATTTGATAAAGATTCTTAAAGCAAAGAAAATCAATGAGTCTGACGATTTCAAAAGAAAAGCGAAATTAGCTCAATACGCCATTCAGAAAGGGTACGAGCCAGCACTTGTATGGGAAACGATTAAAAATCTCGAATTATGATTGCAAATTCCGCCTTTAAAGATCAAGCCTCGTAGCCGAAACGTTTGAGCAACGCTGTCTTTTCTTCTGGGGTGCAATCTTTTGCCATCATGAGGATTTCATCTTTAGGATAATCCTCAAAACGCAGGAACAGCAGTCCGTCGAGTGTGTTGTTGAAGTCTGGATCCACGTTGAAACACAAGAACTTGGCATTAATCTTAAGATATTTCTTGAACAAAGTCGGCATACGGTAGTCGCTGTTGCTGAGTTTCATCAGATAGCGGTCGAACTTATCGACGGAGTCCATGTTTTTCTCCATCAGTACTTTGATGTCAACCTTGTTGAAATTGCATGTGAACGGATGTGTCGGATGAATGTACTGCGCCATGTCAGGTGCAGAATGCATCTCCTTAATATAGTAAACCATCATGCTCTGATAGAATTTCGGGAACCAGCTGCTTATGCTGACCGGTCCGATGAAATAATCCATTTCCGGGTATCTGACGACCGAGAACATCAAGCCTTTCAGAAGAAGCATGAGAGGAAGTATATCTTTCTGATAATCAACGGAGACGTATGAGCGACCGAGTTCAATGGTCTTCTTCATCTTATCGAAAACAGGTTCATCGATGTTAAACAGCGAGTTTATGTAGAATCCTTTTATTCCGTGCTTCTCCATGATTTTGTCGCCGAGTCCGAGTCGGTATCCGCCGGCTATGGCCTGTTCTTTCGTATCCCAGAGTATCAGGTGTTTGTAATATTTGTCGTATTCATCGGTATCTATGCCTTTCCCTGTTCCTTCGCCGATGGCGCGGAACGCCTCTTCGCGGCGGCGTCCTATTTCATGCATCAGGCGCGGGATTTTGTTGTAATCGGCGAGATAGCATTCATATTCGGCTGTCGTGAAAAGCAACGAGTTTCTGCGGATTGAATTAAGTTCCCGCACGAGGAGCGACGCCCTGACCGGCGCGGCGATAGGCACCGAGAACTTGAAACGTTTCTTGTTGCTTTCCTCAATCATATTCGCCTGAAGCGAATAACTGCGGCTTCTCAGGTAGGCGGCAAGATCATCCGGCTTCTCATAAAGAGACATCTCCGAAGGCAAGATAGGCTTGCCTATCTTCATGACAATCTTTTTGTTACGTTTGTTCAGCATCTCTTTCGGAAGACGCAAGGTAGCAAGGAAAGAATTTATTTTCGCGAAGACATAGAACTTGTGGGAGTTGTTGCCGTCGAAATAGACCGGGATGACCGGTACGTTCATGTTCTTTATCATCTTCGCAATTGAGACCGACCATTTGATGTCTTCAGGATATTTGTTCCCGTGGTAGCGTGACACCTCGCCGGCCGGGAACACGCCAAGCCCGTGACCTTCCGACAACTGTTTTATGGAAGCCTTGATGCCATTTGTACTGCTGCTCCAGCCCTTGTTGTTTTCAAAAGGATTTACCGAGAAAAAGACGTCTTTGAGATTTGGGATTTTTGAAAGTATGAAGTTGGCCATGACTTTGAAATCAGGGCGGACATTGGTTATCGCATCGTAAAGAATCAGTCCTTCGATGGCTCCGAACGGGTGGTTGCTGACGACCACGAACCCGCCCTCTTTCGGGACACAGCTGTAATCATTCTCATTTATGTCGCATTTTATGTTATACCTACGCAGCATGTCCTGCACGAATTCCTTGTCGTGCAGATCCGCCGACGGCGAATACAACCTGTTGATTTTCCTGAAACCAATAATGTTCAAAGCCATGCACACCAACGGCTTGAACACCGGCTTCAGATGCAACCATTTTACGACGTCGCCACTTGTTAACAGCTTCTTCATTTTTCAAAATCTCCCAAATTGAATAAACCAAAAACAATTTGCAAAGATATGAATATTTTCAATATGAACGTCCGTTTTTAAAAATTAAAAAAGTTTTGTTTAAAAATTGCCTTGTATATTGAAAAAAATGTTACCTTTGCCGTTTTAAAACAGAAGAATTAACTTTAAAAATATACAAATATGAACAAAATCTTATTACTCGGTGACGAAGCCATAGCACAGGGTTTCATTGATGCTGGTGGAAGCGCCATCAACAGTTATCCGGGCACTCCATCGACACAGATTACGGAATACGTGATGAAATCAAAGGAAGCCAAGGAACTTGGCATCCGTGCCAACTGGTGCGCGAATGAGAAGACGGCCTTGGAGGCATCCATTGGCGTCGCGTATGCAGGCAAGCGTGCCATGACATGCATGAAGCACGTTGGTCTCAACGTCTGCGGCGACCCGTTCATGAATTCGGCCATCATCGGCACCAAGGGCGTGCTTGTCGTCGTGGCCGACGACCCGAGCATGTTCTCCTCGCAGGACGAGCAGGACAGCCGCTTCTACGGACATTGGGCGATGATCCCGATGCTTGAGCCTTCAAACCAGCAGGAAGCCTACGACATGGTGCATTTCGGCTTCGAGCTGAGCGAGAAACTCGGCACTCCGGTGCTTTACCGCATCCCGACACGTCTCGCGCACAGCCGCGCGGGCATCGTCCGCAAACCGGTGCGCAAACAGAACGAGATAAGCGAGCCGGCCGACGCCAAGTCGTTCGTGCTCCTTCCGGCCAACGCGAAACGCCTCTACCGCGAACTCATCGACAAGCAGGACAGCTTCACCAAGGCGTCTGAAGAGTCGGGCTACAACAAATACATCGACGGCGCCGACAAACGCCTCGGCATCATAACCACAGGCATCGCATACAACTACCTCATGGAGAACTTCCAGGACGGCAAATGCCCGCACCCAGTCGTCAAGATAACACAGTACCCGCTGCCGTTCAACATGATTAATAAACTTTACGACGAATGCGACGAGATCCTCGTCCTCGAAGACGGCCAGCCGTTCGTTGAGGAGCAGATCAAAGGCTTCCTCGGCAAGGGCAAGAAGGTCATGGGACGTCTCGACGAGACCATCCGCCGCGACGGCGAGCTGAACGCGGAGAAGGTCGCCAGGGCTCTCGGCATCAGTGCCGCCGCCACGCACGCGGTTCCTGAAGTCGTCGTCAACCGTCCGCCGGCGCTCTGCCAAGGCTGCCCGCACGTTGACAGCTACAACGCACTCAACGCCGTCATGGCCAACCATAAAGGCGGCAAGGTGTTCGGCGACATCGGCTGTTACACCCTCGGCTTCAACATGAAAGCCATCAACACCACGGTGTGCATGGGCGCGTCAATCACAATGGCGAAAGGAGCCTCCGAAGTGGGCATCTTCCCTGCGGTGGGCGTCATCGGCGACGGCACGTTCGGTCACAGCGGCATGACAGGCCTGCTCGACTGCGTCAACGAGAAAGCCAACGTCGTCATCATGATCCTCGACAACGACATCACAGCCATGACAGGCGGACAGCCTTCATCGGCCAACAACAAGATCCGCCGCATCTGCGAAGGCCTCGGCGTCGAGCCGGAACACATCCGCGACATCGTGCCGCTCCCGAAGAACCATGAGGAGAACGTCAAGATCATCGAGGAAGAAGTCAACTACAACGGCGTGTCGGTCATCATACCTCACCGCACCTGCCTCGTGGAACTCAAGAAACACCTCAAGAAATAATGTATTAACGAACTAAAAAATACCAGAAATGAAGAAAGATATAGTATTATGCGGTGTCGGCGGAGACGGCATTGTCTCTGTCGCTAAGATCATCTCTGATGCCGCACTGAATATGGGCATGACACTGAAACAGTCGGAGATACACGGCATGTCGCAGCGCGGCGGCTCGGTGTTCTCACACCTCCGCATCTCAACCGGCGAGATATACGCCGATGTCATCCCAGAAGGACAGGCCGACATCATCCTCTCCAGCGAACCGATGGAAGCACTCCGCTACCTGCCCTGGCTCAATAAGGAAGGCTGGGTCATCACAAACAGCGAGTCTTTCGTCAACATCAAGAACTACCCCGACATGGATGTCATCAACGGTGAACTCGGCAAACTCAACAACGTCGTGAGTTTCAACGCCAACGACATCGCCAAGAAGATCGGCGCACGTTCAAACATGGTGCTCCTCGGCGCGACAGTGCCTTATCTCGGCATTGAGATTGACAAGGTTGAAGCCGCTATCGTCCACATCTTCGGCAGCAAAGGTCAGGATGTCGTCGATTCCAACATCAAAGCCGTCAGAGCAGGTTACGAACAGGCAACTAAACGTTAATTTTTCAATTTTGAAAGTGAAGAGTGGAGAGTTGGGAGTGAAATTAAAAACTTCACTCTCAACTCTCCAAACTCCAAACCGTAAAAAGACTTCACACTTCATGAAAAAAACAATACCTTTTATAATAATAGCACTTTTCCTTTTCTCCTGCGGGAATCGATCCAATGGTGACAGAAAAGGCCACAAGAAAATCGAGCACCAATATTATTGCGAGATATGCATCGACACCTTGGACGTGATAGAAGGAAAAGTTCAGAAAAACGATATACTTTCAAAGATTTTGCAAAAAGAAGGTGTCAGTTACAGCGTGGTTCATGAGATTGCGATGAACAAACGCGACGTTTTCGACACGAGAAAGATCAAGGTCGGGAGCAACTATGTTTTCCTGATGACCCGCGATAGCGTGCCGCAACCTCTGTACTGGATTTATGAAATCGACCGCACAAATTACGCGGTTTTCGGGCTGACCGACTCGCTGCCGGCTTGGCGTTATGAAAAAGAGGTAACAGAAAGAATCGCCCACGTCGGCGTCGAGATACAGTCGAGCCTGTGGAACGCACTCAGCGACGCCGGCTGCGACCCGTCGTTAACACTCGAATTGTCAGACATTTACGCCTGGACTGTCGATTTCTTCGGCATTCAGTCGGGCGACTCATGCAAAGCCATTTACAAAGAATACATCATTGAAGGCGACAGCGTTCCTTACAGGACCGGCGACGTCTTGGCGGCATATCTGAAAAACGGAGGCGAAGGACATTACGCCTTTTTCTATGAACAAGGCGGTCGCGGCGACTACTACGATAACAAAGGTCAGAGTCTGCGCAAGGCGTTTTTGAAAGCACCTCTTAATTATCGCCGTATCAGCTCGACGTTCTCGAACGGAAGGATGCACCCGATTTATCACGTCGTGCGGCCTCATCACGGCGTTGACTACGCGGCTCCGGCAGGAACGCCGGTTCAGGCCATCGGCGACGGCACCGTCATCGCCAAAGGCTGGGACAAGAAAGGCGGTGGCAACTATCTGAAAATCAAACATAACAGCACATATACAACGACTTACATGCACCTCAAAGGATTCGCAAAAGGCGTCGCCCAAGGCAGCAAAGTGAAACAAGGACAGACAATCGGCTACGTCGGAAGCACTGGCGCATCAACAGGCCCGCACCTCGACTTCCGCCTCCAGAAAAACGGCACCTACATCGACCCGCTGAAATTCAAGTCACCAAGCTCCGACCCCGTGAAGAAAGAGAATATGGATGACTACAAGGCAAGCATCGACACGCTGATGCAGATCTTGAGAGAGCATTGATGCCAAAATGACAACATTCGCGGCCACCATTCGACTGTCATGCCATGAAAAAAGAATTGTTTCTCAAAACTTCGAAAACAGCGGCAAGACTGTTTCTCGGTCTGATGTTCATTACGGCGGCGGTTCTTAAACTTCTGTCAATCGACTATTTCGAGATTTACATCTACAGCTTCAACGTTTTCGGTTTTACGCTGACAACCGTTTTGTCGAGATTGGTTATCGCTGCCGAAATCCTGTTGGGATTGGGTTTGATTTTAAAAATCAATTACAAACAAGTCTGGTCGCTTTCAATGCTGATGATGGTGTTTTTCACGTTTTTACTGGGTTATGTCATTATTTTCAGAAACGATGAGAACTGCCATTGTTTTGGCGAACTGTTAAAGCTAAATCCTTCAGAATCAATTTACAAGAACATTGTTTCAATTTTATTATTGCTTGCAGTAAGAAAAGAAAAAGATGCAGTTTACAAACCAAAGTTCAGGAAATGGCTGGCAGCAATCTCAATTGCGGTGTCTGTGATTCTGCCGTTTATCGTTTTCCCGATGGATTCGGTTTACAATAAGATTGTGTCTAAAGACAACAATATCAACACGATGGCATTCGAAAACAGCCTGCAAGATTCGGTTAATATAACTAAACTTAATTTCATTCCTGAAAACGACACCTTAATCATTCAACGTGACAGCCTCGCAAGATTGGACATTTCAGGTGACAAATACATAATCAGTTATGTTTCAGCCGGTTGCAGGTTCTGCAAGATGGGTGCTGAAAAATTGGCGATGATGTTTAAACACAACAATATCAGCGAAAAGCATTTGAAGTTTCTGATTTGGGGCTACGATGCGGACATAATTGATTTTGCGAAGGAGACCAACACAATGGATTGTGAATACTGGTTC
Organism: Bacteroidales bacterium; assembly: GCA_024400395.1. Taxonomy (GTDB): domain Bacteria; phylum Bacteroidota; class Bacteroidia; order Bacteroidales; family F082; genus Limimorpha. Next base: position 8,851 of record JAKSMW010000027.1, read on the forward strand.
ATCTCACCGTATATGTCACTCGATATAACGTTTGGGAGGTTTCCGGTTTATATTTGGACTGATGAAGGAGAAATAGCAAAAACATGTGATTTGAGGGATTTGACGGAGAATGAGATAAGGGGGTTTATCAATGAAGATGGCGACTGAAAGAACAGCCGCCATCCATAAAGTGAGAATGTTATTAACCCAAGTGTAATCTCTGCTACAAAACGAATCAAACCGTTTTAAACGCAGACGACCAAATTTCAGCTAAAACGTATATTTCATCATCAAATCGATTCTGTTTGAACGGCCTTTCGCCACGCAGTCAAACTCATCGACGTTCTTGCGCTCGCCCCAGAGATATTCTATCCCGAACAGACCATGCTCGAAAATCTCCTTGAAAGCACTGACTGCCAAATAATACGACGATTTGTAATTGTCGATGTTCACATCAAAATAATTCTCATCGCTGTAGCGGTTTATCGCGACAGACCCAAACGTCATGGAAGCCGTCACAGTAGGCGTGAACTCATACTGGAAAGCCAGATATCCGCCGTATGTAGTCAAAGGCTTCATCTCCTTTGAACCCATGCACGTAACGAGGTCAAGTTTGGCCTCGGCAAGTTCCTGGATGTAACTTGAAATGCCGCGCCCCAAGACGAGCTGATAGGTGAAGAAAAATTTCTTTGTCATGTAAACCTTGCCGCTCAAAGCGGTGCCGTAGCCGAAAACGAAATTCTTTTCGTAGTCGCTGTAACTATTTAATACTGGCGCACCTGTGTTAAGTGATAAATAGCTTAAGCATCGGAAAAGCTGCGACAGCTGGACGTGTCCGCGTTTCCAATGAAACTGCGCAAAGGCGGCGACATCAGGAACTCTCTGAAAATCAACATTGATTGAGTCATAATTGCTCATTTTCAAATCAGGGTTCTCGACAGCGGCGCCCCAATAAATTTTTTTGCCGATACCACCTCTATATCCAATAAGCGGATGTCTGTTGCTGATCTGGGTGTTAGGCCCCTGGTTATCAACCGTCAACGGACCAGCATCCAAGTCGGTGAAGAAACTGTATGTTCTTCCTATCGTGAAACCGGCGTATGAGACGTATGCGTTACGAATGTTGACGGCGTTTGAACCCGTGAAGACATTGAGTTCGAGTACGGCGACAATTTCATGCTTCTTGGTTTTCGTAACTCCTTTCGTAATAAGACGCGTCCCGCCCATGTCCAGACCGAAATGTGTCGTGTTCGCCGTAGGAACTGGAATGTGCCATGTTATGAAATCCTTGTTCAGAGTGGCTCCGTCAAAATCGAAAAACGATGTCGCATGGATGATGCCGCCTATACCGAACTGGAATGTGTTGTTGGTGTTGGTCATCATAAAACGAGGGTCGCCAGGGTCAACATACGCTTTCTGGAAATAACCACGTTGCCTGGTTTTCTCGATAATAGTGTCAGTATCAATGACTTTTAGTTTTCCTGACTTGTTTTGAGCGTACAAGCCAAACGAAAGAAATACGATTGCAAAAATTAATGACAGCTTTTTCATGATTAAATTTTTTATTGTTGAATAACTTTGTCTATCGCTATGAGGTTTCTGCCCTCCTCCAAGGCTTTCCTGACTTTCGCCGCGCCTTTATTCATCAGGAACAGACCGTCTTTTTTGATGATTTCGACAGGTTCACATACACAGCCACACGAGTCGCACACCATCTTTATCGACTGTGGTGCAAGCCAGACCTTTGAGTAAGGCCTTCCTTCTTCAAAATTCTGGAAACATTTGAGAACCAATTCGTTAATCTCGTCTTTTGTCGCAAAACTCGTGTCAACGACGAGGTCGAAATTGTTGTAGTCGCTAATGTCGCAGCCGTAGAAAGTCTTGTAACGCAGAATCTCGCTTTTTCTCCTGTCGATGATTTCCCGTCGTGCCGTCGCCTTGTCGGAATACGATTCGCTCACACGTCCGATGTCGTTGAAGATGCGGTCGGTGGCGACGTCAACATCAACATAAAGATATATTTTAAATGAATCCGGCACGAAATGCCATGCCATTCTGGAGTCGAAGATGATTTTTTCATCGGTCTTGCCCAAAGCGGCGATGGTGTCATCAACATAATTGTCGTATTTCGGATTGTTTTCGATAAATTCGTTGAATTCTTTCGCCGACATATTGTGTTCGGCAGCCAACTGCCTGAACAGCAAGCCCGCGGAAACAATCCTGAAAGGTATCTTGCTTATCAGGAAATTGGCGACGGTGCTTTTGCCGCTTCCAAGTTCTCCGGTTAAAGTTATGTGGTTCATAGAGTTAGAAAGTTTTAAAGTTTGTAAAGTTAGAAAATGCCGATGTTATTTCTCCCTTTTATTGATACTGTTAATTTTCTGGGTCTCTTCAACAATTCTCTCATTGAATTTCCTGACAACTTTCAGAGGTGCCATTATCAGAGCCAGCAAAGCCTCGATAACATAACTGCTCCACGCCGGCGGGTCTGTTGTAATTATTTGAAATGCAATAAGTAAGACCGTACAGATCAGAAATATGGACTTCCCGTAACGTCCTTTCTTGAACATCATGATGAGGCTCGTGATAATAAGTCCGAGGAGAACCGTGTTGATGATATATGAAATCAAAACGACGGTTCCGTTCTGCTCGTTGACCGTCTCGTCGAAATATGCCGGATCATAGACTGACTTATAGGAAATTCCAAGAAAAACCATAAAGAGAAAGAACAAGCAATAATACACGATAGCGAACGTGCCGACGAGTTTTATTCCTAATGTAACTCGTTGACGCTCAACAAATATACTTGTCTCTTTCTCTTTATTTTCCATTATCTCATCACTTTTTTATAAAATGGCAGATACCATAATACGAAGAATACTGTCCAGAGGACATCGCCCCACGGTTTTGTCCCGACAATGCCGTAGAATAATATTGCAGAGACGATCAACATCAAAATCTGAGCTATCGTATAGATGTGGAAACCTTTTTTCTGCAACTTCCACATGTAAAGCACACCGATGAACGAGCCTATGCTGAGCAATGCCTGAAGGATGAAGTAAATTCTGTCAACCGAGAACAATGACTCATACAAACCAACCATCGTATCTGCTTGATCTCCAAGTATTTTGGAATATGACTCTAATATATCCTCATCGTTCAACATTTTTTTGACTCCGTCGTATGCTGCGAACAGAACAAAATTCTGCAACGCATTCCATGCTCCGCCGATGAATGACAACACGCAGAAAATCGACAATCCCGTCGGTCTTTGCGGCTGCGGATTCATAAACTGTTCGTTATTTTCGTATTGTAATTCTTCCATGGTATTTTGTCATTATGAGATTGCCCGGCTTTTTGCGGTCAGGCAATCTCTTTTTTATAATTATTTTTCAAAAATCTTGTCACCCAAATTGTAGTTCTTCAAGAAGTCAACAGACTTTGCGATTTCGGTGTACATCACCTTATCAACTTTCACAAACTCAACGTGTTTGCGGTATTCGGCGATGAAGTTCTCGATGAATTCCGATGACTTTATCGGGCGGCGGAAGTCGAGTGCCTGCGCTGCGTTGAAAAGCTCGATGGCTAAGATGCGTTCAAGGTTGTTGGCCACGCGCAACGCTTTTGTGGCTGCGTTGCCACCCATGCTCACGTGGTCTTCCTGACCCTGTGACGACTCGATGCTATCGACCGAAGCCGGCGTGCAGAGCTGTTTGTTCTGGCTGACGATGGCGGCGGCGGCATACTGCGGGATCATGAAGCCCGAGTTCAGGCCTGGCTCGGCGACCAAGAATGAAGGGAGACCGCGTTTGCCGGCGATAAGCTGGTAAGTTCTTCTCTCTGAAATATTTCCGAGTTCCGCCATGGCAATAGCCAGGAAGTCGAGGCTCAAAGCGAGCGGCTGTCCGTGGAAGTTGCCCGCCGAGATGACGAGGTCTTCATCAGGGAAGACTGTCGGGTTGTCGGTGACTGCGTTGATTTCCTCGCCGAGGATTTGTGTCACGTAGGCGATGGCGTCTTTTGATGCGCCGTGGACCTGCGGGATGCAACGGAATGAATACGGATCCTGAACGTGTTTCTTCTCGCGTGAGATCATCTCACTGCCTTTCAAGAAGTTACGGTAACGTTCCGCCGTAAGTATCTGTCCTCTGTGATGACGAATCTGATGAATCTGGTCGTAGAACGGCTCAATCCTGCCGTCGAAGGCGTCCAATGACACGGCTCCGATCATGTCGGCGAGGTACTGCAGACGGAATGCCTTGAGCAGGACGTAGGTGCCATACGAACACATGAACTGAGTGCCGTTGAGCAGTGCGAGGCCTTCCTTCGACTGAAGCGTGATAGGCTCCCAACCGAACTCCTTGCAGACTTCAGCCGCCGGACGGATCTGACCTTTGTAATGGACCTCACCGAGGCCGAGCAACGGAAGCATGAGGTTCGCCAACGGCGCGAGGTCGCCGGATGCGCCGAGAGAACCGAGGTCATAGACGACAGGAAGCACGTCGTTGTTGAAGAAGTCGATAAGACGCTGAACCGTAACGAGTTGCACGCCGGAATTGCCGTACGACATATTCTGGATCTTCAAGAGAAGCATGATACGGATAATCTCTTCGGGGACGTAATCGCCGGTGCCGCAGGCGTGCGACATCACCAGGTTCTTCTGAAGTTTACTGAGGTCTTCCTTTGAAATGTTGTGGTCGCAGAGCGAGCCGAAACCTGTCGTCACGCCGTAAATCGGGGTTGACTGGTTCTCCATCTTTTTGTCGAGATAGTCACGGCATTTCTGGATGCGACGAATCGCATCTTCTGAAAGGGCGAGTTTGTAGTTCTCGCTGATGATTCTGTTGACTTCCTCAAATGTGAGGGTTTCTGTCGAGATATAATGTGTCTTCATTTTGTATGTTATTTTTTGATGATTTCCAGTAAGTTATCTGCCTTGACGGTCTCCTGCCGGCCTTCTTTCATCCATTTCACGTTGAAGGTCTTGTCGTTGACTTCCTGTTCGCCGGCGATGACAACGACAGGGATGTTACGCTGGTCGGCGTATTTCATCTGTTTCTGGATCTTGGCGGCGTCGGGGTAAATCTCTGCATTGACACCCTGACGTCGAAGCTGTTGCAGATAGGGCAGACAGTAGAGTTCCTCGTTCTTCCCGAAGTTCAGGAAGATGACCTCGGTGTTCTCAGCGTTTTTCTCGGGGAAGAGGTTTAACTCGTTGAGGACGTCGTAGATGCGGTCTGCGCCGAAGCTGATGCCGACGCCGGAGACGTTCGGGAGGCCGAAGATGCCGGTGAGGTTGTCGTAGCGTCCGCCTCCGCTGATGCTGCCCATCGCCACGTCCTTCGCCTTGACCTCGAAGATGGCACCCGTGTAATAATTCAGGCCGCGGGCGAGGGTCAGGTCTAATTCGTATTCTATGCGTAATCCCATGACATCCAAGTAGTTGAACAACGTCTCAAGTTCCTCGATGCCTTTCGTCCCGACTTCTATTCCGCTCATCAGTGATTTGAGCTGCGACATCTTCTCGCGGGCCGTCCCTGTCATGAAGAGGATAGGCTGCAGTTTCGCAATCGCCCCATCGTCAAGGCCTTTGGCGGCGAGTTCCGCGTTGACGGCCTCGATGCCGATTTTGTCGAGCTTGTCGATGGCGACGGTGATGTCAACGAGTGCATCTGGTTTGCCGATGTATTCCGCTATCCCGGCAAGGACCTTGCGGTTGTTGATCTTAAGAACCACGTTGATTCCCAGCTTGTTAAACACCTCATCGACGATTTGCACGAGTTCCGCCTCGTTCAAAAGGGAGTCGCTGCCGATGATATCGACGTCGCACTGATAGAACTCGCGGTAACGTCCTTTCTGCGGGCGGTCGGCGCGCCATACAGGTTGCATCTGGTAACGTTTGAACGGGAACGCAATCTGGTCGCGGTATTGCACGACGAAACGCGCGAACGGCACCGTCAGGTCGTAGCGGAGGCCTTTCTCGCAAATCTTTCCGACAATTTTTTCAGAATGAAGTTCCTGTCCGTCCTGCTGCACCGACGACAAGAAATCGCCGGAGTTAAGGATTCTGAACAGAAGTTTGTCGCCTTCCTCACCGTATTTCCCCATCAGGGTGGAGAGATTCTCCATCGACGGCGTTTCAATAGGCTGAAAACCAAAGCGTTTGAAAACAGTCTTGATTGTATCGAATATATAATTGCGGCGCATCATGACATCCGGAAGGAAGTCGCGAGTGCCTTTGGGAATTGAAGGTTTCTGTGCCATTTTCATTATATTAATTAAGGTGCAAAGATATGGAAAACTTTTAAGAGTTGAGACATTAGTTTTATTTTTTTGAAAAATGATTTTTTATAAAACGTGATGAACTAAAATTTTTTTTGTATTTTTGCGCAATTAATTTAAAATTCTAAAGGAAGATGAAGAAGATTGCTCTCGTTGTCATATTAGGTTTCAGTGTTGCCTTTGCGTTGTCATCGTGTACGAAATATGATGGGCCAAGTGAAAGCACAATCAAAGACAAAATCATCGGCAAATGGAAATCCACATACTCAAATGGTATTGAGGAACTTACCAATGAAAGAGAAATAAGAAGTTTTTACGAAGACGGGACGTCAGCATCTTCTTCCACGAAATTCAACGACTGGCTTTCAAAAACGTACGAAAACTTCACCATCAAAAACAACATCATTACAATTCAAAGATTGAGTGACTATAACATTGTTGAGCAGACAGTCAGCGATATAGACGACGACTCGTATTCCGTCTCAAGATTCAGATATCTGCAGCATCCTGAATACACCAACAAAAGAACCGAGGTTTTCAAAAAGATTCACGTTGACTATACTGACAGCATTGTCGGCCTTTGGGAAGGCGTGGACATTGAGGGCGACACGACCTACGGCAGCATTGACCACCGTTGGGAATACAGAGCGGACAGCACATACACATATTACATCATGGAAAACGGCGAATGGGTCCCGAGCGAAAACCCCTTCAACGAATACAATGTTGACGGCGATTGGCTGGTGAGCCGCTGGATTCAGGAAGAAGGCGGCGAGATGTACTACGAATGGTGGGACATCGAAAAATGCGACAGCTATGAAATGGTATGGAACGGGCTGCGCGAACGCGAAGACGGCACACGGTTCACCACGAAATTCATAATGCGAAGGGTGAGGGATTAACCGCAACACGCTAATTAGACACAACTTGGAGTTATAAAAACGCGCCAGGAACCTTCTGCCGAACCACGTTCGATGTATTTGTTTTCAATCAATTGAGCAACTAATTTCTTCACTGCCGACATGTTGATGCCTATCTCTTTTTGCATTTGTTCCAAAGTAAGCACAGGCTCCGTCATCATCAGATTTAATAGTTTGCTGTAATTCGGCGAACGGAATTCAATTCGCTCGCCATCATACCACCACAAATTTTCATCATGTTCTGTCAAGAAGCACACATCATTGTATATCTCATTGGCTATCAGTCCTTTGAAATACTGTACAAAAGGCTTGATGGCTGCCAGTGATGCATGTGCACCTTTGTATGGCTCATTGCCAACAACCAAATCGGTTTGATGCAATGCTTCAAGATATTGGCTTTTCAACCTGCTGCGGACAACTATCATCGGATAATCGTGTTTGGTGAGGATATAATTGACCAAAAGCCGTGCAATGCGTCCGTTTCCGTCTTCAAAGGGGTGGATTCGGATATAACGGTAATGGAACAGTGTCGCCAATTCCGTGGGTGACAGTTTTCCCTCGGATTCGGCTTTGTTATACCAATCAACCAAATCTGTCATCAAAGATGGCGTCTCTTCAGGCGAGGCATAATCGAATCTGTCTCCGTAACGCGTTATGACGCTGTTTGGGCGTGTTTTATATTGTCCGGCATGAATGGTATAACTCGTTGTCATACCCCCAGGAAGATTCCTATGAACGATATAATCTTCTCTTAATAATGTACGATGCAACGTTCTGATAAAGTTTTGAGTAAGAGGCATTTCTTTCACTAACGCTTCCTCTTTCATCATTTTAAGACTTACATTGCTCGCTGTCATGTCTTGTACATCTTTTGCATCAGCCTCGCCAACAACCTTACCAAACAGCAAAAGTATCTCCGTTTGACCGTATGTCAAGGTGTTACCTTCGATATGGTTTGAATTGTAATTGAAATCTACCGTAAACCTACGACTCAGACGTGCTCTGTCATCTTCCGACAAAGGCTGAATCTCCCGCCATGCCTCAATAGCCTTTTCTAATGTTAAGTATCGCATAATTCAAAATATTGATTTAAAGGTGGCTGTTTGTCCACCTTTTCGTCTGCAAAATTACATATTTTTTGGATAATGTGAGATTTTTCTGAAAAATTAATTTTGAAAATCTCTATATTCTTTTACACAATATCACAATTCTCTTTTCTCCTGTCAGCGTCGTGCCGAAAACGAAATTCTCATCGTTTTCACGAAGACCGAGGTTCTTTCTCAGATCGTTGGCACTCATCGGGAAGTTGCGGGTGGCAACGGAGGCTTCGTTTACATCTTGTAGCAAATCTTTCCTGACTTTTTTGTTGAAAGGCGCAAAACCGACAATTTCAAAAACGCGTCCCGGGAAATCATGAATCAGGTTGTCGGAAGTGTATAAATGACTGTTTATGTGTAACTTATCTATTTTATAATATTGTGAAACGAGTTTAAAGACGCCGGCTTTCATCAACGATGAATTTGGTTCATAGAGATATTTCTTTATCGTGTCGGCGCAAACCGGCGCGGCGTTTTTCTCATCATCTTCAAGACAACAAAACTCGTCTTGTCCTGGAATTATATTCTGCATCAAATTCACGCAAACAATTTTAATCCTGCCCGAAAAACCACGTTCGAGCATAATCAGAATCTCCTTGCATTCGTTTTTCACCGAAACGACATGAATCTCTTTGATATTTTTCAATTCATTGCAAATCAATGAAATGTCGAGCATAGGTGAGGCTTTTATCAAGACGTGTTCCGCGACCTCAAGCATTTTTTGTTGCAGTTCCACCACATCGGGGCTGCAATCGCGGAGCGAGACCATCTTGCGGTTGAAGACGTCGCGGCGGGCGGGGTCCACGAAAATAAGACACCACGAATCACACGAATTGCACGAATGGAGTTCCTGTTTTTTTGACCACGAATCACACGAATTGCACGAATATTTTTCCAGAAATGATTCGGCATCACTGTTTATGACATTTATTTTTCTACCTAAAACGTAAAAATTATTTTCAGCCAAATCGCATAATTCCTTTTGATTTTCAACATAATACGCATTCTGAAAATTTTCCGAAAGGAAATATGAATCAATGCCGAGACCGCCGGTCAAATCAACAAATGTGGTTGACAAACGATTGGTGTCAGCTTGTAGAGGTGCGTCGCAGTGCGTCTCTTTGGCAGAAATGATTTTTTCAACAATCGTTGTTTTGTATTTTGCGGTCAGTTCGGAGGAACATTGTTCAATAGAAAGGTGTTTTGGAAATATCAAATTCTGGTTTTCCGCCCACGACGGCACTTTCTTCGACAATGTTTGTCGTGCCTCTATCTGACTGAGTGCCAATAATTTATCAACGTCAGCTGGTATTTTTTTCAATGCCAGCTGACGTATGTCATCGTGAAGATGATTTTCGATGAACAGACGGGTCGCGTCGTTGATAATCATCTATTTGTCCTCGGTCTTTGGTGTCTTCAGTTTCGGGAGTTCTTCAATCTCCGGGCCGGCGTCGATTTTCCCGTTTTTCCACAAATAGAAGGCCGATACGAATCCTATGGTGACGAGGATGGCGACCGGCAGCGCCAATTCCGGGGCGATGCCTTTACCTACGACGTATGCGCCTGAAGGTGCTTCGAGGATGAACATCAACGTGACCACCGACATGAACATGGCAGGGATGAGCGAGACGAAATAATTCTTGCGTTTCGTGGTGAGATAGACGGTGATTGACCACAATGTAATCGTGGCCATCACCTGATTGCTCCATGCGAAGTAACGCCATATCACGCCGAAATTTGCGGGGTCATTCATCATAAACATCAGAAAACCAGAGCATATCGCAAAAATGATAATGCTGATAAGCATACGTTTTTTCAAAGATTTCTGTTCGATATGCAAGGCGTCGGCGACAATCAGGCGTGCCGCACGTAACGCTGTGTCGCCTGACGAGATAGGCGCGAATACGACACCGAGGACGGCGAGTATGCCGCCAAGTTTTCCTAACCAGCTGTGACAGATGAAGTTGACGATGGCACCGGCGCCATAACCGACCTCCTGAGGAATGCCGTTGATCACAGTAGTATAAGTGGTGCCATGTTCCTGATAGAATGACGTCGCGGCGACAGCCCAGATAAGAGCGACGACACCTTCGGCCACCATCGCCCCGTAGAACACCGGGCGGGCGTGTTTCTCATTCTTCAGGCATCTTGCCATCATCGGCGACTGCGTCGCATGGAAACCGCTGATGGCACCGCAAGCGATTGACACGAACATCATCGGGAAAATCGGTGCGGGGTCGAATTTCGTACCGAAGCCTTCCCATATCTCAGGCAGACTCGGCCATTCTATAATCAAAACGAACATCAAGCTCACAGCCATGAAAAGCAATGCTATAGCAAAAATCGGGTAAACTCTTCCGATAATCGTGTTAATCGGGAACATGGTCGCCGCAAGATAATATGCGAAAATCAACACAATCCAGAAATAAATGTTTTTATACAACGGCGTACGCTCTGGCTTGACACTTTCAACCTCAATGTGTTGACCGTCTGCATCTTGGGTTTCCACAACCCTGACATCGTAATCGGTCAGCTGAAGCATCCGTGAGCTTTCATCCACGAGGGTGTCATTGGCAATCTTCTCGTACGCACCATGTCCTTCAAAAGAACCGACGATGATTTGTGCTGGCTGCGACACGAAGACCGTCCCGGCAAGGATGAGGAAAAACAATGTGAGAATCAGCGTGAAACTTTTGACCCTCTTCCCGAGATAACGTCCGATGAGCTGCGGGAGGCTCTCGCCGCCTCTTCTCATTGACATCATTCCGGAAGAGAAATCATGCACCGCGCCGGCGAAGATCGTGCCGAAGACGATCCAGAGATACGATGCCGTGCCGAACTGCGCACCCATGATGGCACCGAAGATGGGACCGAGACCCGCGATGTTGAGGAACTGGATCATGAACACCTTCCACGTCGGCATCGGCACGTAATCCATGCCGTCGGCCTTCGTCATGGCAGGCGTCGGACGCTTCGGGTCCATGTCAAACAACCGCCCGATGTATCTTCCGTAAAAAACATAACCCAAAATCAACGCAATCAATGCAATAATGAATGTAATCATATCTCAAATATTAAATTTAACAATAATCAACGTTTATAATTCCACGGATATGGAACCGCTACGCGATCCTCCACCTTCTTAATTCTCTCTTAACTCTCCTCTCTTAACTCTCCTCTTTTAACTCTCCTCTTTTAACTCTTAACTACTTCTGCCCGAACTCCATCAGATACGCCTTGATGAACTCGTCGATCTTGCCGTCCATGACACCCTGCACGTTGCTGGTCTGGTAGTTGGTGCGGTGGTCCTTGACGCGGCGGTCGTCGAAGACGTAGGAGCGTATCTGCGAGCCCCATTCGATCTTCTTCTTGTTAGCCTCGATCTTGTTTTTCTCCTCCATGCGGTGTTGCAGCTCCTTGTCGTACAGCTGCGATTTCAGGAGACGGAGGGCGTTCTCCTTGTTCTTCGGCTGGTCGCGCGACTCGGTGTTCTCAATCAGAATCTCTTCCTCATGGCCGTCGTACGGGTCCTTGTATTGATAGCGCAGTCTGACGCCCGACTCCACCTTGTTGACGTTCTGTCCGCCCGCGCCGCCGCTGCGGAAGGTGTCCCACGAGAGGCGTGACTGTTCGATGACGACTTCTATCGTGTCGTCGATGAGCGGTGACACGAACACGGAGCTGAACGAGGTCATGCGTTTGCCCTGCGCGTTGAACGGGGAGACGCGCACGAGGCGGTGCACTCCGTTCTCGCCCTTGAGGTAGCCGTAGGCGTAGTCGCCGTCGATCTCCATCGTCACCGACTTGATGCCGGCGTCGTCGCCGTCGAGGATGTTGCTGACGCGCACTTTGTAATCGTGTGCTTCGGCGTAGCGCATGTACATCCGCATGAGCATCTCCGCCCAGTCCTGCGACTCAGTGCCGCCCGCCCCCGCGTTGATCTTCAGCACGCAGCTCATAGAGTCGGCCTCCTCGTGAAGCATGTTGCGGAACTCGAGTTCGTCAACAAGTTTTATTGTCAGGTCGTATTGCGCATCGACTTCCTCTTCCGTCGCCTCGCCTTCCTTGGCGAAGTCGTACAGCACGCCGAGGTCGTCGTTGGCCTTCACGATGTCGTCGTAGGCCGTCACCCAGCTCTTGATGTCGCGCATCCTGCGCATGACGACCTTGCCGTTCTTCGGGTCGTCCCAGAAGCCGTCGGCTTTCGTCTGTTCTTCCAATTCTGCTATTTGCGACAGCTTCGTGTCGATGTCAAAGATACCTCCTCAAGGCATCAATCCTCTTACATAGTTCTTTCTGGCTTTCAGATGTTATCATTTTCCCGATTAGATTTGAAGCGGCAAAGGTACGAAAAAATTCAAAAGGAGACGTATTAATAAGGTGAAAAAAATTATTTGAAATGGGGCTGAAGTTCGGGAAAAAGTGTATTTTTGCAATCAAAAAATTTGTATGTGTGAAGCAACATTGATATCAAACAAAATTGTAAGGTTAGGCACGAGGTCATATCAGCAGATGATGGAGACCATGACACCTGATTCATACAGTGTCGCGCAGCTCTCACGATTGAACAGAGATTTGGGAATTTTCTACGAAATGCTTTATAATCAATGGAATGCGATTACCGAAGAAGAGTACAACACATTTGGAAATCAGCTTGTTATGATGTTGCAGACTTTGAAAGATTTGTATTTGGCATGCAAACGAATCGGCGGCAACAAGAATTTAGACAAACAGGTTGAGTTGCTTGGCATGAATTATTCCGCCATTTGTGAAGTGAACAATGACATTGTGAATTTCCGGATAAAATTGCCAAAGGACGATGGGCTTAAAAAGGTTATGGAAGAGGCGGCGAAAAGGATAAACAGATGATTTTATTTGACTCCACAAAGAATTTCAGGACAAGGCTTTCTGACTTGCTCAAAGCAAAACGAGGGGTCTATGCAAATTTGCCTGATGAAATTAAGCAAGAATTTAAAGGAGCTGACATTGAGAAAATCAGAAACAATCGCGACATGATTCTCATTCAGAATGAAGCGATAATTGTCAAACTACGTCTTCCTGACAAAAAATGCAACTGTCGAAAGCCAACGGTTATCGTTTGATTTATATGGTTTCAACGACTAAAGAACGTGTTGTGTTGCTTGACATATATCCAAAGCGAGAACCGATGCAACAGATTGACATTAATGCGAAAGACTTGACAAGACTTTTGATGGATTTCAATTTTGAAGATGAAAACGGGACGCTTGAGAAATATAATTTTTGATGAATTGTATTCGGTTCTGAAAAAATTGTATTTTTGCAAGTTGAAAAGTTCACAGAATATTAACAAAAATATTTGCCTATGGTATAAACGCAATTCGTTGCGCACACTTTAAAATATTGGGAAAAGCGTTAGAAGCCGAATCTTGAATTTCTGAAAACTGGACACTTTCAAAAATATCAAGTCAAGAATAAAGCCTATGACGCTCACGCTTTTTAGCGTGGGCTTTGTTCGTAAATTTGACTTGATAGGTAGTCCAGAATCCTCGAATAATCAGATGAAGCGAAAAAGTGCCGCGCTTTTTTTGTGTGCGGAAGATTCTGGGATGGCACGGGACAAAAAAAAGATAGTTTTAATTTTCAAGAACAGTATGGTAAAAAGTATCACTTAAAAAAAATGTTGCTGCCATGCGTTGCAGCAATGGTTGTCTTCATGACTTCGTGCAAAACGCCACATGAAGTTTATCATGTGGCATACCAATCGGTCCGCACGACATTCAGACAGCCAGACGAAAGCCATCCGATTCCGGATGAGGCGGAGATTATTCTGACCTACAGCTTGTCGGCAGACGGGGTTTTGACCGTATTGGTGAAAAACAACACTGATGAGATCATGATGATTGACCAGACGAATTCGTTTTTCGTCAATTCCGATGGCAGTTCCACATCCTACTACGACCCGACGGTTTATACCACGACAGTGTCCGATATCAATTCATCAACCAGAGGTGTGTCGGTGAACGCCGGTGCCGTAGCCAACGCCCTTGGTGCTGGCAGCGGCCTGACAAGTCTTCTCAGCGGCGTCAACGTCGGCGGGTCAAACACCGGCGGACAAATCACGTCTAATGTAACGCAAGTCGCTGATTTGCCGGTGGTTTCGGTGGCTCCGAAAGGGACCGTCGTCATGTCAAAGAAATTTAATGTCCACCGCATAGACAAAAGTCGTGCGGATTTCGTATATGTCACAAATGTTGACATGACCCCGACCAACTCAACTTGCAGATTCAGCGTCTGCATATCTTATTCCACGGATGGCGGCGAAAACTATGACAAGTTAAAAACCGACATGTATGTTAATTCAGAGGTGTTTGCCATGGTTCAAGACGACTCAAAGATTAACGATGCCGTTAGTGAGATTTATAAAACAAAGACTGATGCCATCTATGAGCCATTGTGGTTTATGTATATTGGCCGTATGCCCACATTTAACGGCCGTATAACCACATATAACGGCCGTGACTTCATTAGCAATGAAGGCGTTTTGTTTGATTTCCAATAAAAATATTTGATATGAACAGAATTTTGATATATATACCATTGCTTTTAGTGCTTCTTGCACTCACTTCTTGTTCAACAAGCAAAGTTATGTTTTCAGGGAAACCTGGCACTGAAATACACGAAAAAAATTATTACGGACACTATCATAGTGTAGGGAAAGTTGAATCTTCGAAACATACTAAAGTTACATTGACTAAAGAGCCACAATTCCTCCTTCACAAAGACCCTGAATCTGGTACAGTAATTCCATTTGCACCCAATCTGAACCCTAAAAGAAAAAGTAGGGATACAGTTAGGACTGGTTGGCTACTTTTAGTGCTCTATGGAATATGCTTAGCAGGAATATTACCGATTGCATTAGGAGAAGTTCCCTTAGGAATACTTACAGGAACTGCCGTGTCATTAATCGTGTATTTTAGCTGTGGATTGAACAAACCTTATTTTATACCTGAGCAGACCATACCTCAAGATATTGTCTTCACGCCATTGGTTGAAACTGCAGACTACAAGACCTTTGTGCCGAAAGCTCAGAGGATGAAGGATCAACCCAAGAGCGGCAGCCAAAGGGCCAACACGACAAGAAGGTCGGGCAACAGCCGCTATAAAGCCGACGACGACTACACGAAAAATGTCATCGGCACATACATCGGCAACGGCAAACTGATGTTTGAAGGAGCAGTCACCGAGAAATACAACGACATCAAGGTCGTCATCGAAAAAGTGTCCGGCGAAGCCAACATGGTGACGGTGAACGTCATGCTTGACGACGGCATGCCGTATTTCGGCAGCAAAAGCAAATATTCAATCACCAAAAACGATGACGAATATGTGCTGATACACGAATCCGTCAACTCGACAATATCCATCAACCAATATGGCGAATTGGTCTATCTCAACAACGATGTTGAAGATGACAACGGAATAAACATATTGAAAATCAACGCCGACAAGGAATAGGTTTTCAGATGATTGCCAAAACAAGAGAGCCCGGATGTAACATTCGGGTCCTCTTGTTTTGTAGATGAAATCCGAAATGGAAAGACGTGGTTTTCGACAGCCAATAACGCCAATATCAATTTTTTTACAAAAATCGCAATTTTATTTTCAAAATGATGTATTTTTGCATCAAAATGGAAATAAAATGAATTATCTTGAATTTAGAGAGAAATTACTCAGGTTGGGCTGCTTCAACTTGCAACAGGCAAGGCTGTGGTTCCCAGACCTCAACAGGACAAACATCACAAGATGGGTGAAAAACGGACGACTGATAAAATTGCGTCAGAATCATTATGCCTTCGCCGAATGCAGGCAAATGAATGATTTTGAGATGCTTGTGGCAAACAAGATATATCAGCCGTCTTACATAAGTCTCCATTCGGCTCTTGCTTTCTACGGAATGATTCCGGAAATGGTTGTGCAAAAAACAAGCGTTACGACATTGAAGACTGCACGCTTTACAAATGATTTCGGCGAGTTCAGCTACAATACAATCAAAAGCGAACTTTTTTTCGGGTACGAACCTAAACCGGTGAAAGACAACCGCTCAATACTTTTTGCCACGCCGGAAAAAGCATTGCTCGACCTTCTCTATCTTTTCCCGTTTTATAATACAGCCGAAGAGATTGAGGAACTGCGCCTCGACGACTTTTTCATGCGGGAAGAACTCGACAGAGAAAAACTAATGCGTTATTTGGAGCTTTTTCATTGTGAAACATTGAAAAAAAGAATTGAAATTTTGTCAAAACTATATGATTATGATTGATTTGGATTACATCAGAACCTTTTTCCCCGAAAGCATCAGAACAAACAATGTTTTCAGCAAGATGATGTTGAAAGAATACATCCAACTGATGATTTTGGATTTCATTTCAACTACAGATTATGCGCAAAAACTTGTGTTCATCGGCGACACGAACCTCAGGATTATACACGGAATAGACAGATTCTCAGAGGATTTAGATTTTGACTGCAAACAAATGTCAAAAGAAGAATTTACGGAAATGACAGACAATGTGCTTCATTTCCTGAGAAGAAGCGGATTGGACACCGAAACAAAAGACTCCGAATCGTCTCGACTCACCGCTTTCAGACGCAGTTTCTATTTCCCCCAACTTCTTTTCGATTTGAACCTGACGGGACACAAAGACGAAAGGTTTCTGATAAAACTTGAGGCACAAGACCAAGGCGTAAATTACACTCCAAAAGTCGTGACCGTGAACAAGTGCGGTTTCGTTTTCCCGCAACAAGTCCCGCCTGATTCAGTGCTTTGCGCAATGAAGATTTCCGCATTGCTTTCACGTCATAAAGGAAGGGATTTCTACGACACGATGTTTCTTCTGTCAAAAACAGAACCGGATTACGATTTTCTGAATTTAAAAACGGGCATCAAATCCAAGTCGGAAATGAAATCGGCCTTGACGGCTCTGATTGAGACAATTGACATAAATCATAAGATGCATGATTTTGAACATCTTCTTTTTAATTCCAAGAAAATCAACAGCGTTCTGATGTTTGATGACTTTATTAAAAACCTGTGATTTCGGGATTGATTTTTTTATTCTCTTTCCGTTTCACATTCTTAATAATTAATTATCTTTGCAATCTTGAAAAAATTGCAATTTTATCATGATGAAAAACCTGAAAATCAGACTTTCGATGGCTGCGGCGGTGCTGCTGGCCTTCTCTTCTTTTGCGTATGCACAGAGCGACGAAACATCTGTCTATCAATTCGTTGACGATGTCGAGGTGAAACACACAATCGTGCAGAACCAAGGCAGCTCCGGCACGTGCTGGTGCTACGCCGGGACCGGCTTCGTCGAGGCGGAGATGCTCCGCAAATACGGCGTTGAACTCAACCTCTCGGAGATGTTCTTCGACCGCTGGGCTTACAAGGCGAAGTTCGAGAAATATGTGAGGATGCACGGCGAGGCCGCCAACATCAGCTGCGGCGGCGAGGTCATCGACGTGCTTCACGCCCTCACCGAAGACGGCATGGTGCCGAATGAAGACTACACCGGCTGGGCGCTCGGAGAGGAACGCAACAACCACTGGGAGATGCACGCACTCATCAACGAATACGCGAAGGTCGTGATAGCGAGAAAGAACGGCAAGCTGCTCCCTTACGTCTATCCGAAGATGGTGGACGAAATCCTCAACGTCTATCTCGGCGAGGTGCCGGAGACCTTTGAATATGAAGGCGTTAAATATGACGCGAAGTCATTCGCGGCGAAATATCCGCTCGACATCAACGACTACGTGCAGCTCGGCGCGTTCACTCACAAGGAGCTTTACAAGCCTTTCAACATCCACATCCCCGACAACTGGACGGCCACGATGACGTACAACATGACGATGGACGAGCTCATGGCCGAACTCGACAACGCCCTCAACAGCGGCTACACCGCCGGCTGGGCGCAGGATGTCAGCGACAAAGGCTTCTCGCGCAAGGCGGGCGTCGGCGTCGTCCTGACCGACGACATCAGCAAGATCCGCGAAAGCAACCCGAAGGCCTACAAGAAGATGACCGACGGCGAGATCCGCGAAAGCATCTATAAATTCGAGACCGTGATGCCCGAAATCGACGCCGTTGACGACGAGATGCACCAGAAGGCCTACGACGACTGGAGCACCGGCGACGACCACAGCATGCTCATCGTCGGCATCGCCCACGACCAGAACGGCACTAAATACTATAAGGTGAAAAACTCATGGGGCGAAGCCGGGCCGTTCAAAGGCTACTGGTACTGCTCCGAGAAGTTCGTCAGACTCCACACCATCTTCTTCACCGTCAACAAGGAAAGCGTGAGCAACGACATGGCGAAGAAACTCGGATTCTGATTGCTCGACTCCCTACGGTCGGTAGCAATGACGACATTTTCGGGGATGGACACAACGCGGCTTTGCCGCACCCAGTTCTCCAAAAAAGAGCCGTCATCGCGAGCGAAGCCGGGCAATCTCGAATATGACAGCAATTAAAAGTAAATTATAATTTAAAAATCAAACAAATGAAATTCAAAAGCTTTTTAGTGGCAGCGGCTCTTTTGGTGAGCATGCCAACATTCGCACAGGAAGGCGAAACGAAAACAGAAGATGAAGGCTACAAATTTGAGGTCATCAAAGAATTGCCCATCACACCGGTGAAAGACCAGAACATGGCCGGCACATGCTGGTGCTATTCGACACTCGGCTACTTCGAGGCGGAACTTCTCCGCATGGGCAAGCCGGAGTACGACTTCTCGGAGATGTACATCGTCCACAAGACTTACGAGGACCGCGCCGACAAGGCAGTCCGCACACACGGCGACGTCAGTTTCTCGCAGGGCGGCTCGTTCGGTGATGTCATCTACGCCATCCGTCACTACGGCCTCGTGCCGGACGTTGAGATGAGCGCAGGCCAGATGCACGGCGAGACACTCTCCGACTTCTCGGAGTTCTCAAGCGTCTGCGACCCGTTCGTTGAAGGCGTCATCAAATGCAAGAAGCTCCAGCTCGGCCCCGACCACAAACCGCTCTGGAAGAACGCCCTCGTCGGCATCCTCGACGCTTATCTCGGAAAATGCCCGGAGGAGTTCGAGTATGACGGCAAGAAATACACTCCAATGTCATTCGCTGAATCGACAGGCCTCAACATGGACGACTACGTGAACATCGCCTCGTTCGCACACCAGCCTTGGTACGAGCAGTTCGTCATCGAGGTGCAGGACAACTGGCGCTGGGGCATGGCTTACAACATGCCTATCGACGAATACATGCAGGTCCTCAACAACGCCATCGCGAAGGGCTATCCGATCGCATGGGGCGCCGATGTCAGCGAGAGAGGCTGGCTCAGAGGCAAGATGTCGGGCGTCTGCGTCCTCCCCGACCTTGAGAACGCAGCGTCAGACAAGGCCGGCACCGACTACGCGCACTGGAACGGCCTCAGCGCGACAGACCGCCAGAAGGAAGCCATGAACCACCCGACACCACAGCGCATCGTCAGCGACCAGGACCGCATCGACGCCTATAACAACTACGAGACAACCGACGACCACGGCATGGTCATCTACGGCAAGGCCAAAGACCAGATGGGCAACGAATACTTCATGGTCAAGAACTCATGGGGCGACGCCGGCAACTACAACGGCATCTGGTACGCATCAGAAGCTTTCGTCCGTTACAAAACTTTGAACTGCATCGTCCACAAAGACGCTCTCCCGAAAGACATCAAGAAGAAACTCGGCATCAAATAGTTAAGAGTTAAAAGAGGAGAGAGGAGAGAGGCTGGCGCACGTGGGGAAGTCTTCCGTCGTGCGCCAGCCTCACTCGTTTTCTCTCTTAACTCTCCTCTCTTAACCCTCCTCTCTTAACTTTCCTCTCTTAACTTTCCTCTTTTAACTCTCCTCTCTCGACTACTTCTTCATCGCCTCGAACCCTTTTCCATAAACGCCCATGACGGTGTTGACGGAAACGAAAGCCTGCGGGTCTTCCTGTTTCACGATGCGGATGACAGGCTGGCACTCCGTCTTGCGGGCCACGACCATGATGATGTCATTATCCTGTTTTGAATACCAACCTTTTCCATTGATAAGCGTGACACCGCGGTGCATCTCGTTGCCGATGCGGTCGGCGATGACCTGCGGCTTCGATGAAAAGATAAACATCTGCACCGACTGCTTGCTTCCCGTAAAGACAAGATCAACACAGTAGGAACTCACGAAATTTCCGACCAAACTGTAGATAATCAATTCTATACGTTCGAGCGGTGTCGCTGAAAGGACAAAGAACGAGGAACCGATAATCACCAGATTCATCGCAAGTGTGAAACGTCCGAGCGAGATGTTACGGTATTTGTTGACGACCATCGTGATGATGTCGGTGCCGCCGGTACTGCCGCCGGTGAGGAAGATGATGCCGTTGGCGAATCCGGCGATGCCTCCGCCGATGACCGCCGCAAGGAATCTGTCTGAAATGACAGGCACGGTGATGTATTCCTGCAAAAGCGAGAAGAACGCCGACATCATAATGATGCAGTAAATCGTCTTAAGCCCGAATTTCCATCCTAACACCTTGAGCGAAAACAAGATAAGAACCGCATTCAAGGCGAAGATGGTGATACCTGTAGAGAGACCCGTCACCCAATACACAATTACAGAAATGCCGTTGACGCCTCCGCCAAGCATGTGGTTTGGAATGAGGAACGCCGTCCAGCCCAACGCAATCACAAACAAACATACGGTGATGACCGCATAATTTTTCAGTTCAACCAATAAATTCTTCTTCATATTTTTCATTTTTTACGACGTGCAAAATTATATAATTTTTTCAAATGCGGCGAAACACCTTTAAAAATCCATGTTATTTCACAGTTGGTGTGTAATTCGGGATGTTGAGCAACCAAAAGTTACGGCCGAAAGAAATAGCAAAATATTTGTCTCCAATTTGCTACTTGTTTAAAAAACAAAAGAGGTTAAGCAATTTAGTAATCAACTACTTAACCTCTTTGTTTTAGTACCTGAGGCCGGGGTCGAACCGGCACGTCCGAAATGGACACAGGATTTTAAGTCCGGCGCGTCTACCGATTCCGCCACTCAGGCACTGTCCTGCTTTATTCAAAAAATCCCGATACAATGACCGGGACCACTTTGAGCGGAAAACGAGACTCGAACTCGCGACCCCGACCTTGGCAAGGTCGTGC
>JAKSMW010000028.1 GCA_024400395.1 Bacteroidales bacterium
TGAAACCTCTGAAACCCCTGAAACCTCTGAAACCCCTGAAACCTCTGAAACCCCTAAACCCTCTGAAACCCCTGAACCCTCTGAAACCCCTGAAACTCCTGAAGCCCCTGAACCCTTTGAAACCTCTCTCTTCGTTCCTGAAGAGAAAATCATGGAGTTCCTGCCTCTCGTGAACGACCGCGGCATCATTATCGGTCGTGCGTTGTACCTTGACATTCATAAAGGAAACAAGATTCTTCATCCGTCGATACATCTGCATGTCAGCAAAGGCGGCAGTGTCGAAAAATATTGGTGGCATGTCGCTTTCGGTGAGACACCGGAGAAAACGCTCAAGCGGAAACTCCAGGAAACATTGGGGCTTTCAAATGTCAAACCGAAACTGAAGAAGCAGTACATAAGAGAAACGAAGCTCGAAAAGGAGCTTGTCTATGTTTTTATGTTGACCACAGACGTTGAAGTTTTGAAGACTCCGCAAACCAAAGAGTATTCAGAGATATTCTTAAAAGATTGATGTCCGTTTTTCATGCTCGTTTCATAAAAGGCTTTGTTGTGCGCCACGAGCGGCAGCCTTTCGATTTTCGGCTCAATTTGGTTTCAAACATCGGGGAAAACCGGGGCTTTTTCGGTGTCTTTGGTCGTCAGTCCGTGGACGCGCGTGTCATTTACTCGAAAATATTTACTTTTACTTTACGTCAAGATTTTTCGTACCTTTGCAAAAATTATTTTCTGTCGAAGAAATGATTTTGATAATTGAGATAAACTATTGAAATACAATGGATTTAAGTAAGATAAAACTCATTGCTGTCGATGCCGATGACACCCTTTGGGATAACCAAACATATTACGACCGTGCGGAGGACGTTTTCACCGAGACGCTGAAAGAATACGGCCCTACGGAGGAACTTTCGGAGAAATTGTTTGAGGTCGAGTCGGCGAACATGCCAATCCTCGGCTACGGCGGCAAGGCGGTATGCATCTCGATGATGGAGGCTGCACTGAAAATCTCTGATTATAAGATAGATGGCCGCAAACTGCAAAAGATCATCACAACGGTGAAGTCGTTGCTCTCTATCCCGGTGCCGCCGATGAAAGGCGTCGCCGAGACGTTGCAGGTCATGCGCGATTCGCAGCGTTACCGCATAATCCTCCTCACAAAAGGCGACATGCTTGACCAGGAAAACAAAGTCAAGAGGTCGGGGCTTGGAAGATATTTCGACAAGGTGGTGATAGTCTCAAACAAGGGACTTGCTGAATATCAACAACTTTGCAAAGACGAGAACGTGAAGCCGGAAGAGTTCCTGATGATTGGGAACTCGTTCAAGTCGGACATCAGCCCCGTTTTGAAGATGGGCGGCTATGGAATTCACATCCCGTTCCATACCACGTGGAGACATGAGGTTGTTGAGACATACGAGCATCCGAATGTGGTGAGAATCAGCGAGTTCTCGGAGGTTCTGGATGTCTTGGAAATGAAACGTTGAGTGTGTTGGTTTTTTAATTTTCCAAGCAGACGAGTTTGATTTCAACGATGTCGCGGCAACGATTTCAAGACCGGCGACTCAAAACAACATGGCGTTGCGGAAGCAACATTCAGCCGCACTTCTGATTGAATTATTTTTTAAAATTTGGACGTAAAATTAAAAACTTTGTTTAATTTTGCGATAAAGTTTCATTGATTATGCAAGACAAGGTCAGAGTGCTGAAAATCGTTTTCGGGCAGGAAATTTCCCAAGAAGAGATACCTCTTTTCCGTGGTGCTGTCATCAATTCGTTGGAGAGCAATGACGTGCTTTTCCACAACCACGATGGTGATGGGTTACGTTATTCATATCCTCTTATTCAGTACAAACGTATCGGTGGCAAGGCGGCGATTGTGTGTGCCGGCGACGGTACGGAGTCGATAGGGGAGTTTTTTAAGTGTTGGAATTTCGATGTTTCTATTGGTGGAAGAAATGTGAGTTTAAAAGTAGATTCTGTTGATGCAAGGCAGGTTCTTGTTCAAGTGTGGGATGACCTGTTTGTTTACAGGATTCGCAAATGGCTTCCGTTAAATAAGGAAAACTATGAACGATTCGTCCTTATGGATGGTCTTGCTGAAAAATATGTGTTTATGGAACAACTTCTGACAGGAAACATTTTGTCATTTGCCAAGGGAGTTGGGATTCATTTTGAGAATCAGGTGAAGTGTAAAATAACCGAGGTCAGCGAACCAGTGTCAATATTTTACAAGGGGGTGAAGTTTATGGGTTTTGATGCCATGTTTAAAACAAACGTCAGCCTTCCCGACTATGTTGGTTTGGGCAAAGGCGTAAGTCTGGGGATGGGGATGTTGAAAAGATTTAACAATGAAAATTAATAGGACCCGTTGGCGGAATTAAAATAGGGCATATTTAACCCGTCCGATGGGTTTGTTGTTGATTTTGTTGATGTATTGCAGGACGGTGAAAGTGCTGATCTTGCCGATGATTCTGGCGAACAGACCGTCCACGTTCTTGGCGTAGTTTCGGATGAGGAGGAACTGGTCGCAGAGCTGGGAGAAGTCCGTCTCGATGCGCTTGCGCACCTTCCTGAACACGAATGGGAAAGGCCTGGCACCCTTCTGGTTGGAACGCGGAGGCGTTCCCAGCCTGATGCTGGCCGTCTCGAAAAGGTCAAGCTGCACTTCTGCGCCGATGTAGCCTTTGTCGCCGATGATGCCGCAGTCGTGGTACTCCAGCATGATGTCATCCAGATAGTTGATGTCGTGGACGTTAGCGGCGGTGATGTCGTATGAGTGGAACACGCCGCTTGTGCCAATCAGTCCGTGAAGCTTATAGCCGTAGTAATACTTCCCTTGGGAAGCGCAGTAGCCGTATGACGGTGCCCTTTTGGTGTCGCCGCGGCCCATCGTGCAGCGTCTGGAGCGTGTGGGCTTGCAGACCTCTATGGGTTTCGAGTCGACGATGAAGCAGCGCTCGCCGCCGTCGATGTCGCCGGCAATCCTCTTGCGGATTTCCTCGCACAGCCCAGCCGTGGACTTGCGGCGGTCGTTGTACTGCCTCCTGGATATGAGGTTCGGGATTCCGTCCCCGCGTTGGGAAAGCATGCGGAACAGGTAGCTCTCGCTGTCGATGCCGAACGCTTCGGCCGTCATGCTCAAGGCTATCACCTCAAGGTCGGAGAAAAGGGGAACGGCACCGCGACGGGGCACGTTCCCGAGGGAATTGACGAGATTTTCGGAATGACACTTGCAAATGTCAAGGATTTGTTGGAATTTTGAGCAAAAGTTGTACATGTGATTCTCCTGTGATTTATCTGTTATTTTAACCACAAAATAACTGAAAATCAACGATATGTGCAACTTTTTTCCATTTATTTCATCCGTTTTTTGATCTTTTTCTAATTCCGCCAACGGGTAGGTTAAACATACTTTTTTATTTCTCCGAGACCATCTTCCACTAAAACAAGGATTAAGACCTCTTTCAACCCACCGTTAATATTTTACCCGTTGGCATAATAAAATCCGCTTTGAGATTTTCACAGAAAATGGCGATTGCGATTGGTTTTTTATGATGTGTTCCGTCAATATATGGATGAAAATCACCAGTATTAACAGATTTTTGCCTCGGCTTGTGGTGATGTTGCCAGAATGTGGTTCGATGGCTGCGTGAGCGATTTGCTGTAAAATGTTGAAACCGTGAGAGTTTGACGACCGACTTATTTGGAAAGGGACAAGATGCTGTCGGCCCGCCGGAACCGCAGAATGCAAAAATACATCGGTGTGTTTGAAAAAATATTATTTTTGCAAAAAAATTTTGAAATGGAAAAACCGATTCTCAACACCCACAACAAGGCGGAATTCGAGCCGGCGCACACAGCCGAGCATCTGCTCAATCAGACAATGGTGAGGATGTTCGGCTGCGAACGCTCGAAGAACGCACACATCGAACGTAAGAAATCCAAGATCAACTGGAATCTTACATCGGAGCCGACACCGACGCAAATCGCTGAGATTGAACGCCGTATGAACGACCTCATCGCCGCCGACCTGCCGGTGCGTTTTGAACTCGTTGACCGTGACCATATACCAGCCGGAGTGAAACTCGACAAACTCCCCGACGACGCAAGCGAGATGCTGCGCATGGTCTGGATCGGCGACTACGACGTCTGCCCGTGCATCGGCGCACATGTCGCCTCTACGCGCGAAATAGGCGAGTTCCATATCAACTCAACATCATGGACCCCGACGGATAACGGCGGCGTCTTCAGAATCGTGTTTAAAACAATAAACGAATAAATCATCATGGAAAGAAAACTCGGCTTCGGCCTCATGCGTCTGCCTCTTTTGAACCAGAATGACGAAGGCAGCATCGATATTGAACTCTGCAAGAAAATGTTCGACAAATTCATCGAACACGGATTCACGTATTTCGACACGGCTCTTATGTATTGCGGCGCAAAAAGCGAAAGTGCTGTGAAACAGGCTCTTACATCACGGCATAAACGCGACACTTACACGCTTACCACAAAACTTCACTGCATGTATCTGAAGACAAAAGACGACCGCGACAGCATCTTCAACCATCAGCTTGAAAAGACCGGAGTCGATTATTTCGACTATTACCTCATCCACGACATCGGCATGGACTCTTATAAGACATACACCGAGTTCGACTGCTTCAACTGGCTGATTGACAAGAAGAAACAAGGTCTGGTGAAGACAATAGGCTTCTCGTTTCACGACAATGCTGAGCTTCTCGACAAGGTGCTGACGGAGCATCCGGAGATGGAGTTCGTGCAGCTTCAGCTCAACTACCTCGATTGGGAGAGCGTCGCCATACAGTCGCATAAATGTTATGATGTCTGCGTGAAACATGGCAAGCCAGTCTTTGTGATGGAGCCGGTGAAAGGCGGCACTTTGGCCGACGTGCCGGAAAGCGTGGCTAAGATGTTCAAGGATTACAATCCGGAGATGTCGGTGTCGTCGTGGGCGATACGTTTTGCGGCGAGCCATCCCAACGTGAAAATCGTCCTGAGCGGGATGAGCAACATGGCGCAGCTTGACGACAATATGAGTTATATGTCTGATTTCAAGCCGTTTGGCGACGATGAGTTCGAGCTTGTGCGCCGCGCCGCCGAAGAGATAAACAGCACCATCGCCATTCCTTGCACGGGTTGTTCATACTGTACCGGCGGCTGTCCGCAGCACATCGCCATCCAGAAATACTTTGCGCTTTACAACGCCGACGGACAGGAAGTCGCAAGCAAAGGGTGGACACCGCAGGGCGAATACTACGACCGCCTGACGCACACGTTCGGCAAGGCGAGCGACTGCATTCAGTGCGGGCAGTGCGAGAAGGCCTGCCCTCAACATATCCAGATAATAGAGAAACTGAAAGAGGTGGCCGAGTATTTCGGGAAGTAAATGTCTTCGGACATAAAACAATTATGCCCCGATGTTGTTAGATGTGAAAAAATAAAATATGAACATCTACGACATTAAAGTTAAGAAAAACGAGAACGGACGGGAGTTCGAGGTCTCGTTCAGAGAGTACGAAGGAAAAGTTTTGCTGATCGTCAACACTGCCACTGGCTGCGGTTTCACCCCGCAGTATGAGGCTCTGGAACGGCTTTATCGCAAACATCGCGACGAGGGCTTCTTGGTCTTGGACTTTCCGTGCAATCAGTTCATGGAGCAGGCAAAAGGCTCCGACGAGGAAATCAACTCGTTCTGCACACTGCATTATGACACCACATTCCCCCGTTTCAAGAAGATTGAGGTGAACGGGGCGGGGGAGTCGCCGTTGTACACCTTTTTGAAAATCGCGATGACAACACGCGATGACAAAGGTCACTGGCTGAAGGAGAAGGCGTTGTCGATGACATCGCACCTCAACGGGAAGAGCGAGAAAGAGGGCGACATAAAATGGAATTTCGAGAAATTCCTCGTTGACCGCAACGGAAACGTGGTGAGACGTTACTCCCCGTCGGTTACGCCAGAGGAGATTGAAGAAGAGATTGTCGCGCTTTTGAAAGATAGATAGTCGGTTTTCAGGTACGTGAAACACGGTGTCACGGTCCTGCGCGGATTGTTTTCGTGTTCGTTGACGAGATCTTTTACGGATGTGAGGGTGGCGTGCGTAAATACGACAATAAGCCCCTGTGCCATCTACAAAACGAGGTGGTGTGTACTGTGTTAATCCATTGATAATTTGCGATTTAGGCATTTTTTAGCATTGCTGCCCCAGTGACTCACGCAGGAAATATCCTGTTCTGCTACTGTCCCGCTAAACGAAATCAGGAGGCTTTTAACCTCCTGACGTTCAATTTGTTATGATGTGTAGCGAGGATGAGAATTGAACTCATGACCTCCGGGTTATGAATCCGACGCTCTAACCAACTGAGCTACCTCGCCGTTTTTGACGCTGCAAAAGTACAGCATTTTTTAATACGTACAACATTTTTTTTCAAAAATTATAAATTATTTTTTTTGTGTTTAAATTAAGAAATAATGTGTATCTTTGTCGCACAAAAAAAATGAGTAAAATTTAAACAAAATGAAAAAATTATTTGCATTATTCAGCGCAATGTTCATGATGTTTAACATCGCGACGGCGCAGGTTGAGTCAGCCGAAAAACAAAACGGCCCGATTATCACATTCAAAGAGACAAACCACGATTTCGGCAGCATCCAGTACAAGGGAAACGGCACCTACGAATTCGTTTTCGTGAACACTGGCAATGAACCGCTTATTCTTACACAGCCTAAGTCATCATGCGGCTGCACGGTGCCGGAATGGCCAAGACAGCCCATCATGCCCGGCGAATCAAATGTCATCAGAGTGACATACAAAAACACCGACCGCCCTGGCAGCTTTAACAAGTACGTGACAGTCTTCTCGAACTCGTTGTCAAACAATGAGATAAAACTTCATATCAAAGGAACAGTCATGGCTCAGCCTACTGAAGCAGCACCTTTGAGAGAAGAAAGCGAAGGCAGCCCGTTCAACAAGAACAATTAATATTAATAGTTATAAAATGTTAACAATTTCTAAAAAAGGTCAAGAAATTCCTGCGTCACCAATCAGAAAGCTCGTTCCTTTCTCAGATGCAGCAAAACAAAAGGGGATAAAGGTTTACCATCTTAACATCGGTCAGCCGGATATAGAAACAACATCATACGCCCTTGATGCTGTCAAGAAATATTCTGAAAAGGTCATCAAATATTCAAATTCAGCTGGTGAGCTTTCATACAGAAAGAAAATCTGCAAATATTACGAAGGTCTTGGCATCAACATCACTCCTGACGAAATCATCGTGACAACCGGCGGTTCTGAAGCACTTCAGATCACTTTCCAGACAATCATGGACCCGGAAAACGAAGTCATCATCCCGGAGCCGTTCTATGCGAACTACAACAGTTTCGCCAAGGCAGCCGGCGTGAAAGTCAAACCGATTTCATCTGAAATCAGCAACGGTTTCGCGCTTCCGCCAATGAGCGAGTTCGAGAAAGCTATCACACCTAATACAAAAGCGATTCTCATCTGCAACCCGAACAACCCGACAGGTTATCTCTATTCAGCGGAAGAAATGGAGTCACTTCGTCAGATTGTCAAGAAATACGGTCTTTACCTCATCACCGACGAGGTTTATCGTGAATTTTGCTACGACGGCGCAAAGCACGTATCCGCAATGACACTTGAAGGTATTGAGGATAATGTCATTCTTATTGATTCAGAATCAAAGAGATACAGTGCCTGTGGTATTCGCGTCGGTCGTATCATCTCAAAGAATAAAGAAGTCATGAGTACGGCGATGAAATTCGCTCAGGCCCGTTTGTCACCTCCGTCATACGGTCAAGTCGCAGCAGAAGGCGCACTCGACACCCCGGCTTCATACTTCGATGGAACAGTGAAAGAGTATGTCTCACGCCGTAACATCTGCGTTGAAGGCATCAACAAGATTCCGGGAGCATTCTGCCCGACACCTAAGGGTGCATTCTACATCGTCGCACATCTTCCAATCGACAATTCTGAGACGTTCTGCAAGTGGCTGCTCACCGACTTCAACTATGAAGGCAAGACAGTTATGATGGCACCGGCAAGTGGTTTCTATTCAACACCAGGCCTCGGCGTCCAGGAAGTCAGAATCAGTTACTGCCTCAACTGCGATGCTTTGGCGGATGCAATGTTCATACTCGGAAAAGCACTTGAAGTCTATCCGGGAAGAGTTGAATAATTTGGATTAGAAACAAGAAACTATTGAGGCTGGCGCACCGTTGTCAGCCTCTTTTTTTATTTAAGATATGCGGATAATCATTTGAGACGGTGCGGATAATCAATTGAAACGGTGCATGCACCGTCTGTACGGTTGTTCAATAAATGAGATATTTCTCTCTGATTTTCAAGTATTTGGCAATATCATCCTGCCAGCTTTCGCGAATTTCTTTTTCAGAAACGCCATCGTTTATCATTTCACGGAGGGATATCGTTCCAGAAAGTTTTTCAAAGTAATTGTTGAAGAATTTCGGATTGTCTTTCAACTGATTATGTGCGTCAATAAGCCATTGAAGCTGAATGCGTTGCTCGTTGTTTTGGAAGTTGTTTGCATATTCTAAAAGACATTTTCCATGGCATTCCTTGTCGGAATATAACGGCGCATTATGACCAGATGTGGTTTTAGGTGTGAAAGTGAAATCGCCGTTCATGTCGGGATGACCGAAAACCTGAAAAGGCGTTTCAGTCCCGCGTCCGACGCTGACGTTGGTTCCTTCAAAGAAACATAGCGAAGGGTAGAGGTAAACCGACTGCCAGTCAGGAAGATTTGGCGACGGCTTGACAGGTAGTTTGTAAATGGCGTTTCTGATGTAGTTTCCCATCGGAATGACGGTGAGTTCGCATTGAACGCCGCCGTCCAGCCAACGTTCTCCGTTGACCATCATGGCGTATTCTCCAATCGTAAGTCCGTAAACCACAGGCACTTGATGAAGCCCGACAAATGAAGCGTTTTCGGGTTCGAGGACAGGACCGTCAACATAAAAGCCATTCGGATTCGGACGGTCTAAAATCACAATCGGAATGTTGTTTTCGGCGGCGGCTTCCATGACGTATGTCATTGTGGATATGTATGTGTAGAAACGGACTCCAACATCTTGAAGGTCAAACAACAGAATATCAATACCTTGCAGTTGCTCTTGCAACGGTTTCCTGTTTTTTCCGTAGAGCGAAACGATGGGAAGCCCTGTCTTTTCGTCAACGCCGGATGCGATGTAAGCACCTTCGTCGGCGGTTCCGCGGAAACCGTGTTCGGGCGAGAAAATCTTAACAATATTCACATCCAAACTCAATAACGTGTCAACAAGATGGACACCGTTGAAGATACTTGCCTGATTTCCTACGATTCCGACGTTCTTGTTTTTCAACAATGGAAGGTAAAATTCAGTCCTTGATGCACCGACAACGGCATCTTCTGCATCGAGTAAAATTATTTTTTTGTCTTGTTGTGCGTTGACATTCAATAATATAAATGATATAATCGCAAAGAATATTAAAATTTTTCTTTTCATGTTTGATAATTTTTTATTTTTGCAATTATAAGAAAAATATGAACGCATCAACATTTGTATCGAAAAGAATTTTTTCATTGTCGAAGGAGAATCTTTCTTCGACGGTGATGCGCATTGCCGTTGCAAGTGTGGCGTTGGGCATAGCTATAATGTTGATTTCCATAGCGATTGTCATAGGTTTTAAGAATCAGATTCGTGACAAAGTGATTGGTTTTGTGTCACCGATACACATTGAGTCATTAAATCAAAACGAGTCGATAGAGGAAATGCCTTTCTTGTACGACAGTGTGTTGAAGGCGCGGCTGGATCATCCGTTCATCACAGCGGTACATGCAACGGCAAACAAGGCCGGGATCATCAAAACGGAAAATGAAATTCAGGCTGTCATTTTGAAAGGTGTTGATGCTGAATACGATTGGGATTACATAAGAGAAAATCTTGTAGAAGGAGAGATTCCTCAATTCATTGAAAATGAACGTTCTAACGACATAGTCTTGTCTCGAAACATCTCAAAGAAGATGCAGCTGAATGTCGGCGACGCCGTGCGGGTGTGGTTTGTTGACACCGATATGAAAGCCCGTGGACGCAAGTTCAACGTGAAAGGAATTTATGAAACGGGACTTACCGAATGCGATGAACGTTTTGTTTATTGTGACTTGAATCAGGTTCGGCGACTTAACGGATGGAGCGATAATCAGGTCGGACGTCTTGAAATAAACATTAAAGAAGGCGTTGAAATACCTGATGCTAACAGATTGATTTACTTCAGTATTCCACCAGAGCTTGTCTCATACACCGCCATGGAAAGCTATCCGCAAATCTTCGACTGGCTTGAACTTCAGGATATGAATGTAGTGATAATAATCGCATTGATGTTGTTGGTCGCAGGAATCACAATAATCAGTATGTTATTGATAATCATATTGGAAAAGACATCGACAATCGGGCTGCTCAAGTCAATGGGGGCGAGCAACGGCCTGATTCGCAAGATTTTCCTGAAGCGTTCCGGCACGATATTATTAATAGGTATGCTGATTGGAAACATCGTCGGAATCGGGTTGTGTCTGATTCAGAAATATACAAACGTGATTTCATTGTCGCCGGAGTCGTATTACCTGTCATCGGTGCCGATTGAAATGAATTGGTGGTACATCATAATGCTAAACATCGGCACGCTTCTGCTTTGGATTCTGATGCTCTTGCTGCCGACAATGTTAATTAATAACATAAGACCTTCTAAATCAATTAAATTTGAATGATTTTAAAAATATTTATGAATTATAAATTTAAACATAATGGAAAATTTTTCGATTGAACCTTTAAAAGGATTCGGCGACCTCGAATTCGGGATGACGCTTGATGAAGTAGTTGAAATTATTGGAAAACCTGACAAACAGGAGGAAATTGAACCTGTTGAAGACGGCGATGACAGCCACATCGTTGTCCTTGACTACTATAACCTCGATTTGTCATTGTATTTTGAGGGTAATTCTGTGTCAAAACTTTACAATTTCTACACTGTAAACGAAAAGACAACTCTTTATGGAATCAATATTTTTGAGCTTGATAAGGACGAACTCATCGGATTAATGGCTAAGAACGGACATAAAAATTATGTTGAAGACACTGACGATGGTGATTGCGTTACATTTGAAGATGTAAATATCGATTTCTATTTCGATGAAAATGAATTGGTTGAAGTTTTTTGGGGAATGGAATAGTTGAATGGTCAACTGTCAACAGAAAGTTGAAAACTTATTTAAACGAAAATAAATTATTGACGGTGGCGCAGAAAAAACGTCACCGTTTTTATTTGAGTCTCGGATGAAATTGTGTGATGACTTGACGCAGATATTCATCAGATATGTGAGTGTAAATCTCTGTAGTACAGATGTTTGAGTGTCCGAGCATTTGTTGTACAGCACGTAGGTCGGCGCCGCCTTCTATGAGGTGTGTCGCAAAAGAATGCCGCAGCGTGTGAGGGCTTATGTTCTTTTTGATATTAGCTTTTTCGGCGAGACTCTTCACTAAAAGGAAAACGCTCTGGCGTGTCAGGCTTGTCCCGCGGACGCTGATGAAGACCTTGTCACTGAATTTCGGTTTGATGTCTTGGTGAAGACGCTCGCCTTTGACGTAAAGCATCAATTCCTTCAGCGTTTTCCTGCCTATCGGGACGAGACGTTCTTTCTCTCCTTTGCCAAAGACCTTTACGAACTCGTCTTTTTCAAAAATATCGCTGATATTCAATGAAATGACTTCAGAGACACGCAATCCGCACCCGTACATGATTTCAATTATCGCCTTGTTGCGATGACCCATCGGCTGACTTAAGTCAATGCTACTTATCATGCTCATAATCTCTTCAAAACCAAGGACTTCTGGAAGATGTCGGCCTATTGAAGGCGAGCTGATGAGTTCCGTCGGATTCTCTTCACAAATCTTTTCCTGAATAAGATAGCGGTAAAAGCTCTTCAATCCTGATAAAATCCTTGCCTGCGAGGTCGCACTGATGCCGATTTCATAAAGTCGTGCAAAAAACTCTTCAATCCTTTCCTGACTGATGTCGCCAATTGCCAAACTAAATCCTTCATTTTCAAGAAATTGTCTAAAAAGTTCAATGTCGTGGCTGTACGCTTCAACGCTGTTGTCGGACAATGACATCTCAAATTTGAGATAATCAGAAAAATGATGGATTATTTTTTTATCAAGAATCATTTTTGTTAAAATAACTCGGCAAAGATAGATAAAAAAGTGTAAATTTGCAGGATAAAAATTTTAAAATCTAAACGAAATGAAGAAGTTTTTACTCACAGTGGCAGCCTTATTGATAATAGGCTCATTATCAGCGCAAAACGTTGCACGTGAATGCGTATTGTTTGAAATTTACACTGGCGTTAACTGTCCGTATTGCCCTGCTGCGGCGAATGGAATCATGGATATGTTGGAAGCTGGTTACAACATTGCACCGGTCGCTTTTCACGACAGATATTACTCGGAACCGGAGTTTTACACAGATGAAACTGAAGCAAGGAAAAACCTCTATGGCAATTGGGTCAACGGCTATCCGACCTCAATTTGTGATGGCGGATCTCATCTGTCGGGCGGCGGTGGAGCATCTGAAACATTGTTTAATACGTATAAAAACTGGTATAATCAGCGTATTAATGTAACGAGTCCTTTCACTATTGACCTTTCATATCAATATCTTGAAGGTTCGACATGTCAGGTTACGGCAGTCGTAAACAAAGTCGGCGAATGTTCAGCTGCAAACTTGCGTCTCGTTATCGCTTTGACCGAATCACATATTAATCGTGCATGGCAGGGGATGAGCGAACTCAACGCAGTCACACGCGACCTTATCCCGACACAGAACGGGACTACATTAACGAGTGATTCACAGGTGGTTACGGAAACATTCAGCATGGAAGGCTTCCCGAAAGAAAACATGCAGCTTGTCGCGTGGGTTCAGAGTTGGACGACGAAAGAAGTCTTCCAGACGGTGAAACTTTCGATGGCGATGCCAGACCTTAACAAGGACGTTGCAATCAGAGGCATCAGCGCTGTCGTGACAGATAACTGTTCGGATTTGATACAGCCTATTCTTGAAGTAAAGGCTTGCGGAAAAGATAATGTCACAAGCATGGAAATCGAGTCAAGAGACGCAAATGGTCAGCTTCTGAACACTTATAACTGGACTGGAAACGCCGCTCAGGACGAGACGATTTTTGTCGATATGGATGAATTTGACATTCAAAATGCAGGTGTCGTGAAATTTGAGGTCACGAAAGTGAACGGCAATGCCGATGAAGCACCGTTCGACAACGTCTTTTCAAAGACGATGGGAACTGCCAAAGATATGGACGGAACGATTTATTTCCAAATCAAAACACCGGAGAATCCTGAAGAAATGATTGTTCAAATTGAAGATATGCAAACTAATCAAGTCATTGAATATTATACATTTGACAAAGGAAGTACGGCTTACAAATTCTATGCTTATCTGCCATCGGCTGGGTGCTACAGACTGCAGATTCTCAATCCGTATGGTACCGGCTGCGGTAAAGGATTCGGTCAGATTAAAGACGGCTCCGGCCAGACAATTGTCAATTTCTCAAAGTCAAGTAATACATACACATACAGACTTGGCGTTGAGATGGTCGCAACAGCAGCTGGTGTCGATGATAATTTAGAAAATACCAATGTTATCGTCTATCCAAATCCTGCATCCTCGCAGATAAACATCGATGCCGAAAATATAAGCAGCGTTGAGATTTACAATGCGGCAGGACAGATGGTTTACTCGAATGACACCGAGACATCAAACCTCGTCATTGACGCAAAATCATTTGAAAACGGTCTCTATATCATTAACTTAACAAATGTTGACGGGACAGTGTCGTCACAGAAAATTGTCATTAAAAAATAAGTGATATGAAGAAAGTCCATTTCATTGCGGTCGGCGGAAGTGCGATGCATAATCTCGCAATCGCTTTGCACAGAAAGGGTTACGAGGTGACAGGTTCTGACGACGAGATTTTTGAGCCTTCACGTTCACGTCTCGAAAAAGAAGGCATACTCCCGAAGGAGTTTGGCTGGCATCCTGAGATTTTAGATGGTTCGTATGAAGCCGTCATTCTTGGAATGCATGCCCGTATCGACAACCCGGAACTCATTCGCGCTCAAGAATTTGGACTTAAAATTTATTCATATCCGGAATATCTTTACGAACAAAGTAAAGACAAGATTCGTATCGTTATTGGTGGCAGTCACGGGAAGACCACGATTACTTCGATGATCCTTCACGTGATGAAATCCGCAGGTATCGAGACGGACTTCATGGTTGGAGCGCAGCTTGAGGGCTTCGACGTGATGGTGCGCCTCAGCGAGACAGCAAAATACATGGTCATCGAGGGCGACGAATATCTGACGTCGCCCATTGACCGTGTGCCAAAATTCCACAAATATCACCCTGATATCGCGGTAATCAGCGGGATAGGATGGGATCACGTCAACGTTTTCCCGACTTTTGACAGTTATCTCGAACAATTCAGGATTTTCATCAAGACGATTGAGAAAGACGGCTGCCTTATTTATGACGGCAACGACAATGAATGCGGCAAACTCGCCGCCGCAGCGAAAGTTCCTGTCTATGGATACGACTTCCACAAATACCGCACGGAAGGCGATGATACTTTCTTGATCCTTCCTGACAAAAAAGAACTGAAAGTAAATGTCTTTGGTGCGCATAACATGAAGAATATCAATGCCGCGCGCTTCGTCACACGACAGATTGGAATCAGCGACGAACAGTTTTACGAGGCGATAAAGACTTTCAAAGGTGCAGCACGTCGTCTTGAACTTCTTTTTGAAAACAAAGAGAAAAACAATTTCGTTTTCAGAGATTTCGCACATGCCCCGTCGAAGGTTCTTGCAACGGTAAAAGCATTGCGTGAACAGTATTCAAAGAAGAACTTATTGGTTGTCTTTGAGTTACATACGTACAGCAGTTTAAGCGAAGTTTTCATTGACCATTATGCCCATTGTCTCGACAATTGCGACCAAGCCGTTGTTTTCTACGACCCGCACGCCGTCGCCATAAAAAAATTGGAGATGATGACAGACGAACGTATCGTTGACGGTTTCCGTCGTCCTGACATCAAAGTCGTTCATTCAAAAGATGAACTTGTCGCGCTATTAAATGAGAAACCGTATGAAAACACCGTCGGTGGCTTCATGAGCAGCGGCGATTTCAATGGTTTGACGAAAGAGGACTTGGAGAAAGTGTTTTAGTTGCGGCCAGACACACGCTGCCGGGCACACGTTCCGCATACCCGGTTATAGCCGACACGTGCCCGGCAACTAAAAACTAAACGTTATCTTAATCTTGTAGGCAAAGTTATCGCCCACATTGTCAAAGGAATACGGGCCGTAACGATACAGACAAGCGAATCCTAAATGAGCGGTTCCGAGGTCGAGGATGTTACCGATGGCGAGACCGCTTTCATAATATCCGTCTTTGATGGATTTGAATTCGTGGTCAAGCGTGGAATATTTTTCAGAATCCTTCAACTCGCCGATGCCGATGTTTGTCAGGAAGATGAATTCCGGCTTGAAGACATTGGAATTGAATAATTTACCGAAATTATGACTGAAAAACAATGCGGCGAACCTGTCGCAGAAGAACTCGTTCGGCGCCATTGTCGAAAAGCTCTCCGTTGCATAAACCCCGAAACCGGAGCCTGTCCCGAACATGCTGAAGACCTCGTTGAAAGGAATGTCGCCGAAGACATAACCGGCGTTGACTGTCAATGACGAAGTGCCGATGTAACGGAATTTCCAGTAATCGGAATACTGAAGCTGAATCTTGTCGAAATCATGCTGACAGTTGAAAACGTTTTTCAGACCTTTCTGATAGCCGACCCAGATTTCAGGCTTGCCTTTCTCGACGACGACAAGACCTTTCGGGCTGCCCATCAGACGTTCCCCGAAAGCGATTCTCAACCTGAAGTCGAGCTTTGAAACCTTGAACTGTCCCCAATAATCATTGTGTTTATCAAAGTAATCGTTGTCAACGCCGTTTACGCTGAACTTCAAAAATCCTTGGAAAATCTTGCCGAAACGACGTGAAAATTCAGCAGAGATCGAGGTGTTTAGCGTAGTCCATTTGATGTAATAATATTTGAAAAAACTCTCGTCAAGGGGACTGTATTCATCTCTTGAAAAACCGCAGTCTCCGGTCTTATAAAATTTTCTGTCGAATGCAAGATTCATGTCTAAATTATGTTTCTTGTCCATCCTGACGAAGAAGTTTCCGCCATAATTCATTTTGTTTGCGGCGAACCAATAGCCGCCGTATGCACCGATGCTTATTCTCTTCGACATCTTCTGGTTCGTTCTTGCGCCGAATCCTATGTAAAAACCGTTCGCATCGTTGTAAGAAAAAATGTCATGAAGTTTTATGTCAACAACCCCTACAGGAATGCATCCGTCTTCCATGATTGTCATGGCATTTTCAATGAGTTTGTCAGCATCGATGCCGGCTTTTTTCTCCATTCTGTTGACGAAGGCGTTAGTCTTTGAGACTCTTCTGCTTACGCTGTCGTTTCTGAATTGCCGCCAGAAATCGTCGTCTCTCTCCGTTGATTTTTCAGCGATGTCGATGTCGGTGTTGCCGAAAATTTTGTTGTTAATCTCTTCATTTACTTTGATATTGCTGATGTAGCTTTTACCGATTCCGAGCAATTTGACCGTGTTTTCCTGTCCTGACTTGGCCGATATATACACTTCATTTTTGCCGTCGGTGAACATCTCGAAAAACTCAATATCGGTGTTAAGCTGCTGCGGAAACCACACTGAATCATTGACTTTCGTGTAAAGTTGCTGAATCTTGAACTTGATGCTGAAAAGAGCATCGGGTTTCGGCTCGGCTGCGGGTTCGGCCTTGACATTCGCCACCGCCCAACAGTCGGAATGTATCGTCAGAACGCCTTTCAGACCCTCGAATGTCGTCCCACGTCTCGGCTTGAAAGAGATCTGGAAAATCGTGTCGCCTCCCTCGGTCGGAATCTTCGACTCAATATTGAAAAAATATTTCGACGTGCTTCCTGACGTGATGGGGTTGACGTAGTCTTTGTCGTTGATTTTTATGAAGTTATCATAGAAACTGAGACTTTGCATCCCTTCGATGACGTAGAAATACATCGGGTTCGACAGTCCTGAAATGATGTTAGCCTTGATTTCCTTTTTGTTTTTGTTCGGTTTTTTATGATATTTTTCGGAAACGGTCTCCATAATCATCAGGTCGCTGCGGCGCACGAAATTGTTGATGTTCATCAAAGTAGTGTCGGTAATCAGGGTTGTGTCTAACGTCAGAATCATCCTGTCGAAGATGGTGTAAGAATAGGAATCGAGATTTTCGGGGTCGTTTCTCTTGCGGTTTT
Organism: Bacteroidales bacterium; assembly: GCA_024400395.1. Lineage (GTDB taxonomy): Bacteria > Bacteroidota > Bacteroidia > Bacteroidales > F082 > Limimorpha. The sequence continues at coordinate 17,485 of JAKSMW010000028.1, forward strand.
TTATGACATTTTCGATGATTCTGTGTGCCGGATTCTCGCCTGCGTGAACCACAACTTCTTGTAATTCAACGTTTTCATTTTGAAGAACAATCTTATTACCCGATTTTTTCACTTCATCAGATGTCAGTGATTTTGATTTGTAACCGACGTAAGAAAATGTCAGGTTTTTGATTTCGTTACGACTTCTGATTTCAAAATTTCCGTCGATGTCTGTGGTCGTTCCGAGCGTCCCGTCATTGTTGATGACGATGTTTACAAAAGCGAGATTCTGTTTCGACGTGCTGTCAGCAACGTGACCGCTGATTTTATAAAGTTGGGCATTTGTCGTCAAACAAATGATTATCAATATAAAACCTAAAAAATATTTCAATATTTTCATGTATTGTCAAATGTTTTGCAAAAATAACATTTTTTAATTAATAAGTTTAGACGTTATGAAAAATAAAGTATTTTTGCAAAAATAATTGAAAATATGGCAGACGGATATTTGGAAAAGCGCATGGATGAATTTAACTCCGGCGCGAAAAAAACAGTGAAACACGTTTCGTTGGACACTCTATTTGAGAAAAACCGCAGCTATCGCGGCTATAAAAAAGATTTCGTTGTGAAACACGACATGCTTGAGCGCATCGTCAATGTGAATACAAAGATTGCATCGGGGAAAAATCAGCAAGCGCTTCGTTTTAAGTTAGTTACGAAAGGCGAGGACGCCGATTTTGTCAACGATAACATCAAACTCGGCGGGATGCTGCCAGAACTTCATCTGCCTTATAAAGGCACCGAGCCGGAGGCTTTTGTCATCGTCTGCGGCACCGTCCCCGAAAACAAAATCCTCGACATCGACCTCGGAATCTCACTTCAGAGCATGGCGCTGAAAGCAACGGAAATGGGACTTAACGCATTGATTATTTGTGCATTCAATAAAGTAAATATCGCAGAACATTTCAATCTGAAATATGAACCGTTGGCGATTCTTGCCGTCGGGAAAGGTGCGGAAAACATCAAACTGAAACCGATTTCGCCGGAGGAAAGCAAGGCCTACTTCCGTGAAAATGATGTTCATTACGTCCCGAAGTTGAAATTGGAAGACATAATTTTGTAAGATCTTAAAAATAAAATATCATGACAAGACAAGAATATTATCAGAAAAATCAGGAATGGCTTGCTGAAAAAGCCAAGGAAGAAGGTGTCGTCGCTTTGCCTAAAGGCATATATTACAAGGTGTTAGCTTCTGGCGAAGACAATGGCGTCACCGCCACGAGAAACAGCATCGTCACCGCGCACTATGCGGGAAAAACCATTGACGGCAAACAGTTTGACAGCAGTTTCGGCGGCGAGCCGCTCACGATACGCCTACGCGAACTCATCGAAGGCTGGGTCATCGCGATGCAACAGATGCACGTCGGCGACAAATGGGAACTCTATCTTCCGGCTGAAATGGGCTACGGCAACTATTCGATGCCGGGAATCCCGGCTGGCTCGACGCTGATTTTTGAAATAGAACTACTTGCTATTCAGTAGGAGATCGAGGAAATTAGGAAATTGAGGAGTTTTAGGGTGTTAGTAGTTTTTAGTTGTCGCCTATAAATCAATTTGTTATGAATGAAATTTTAATTCTTCGCTCGTCGTTTCAGTCCGACGATTATGTTAAAAAGGAATACGCAGAACTGTTGAGTTTGCTTGCTGAAAAATGTAATGCAGGTTTCTGGGTGATAGGAGAGGAGATGCCGCTTACGCAAATCGAGAAGCACGACACTTTCCTCATCGCGACCGGCGGCGTTGAAGGACTTTTTGTGAAACTACTTGAAAATGAATTTGTTGCTAAAAATGTCACGCTGATCGCCGATGGCAGAAACAACTCGCTTGCGGCTTCAATGGAGATTCTGACTTATCTCAACGAAAAAGGCGGAAACGGAAGGATACTACATGGGACTAACGAGGAAATTGTTGCGGATCTGATTGATTCACAACAAATTAAGTCAGATTGTGATGTCGTTTCAAAAAACAATGGCGAAAACATCAAAAGCAGCGGACTCATTGAGTTTAACCGCATTGCGATATTCGGCGAGCCGTCCGACTGGCTCATCGCAAGTGGCGTTGACCGCGAATTTGTCAAAGAAAAGTTCAACATCGACTTCGTGAATATTTCGTTGGAGCGCCTCATCGCACGAGTACAACTCATTGATGATGAAATGGTTGAGCTATTAGCTAAAGATTATGAAGACTCCGGCATCTCTTTCGGCGAGGCAAATCATCAGGATCTGTTAAACTCACTGAAACTGTATCTCGCGATAAGTCAGATATGTCATGAGGAAAGCTGTACTTGTCTGACAATCAGATGTTTTGACATTGTCAAACAACTGAAAGCGACGAGTTGCCTTGCTCTCGCGATGCTCAACGACGAAGGCATTGACGCCTCGTGCGAAGGCGACCTGCAATCGCTGCTTACCATGGTTATGGCTCGAAAGATTGCTTGGCAGCCAGCATTCATGGCGAATCCCTCGGGCATGTCTAAAGAAGACGGAACCACAACCTTTGCCCATTGCACCATACCGATGTCGATGTGCAAAAAATACGGTTTCAGAAGTCATTTCGAGTCAGGACTTGGAATCGCGATTGCCGGTGAAATGCCTGTCAATCAAAAATATACGATTTTCAAATGGGGCGGCAGACGGCTTGAGCGTTTCTTCGTGGAAGAGGTTGAAGCGGTCGAAAAACCATACAGCGAACATCTTTGCAGGACGCAGATAACGTTTAAGTTTTACAGGCCGGAATACATGCTGAACTGCCCGATTGGCAACCACCATATTATAATAAAAGGTGCGGTTGCCGCGAAAATCAGGCAGGCGATGAAGGAAATCGGCATCACCGAAGTGTGAACACAAAATATTTCACCACGAAAATAACACGAATAGCACACCACGAATAACACGAATAACACGAATGCTGTCGCGATTTGAGATGTAATTATTCGTTTGATTCGTTAGATTCGTGGTGAACATCTTCGCTCGATTCGCGGTCAATTTTGGTCATCATAAAATTCTCTCAGCTTTTTCAACTCATTCTTGAGAGAATCAACAATCGGCAGGTTCTCGTCGTAGATGTTGTTCATTTCCATTGGGTCGTCGTATAAATCGTACAGTTCCCATTCGTCGATGTCGTTGTAGAAATGGATGAGTTTGTAGCGTTCCGTTCGGATGCCGTAATGTCTTTTCACGGCATGTTCCGCCGGATATTCGTAGTAATGATAGTAAAGCGACGTGCGCCAGTCGGCGGGTCCTTCGCCTTTCAGCAGAGGCAGCAACGAAACGCCTTGAATGTCTTCGGGAATATCAACGCCGGCGAGTTCGAGGAAAGTGGGGGCGTAGTCGATGTTCTGCACCATTTGGCTGATGTCGTCGTGCTTGCCGCCTGGAAACCGCATGAGCAACGGGGTGCGGAACGACTCCTCATACATGAAACGTTTGTCGAACCAGCCGTGTTCGCCCATGTAAAAGCCCTGGTCTGAAACATACACCACAAGCGTGTTTTCAGCTAATCCTGATTTGTCTAAATAGTCCAACACGCGGCCAACGTTGCGGTCAACGGAATGGATGACACACAGGTAATCGCGCATGTAACGCTCGAACTTCCACTTCGCAAGTTCCTCGCCTTCAGGTAGTTCCGCTTTGTAATCGGCGATGATTTTGTCGTAATATGCGTCCCATGCTTTCTTCTGTTCTGGCAGGAGATTGCCGTACAAGCTCCGTCCGTAGCCTTCCAACCCCGTCGTGGTATGTATCTCGTTTTCTTTGTCGGCAAGTTTCAAATCATACACGAGGTCCATGTCTTTGAAGATGCTCATCTCCTGCTCGGAGGCGGCAAGGCGACCTTCATATTTGTCAAAGAAATTGTCAGGAAGCGGAATCTGAACGGTGTCATACATCCCAAGGTCTTGTAAATCAGGCATCCAAGTGCGATGCGGTGCCTTGTGATGAAGCATCAGGCAAAAAGGCTTTTCGGTGTCACGCATGTTCTCAAGCCAGTCGAGGGCGATGTCGGTGGTGATGTTTGTGGCATAACCTTCGATTTGTTTTTCAACGCCATTATCGATAAATCTTGGGTTGTAATAATCGCCCTGACCTGTCAGAATATTCCAATAATCGAAGCCGGTAGGATCTGAAATCAGATGCCATTTGCCAATCATAGCAGTCTGATAACCAGCTTGTTGAAGCAGTTTCGGAAACGTCTGCTGACTGCCGTCGAATGTGCAGTTGATGTTGTCCATATAACCGTTCTTGTGGCTGTGTTTACCTGTTATGATGCAAGCGCGGCTCGGCCCGCTGATGGAGTTGGCGACAAAGCTGTTTGTGAAACGAACTCCTTCATTTCCAATGCGATCGATGTTCGGTGTCTTGTTGTAACGACTGCCGTATGCACTTATCGTCTGATATGAATGGTCGTCGGTCATGATGAATAGGATGTTCATCGGACGAGTTTCTTTTTTGGCGCAATTAGTTAATATACAAGCTGTTGCAAATGGAATAAGAATCTTTATCGGAAATTTGTTCTGCATATTATTCATTTAATTTCGTTGCAAATATAATACTTTTGTCAATATCTCAGAGTTAAAGAACTTGTTCAATTTTTTTTGTAAATTTTTTATTTTTTCTCTTGCATGTTACCATAGAGTAACATATCTTTGCAGATTGAATTTTAACAAATATAAAATGATCAAAAATCGTTGTAATACGGAGCGGAAAATCATTGATGCGACTGTTCAAATTATTGATAATGAAGGATTTGAAGGGTTGAATATTGCGAAGGTTGCAAGAATGGCCGAGGTCTCGAAAATGCTTGTTTACAGATATTTTGACTCGCTTGCAGGGCTGATAAAGCGTGTAATTGAGGCGAATGATTTCTGGGGCCAGATTCCGGATGATGTCTCTTTAGATGACACTGCCGCTGGAAGAATAAAAGACATTTTTCATCATAAAGCGTTGATTCTCAAAAACAATCCTATGGTGAGGAAGTTTTATCGATGGGGAATAATGGTTGACAATGATGTGACAAAGAGTCTGAAGTCGGAACGTGAGGTCGCAGCATGGCAGAATTTCCGTAAATATTGCAATGAATTGAATATCAGCGGTGAAGAGGCTCTCGCATTCGCGACCTTCGTTGACAATTCAATCATCATGACGATGATAAAACTCGACATGCCGCAAAAACGTGGCCTCGACATCAGCACGGAAGACGGTTGGAAACTCTATCTGAAGACCGTCGATGACCTGATTGACAACTGGATTATTAGTAGAAAATCTTTGAATCTTTGAAACTTTGAATCTTTGAAACTTTGAAACTTTGAAACATTGAAACTTTGAAACTTTGAAACATTGAAACTTTAAATCACAAAATATGAAAAAAATATTATTTTTCGTTTCCTTGCTTTTGCTTGTGAATGCAGCGCATTCGCAGGATTTGAAACGGTACAGAAAAGACATTAAGACGTTGAGTTCCAAGAATATGGAAGGTCGTGGCTATTGTAAAAACGGAATGAACAAAGCGGCGGCATTTCTCGCCAAGGAGTTTGAAAAAATCGGTGTCGAGAAGGTGAACGGCTCTTATTATCAGACGTTTTCCTACGATGTGAACGTTTTCCCAGGTAAGGCTGAAGTCAGGATTGACGGCAAAAAGCTGAAGGTCGGCGAACAATGGGTTGTCCGTGAGTTCTCACCGGGATGTCATGGTGTTTACGACATCTATTACATTGATACTGTGAACTTTGACGGAAAGAAACTCATGGCCGACATCAACGGCGGACTTTACGACGAGAAGTTCATCGTCATCGACTGGGACTTTTACCGCACTCATTACCGCGACCTCAACGGTTTCACGCGAGGCCGTCAGAAAGGCATCATCTGCCGCTGGAGTACGCCGCTGAAATTCTACAAGGCTTACAGCGATTTCCTCGCCCCGACGGTGATCATCTGGGTCAACTCGGAGTTCGGAAATGATGCCAAACAGATTGAGATAAACATTGATAATCAATTCTTTAAGAATTACCAAGTAAGAAACGTAATCGGAATGATTCCGGGAATGAAATATCCCGACAGCACTTTTGTCGTGACGGCACACTACGACCATCAGGGACATCTTGGAGCGAAACAGTATTATCCGGGAGCCAACGACAACGCTTCCGGCACGGCGATGCTCCTCAACCTCGCACGTTATTACATGAAAAACCGTCCTGAATGTTCGGTGGTTTTCATCGCCTTCGCTGGCGAGGAAGCCGGTCTGCGCGGCTCGTTGCATTATGTTGAAAATCCGATGCTTCCGCTCGAAAACATCAAGTATCTCATCAACTTGGACATGATTGGTGATAATGGCATCAATCTTTATGCCGAGACAAATGTTTCAGGTGAACGTGGTCTCCGTCTCTTTGAGGAAATAAATAATGAGAACCAATTCTTTAGCTCGATTCAGAGAGGCGAGTTAGCGGGAAACAGTGACCATTTTCCGTTCACAGAAAAAAACGTGCCAGCGATATTGATGATGTTCGAGGAAGGCGATGCGTTCCCGTATTATCACACGTACAAAGACACTGTCAAGACCATGAGTTTCGACAGTTTTGAGAAGATTTTCAAGATGATCACGACATTTATTAATAGGTATTAAGGTGACCAGAATTAGGTAATTGAAAAAATGAATTATATGAAAAAGACGTTGTTTTTATTATTTGTCTGCGCATTCGGAATGATTGGCAATGCACAGAATCGGGTTTTGAAAAACTCTCCGACAGTTGAGGGTCAACAGGTTGAAAATCAAAAAGCTGATGATTGGCTTCTGACATCACATTGGACGCAGGATTATCCTTACAACTCAATGTGCCCGATTGATCCGGTGACGAACTCGGCGAGTTACGCCGGCTGTCCTGCCATAGCGATGGGGCAGATTATCAATTATTTAGGAACGACAAACGGCAAACGTTTCGATGACAATGACGATTACCATCACGGATATGCCGGTCGCAATTATAACATCGACGATGACTGGGAGCAGCTCGGATTCCCTTCATTTCCAACGTTGAACGGCATCCTTGACGAGATTGACGCTGCGTTCCAGTCGGGTCAGACATTGACGAAAGACCAGGAGGCGGCAGTCGTTTTCGCCTGCGGGACGGCTTGTACTCAGGTCTATACTTCACAAGGTTCCGGCACTTTCCAAGTGGAGCAGGCTTACGAAGCGTTCCGGCGTTTCGGCTTCGACGACTGCGTGCTTTTCAAGGAGCCGACCGACGAGATGCACGCGCTTCTCCAGCAGAACCTGCGGGACGGCTATCCGGCGCACCTCGCAGTCGAAAGCCCTGACCTTCAGTCGGGTCACAATGTCGTCGTTGACGGCTACCGCGAAAGCGACGGCAAATATCACATGAACTTCGGCTACGGCGGCGCAATCGACGGCTGGTATTCAATCCCCGACCCGAATTTCTACTACGGTCTGACAAAACTCGAAGGTATCATATTGAATATCATTCCGAAAAATGCAGCTGTCAATGAGATTGAGGCGACAAGTGTTGAATTATTCCCGAATCCCGCAAATGACATTATTTATTTTAACCTTGACGGAAAAGAAAAGGATTATTCAATCTACAACGTCGCTGGTCAGAAGGTGATGAACGGAACCGCAACCGAATCCGTTGATGTTTCAAATCTCAATAAGGGATTGTATATCATTAAGATAGGGGAGAGGATCGCGAGATTTGTTGTTGAATGATTTATTTGAATTATTAAAAATAAAAATATGGCAGACAAAAAATGTAAGATTTTAGAAGGCTACGCCCCGACATACCGTTTCAGGATGCAGCTGCATTCGATGGTTTACGGCAGGGACGCTGACAAGGTGCGGGAAGTGGAATCGTTTTTAAAGGAGATTGTCGAAAAAAGCGATTTCTCGATGTGCGTCCGCGCCGATGATTTTGAGAAAATCGTTGAGTCAGACAGAGTTAAGAGTATGTTTGAGACCGGACACGGCACGAGCAACGGAGGCATCGAGACACGCCGGGAATGGGTGAGACGAATGTACGGAGTCAATCCGGACGGCCTTGAAAACTCCGATTTCCCGAAATACGGCGTTCTGACTGGAAAAAACAAGGTCGCTGACCTCGCACGTGACCCCGACCTGTTTTATCATTACGGCTCGATAATGCTCACGTTGCGAAAAGAAAATTTCATCAATCGCACAACGATGACAGTCGGAAGCAGCTTTAACTTCGATGAGTCGCTGCTCAAGTCCCCGACTTTTGTCAGCAATCCTAAAGCGTTATGTATCAAAGGTTTTCCGACTGACCCGACTTTGAATAAAGGCGGTTGGTTCAACGGATTGATGTTCTTTTACGATATGTTGAAGAACGGCCGGCTTTCTGTCTCAAAGCCAAACGGACTCTCCATCGCCGCCGATGACATGCCCGGATTCGAGAATTACGAGCTGCAGTTCCACGGCGAGATCGTCTTTTCGCGCGATGTCGAGGCGGTGACGTATTTCCCGCTCCAAGGCAACGAAGAGGAGATAATCGCAAAGATGGCGCCGAAACTCGACGCGCTCGGAATCAGACATGACGGGTTCATGTCGGGCCTGCTGTTGTGATAAGTGTCTGATATTTAAGCAAATAAAAAATAATTGAGAAATCTCTTGACTCGTCCGTAACGTCATGGTGTAATTTTGCAGCGAATAACAAGTGCACGGTGTTATGAATGTAAACAAATTAAAAATCGGTGACTTTTCGCGCCTCTGTCGCGTGACGGTTCGGACGCTCAGGCATTACGAGGAAATCGGGCTGTTCAGGCCTGAAATCGTCGATGAATGGACCGGCTACCGGTATTATTCGGTCGGTCAGTTCCAGAAGATGCAAGACATCTTGACACTGAAGGAGTTAGGCTTCTCTTTGGAAGAGATTCGCGAGCTTTTCGAAGAAGAGACTCATTATCCTTCGATAGAAGTCCTTGAAGAAAAGATTCGCATCTGCGAGGCTGACCTTCAACGACTTAGGAAACGTCAGGCGCAGTTGAAAGCGTTGGTGAAGTCTCAAAAAAAGAAACAGAAAATGGAAAATATCACAATTGAGAAACTGCCGGCGATCATCATCGCGACACACAGAACGGTCATTCCGTGTTATGAAAAACTCGGCGAGTTGATCTGCAACGTCATCATGCCGGAAATGATAAGGATTAATTGCAAATGCGCGGAACCAAGTTATTGCTACACAATCGAACACGGTGGTTACAAACCGCAAAACATTGATATTGAATATTGTGAGCAGATGACCGAGAAAGGGGAGGACACCGACATCATCAAATTCAAGGAGGTTCCTGAAGTGCCGACGGCGGTCTGCATGAAGGTTTTTGGAACATACGACAAACTTTATCAGGCTTATCTCGATGTTTTCGCATGGATTGAGAAGGAAGGCTACAAGGTCTCCGGCGAACCGCGAGCCAACTACGTCGATGGCGTATGGAACGAGGACAACCCTGAAAGATGGCTGACAATCATCCAAGTGCCGGTGGAGAAAGTCGGATAAAAAACGAAAGCACGTCTTCAAAACACCGAAGACGTGCTTCCAAATGCTTTGAAATTAAAATATGTAAATCAACTGAAAAATGAATATTCGTTTAGAACAACCCGAAGATTACCGCGAGGTGGAGAACCTCACCCGCGAAGCATTCTGGAACGTCTATTGCCCCGGATGCAAGGAGCATTTCGTGCTCAACCAATATCGAAACAACCCCGACTTCATCCCGGAACTCGATTTCGTGATGGAGGAAGATGGACGTATCATCGGACATGTAATGTTTTCCAAAGCCGAAATCATCAAGACCGATGGTTCTATTTTCCCAGCATGGACTTTCGGCCCCATCAGCATTCATCCAGATTATAAACGTAAAGGCTACGGCCTGAAACTGCTTCAATATTCCATCGGAAAAGCCAAAGAGATGGGCGTCGGCGTGCTGTGCATGGAAGGCAATATCGACTTCTACAAACATGCAGGTTTCGTCTTAGCTAACAGTCTGAAAATCCATTATCACGGCGAACCTGTTGAAAGTGAAGTGCCGTATTTTTTAGCTCAGGAAATCATTCCGGGCTACCTGAACGGAGTCGAAGGCACATATCATACGCCGAAAGGCTATTTCGTCTGCGATGAAAAACCCGAAGAATTTGCAGCTTACGATGCGACTTTCCCCGTTAAGGAAAAGCATCTGCAAGAGGGTCAGCTGCCGCAATTCTGCCAGAGTTGCGGCATGCCGCTCGCCAAAGATGAAGATTGCGGCAGAGAAGCCGACGGCAGCATCAATTTCGATTACTGCAAATACTGCTACAAAGACGGTGAATTCTTGCAGGATTGTAGCATGGATGAGATGATTGAACAATGTTCACAATTTGTCGATGAAGTGAACAAGCACTTTCCGAAGCCGATGACGCGCGACGAGTACAAGCAGATGATGTATAGTTATTTCCCGATGCTGAAAAGGTGGAGAAGATAAAATGGAAACAGAAAGACTGATATTGCGTCCTTGGGTTGAAACCGATGCGGAAGCACTTTATAAATACGCCTCCGACCCTGAAGTGGGGCCGCGTGCCGGCTGGCCTCCGCACCAAAGCGTAGAGGAGAGCCGCGAAATCATCAACGGAATATTCAGCGGTGAAGGCATGTGGGCGGTGGAATTAAAGGAAACCGGCGAACCCATCGGCTGCGTGGGTTATCTGACGTCCGAATGCTCCAACCTGCCGATTGCTGAAGACGAGGCGGAAGTAGGTTACTGGATAGCCAAGCCGTACTGGAACCAAGGTATCTGCACCGAAGCCATGAAAGCTGTCGTCAATTATTGTTTTGGAGTAAAGGAATTCAAAAAACTTTGGGGAGATTATTTTCCGACCAATCCTGCTTCGGGAAAAGTGATGGAGAAATGCGGATTTACAGATACGGGACGCGAGACCACCTGCCCGAACTTGTTAGTAGGCTCCACCCAACCAGTTAAGATTTTGTGTCTGACACGAGAAGAATGGGAGCAAAAACGATGAACCTATTCAAGACAAACGACCGCGCCGAATGGCGAAAATGGCTCGGCGAACATTTTGAGACGGAGAAAGAGGTATGGTTCGTCTTCCCTACGAAGGCGGCTGGCGAAGATAGCATTTCCTACAATGATGCCGTCGAGGAAGCACTTTGTTTCGGCTGGATCGACGGTCGGGCGGGAACCCTCGACAGCACGCATGGAATACGTCGCTTCACGCCGCGCAATCCGAAAAGCACGTATTCACGTCCCAACATCGAGCGGCTGATCTGGCTTGACGAACACAATATGATTCATCCGAAAGTCAGAGCTTCGGTGATGCCAATCATCAGCGAGCCATACGTTTTTCCGGAGGATATTCTATCGGAAATCAGGAAGGACAAGGAAGTCTGGAAAAATTACGGCAACTTTTCGGAGTCTTATCGGCGCATTCGGGTTGCCTACATCGAAGCGGCCCGCCACCGTCCCGAGGAATTCCGCAAACGCCTGGAAAACTTCATGCGGAAAACCAGAGAAAACAAAATCATACAAGGTTACGGAGGAATTGAGAAATACTATCATTAAGAATGAAATAAGAGATTAGAAGAAGAGAAAAAACCGGCAATTTATCCCGGAGGTATCGATAGATTTTGTAATTTTGCAAAACCGATTTTCGGGCAAAACCGTTGAGGCATGTTCGCTGTCTTGTCCGGAAATCAACGAAAAGTAAAAAAACAGAACAATTGTAATACGCAGTATGAATAGACTCACGGCATTCTTGATAGATGAACAGCAGGCGCATCTGCCGATGTGGCACGCGAGATGCTTTCGCTCCAGGAATGGTACTGCTCTGTCAGCGATGTCACCATCTTCACCCTTGCCGAATACCATTGGCGTTTCGAGAGCATCCACCCTTTCCAGGACGGCAACGGACGTGTCGGCCGGCTTAGGCGTATAGGTCAATTTGCAGGATTTTTTGTCTAGGTATGTCGCTATAGGTCAAATTGCAGGATAAGATTTCTCCTTTATCGCCTTGCCGTATAAATACAAATCACTAACTTTGCCTTGCGGTTTGAAGCGTAGCGGGGCTCTGCTGGGGAGCAACTCCGTGAGGAATAGAGCCGTATATACCAAATTGCAAAATGCAATGGCGGATTGGACGTGC
>JAKSMW010000029.1 GCA_024400395.1 Bacteroidales bacterium
ACTCGCTGCAGTACGACTACATGTGCCAGTACGAGGAGAAAGACTCCATCGGAAAACGTTACAGAAGACAGGACGCCATCGGCACGCCGCTCTGCGTCACCATTGACAATCAGACGCTTGAAGACAACACCGTCACCGTCCGCGACCGCGACACCATGGAGCAGGTCCGTGTGAACGCCGACGAGCTTCACGAGATTATCAGAAAGAAGATGATGCCGGTGAAGTAGTTAAGAGAGTAGAGAGGAGAGTTAAGAGAGGGCTGGCGCACGTCGGCCCTTCTTTATAATGGTTTGCCGGAAGTCCCTCAATGAGGGAAATATTTTTGATTTTTTTCCCTCAATAAGGGATTTTTTATAGACGACATCGAGAGCGGTCATGGAATTGTAATACCGCTTTGGCATTTCGGGATGAGTTATTGAGATTTAATTTGCCGCAAAATTAATTTGACACCGACATCGGTTTCAACGGAAATGATTCTTATCTTTGCAGCCGAAAAAAATAATTGTAAGAAACAGAAAGTTAAGAACATCGACATAAGTGGTTCTTTTTTGTAGATGATAGGCAATAATATGCCAAAGATGAAGTTTATTATTGTTTAATTAGTTAAAACATTATTTTAATAAACATATAAGTTTATGCCAATCTTAATAGAATGAAAGTGGTTTTTGTTGAGCGTGGCCGAACTGGCAAATGGCTGGCCGAGCAATTAGGAAAATCCACTTACACAGTCAGTAAGTGATGTCAGAATAGCATCTAATCAGACTTAAATACTCTTGATAAGATTGCCAAATTACTTAATGTTGATGTTACGGAACTCCTCAATCCAGCGGGACAAGACTAAAGGCTGTTTTTAATGATATTATCGTGAAATATTCAAAAATAATAAAATAGATATATGAAGAAATACACAAAGATAAGCGTCCAATGGTTCTATAGTCTTCTTGAGCGAGGAGAATGTGACATCGTGGATTTCAAAGAGCAACTGGAAGACAAGAAGGTGTTTGGCAAATCTCTGAAAAACTTTGCTCCCAAATACGATGAGATGGCTCGTGATGTAGTGGCTTTTGCAAACCTGAAAGGTGGATTCCTTTTTGTGGGTATCGTAGATGAGACAAAGGAGGTGAACGAGACTTTTGAGTATGACGATAGGAAAATATTCGAGTTGATAAAACAAGTGCAAGATAGAACCAATCCTACCATCACGCTCGTTCCTCATCGGATACGGGTCAGGAAAACTGACCTATTGGTGCTTGAGGTGCCATTTTCGTCACAACTGCACAGAACATCCAAGGGAGAATACCTCATCCGGTGTAATGATGGCAATCGCCCCATCGAACCTCACGAAATAGCCTCCATTCAGTCCGAGAAAGGTCTTATTGTTTATGACCAAAAGACTTGGGACGTATCTGGAGAATGGATAGATGCGGGACGTTTGCAGACGCTACGCAATCTGATTGAGTCTAAAAACGACGAGAGCCCATATTTGGACAAGACCGATGCAGACCTACTCGACTCTCTTGGAATGGTAAAAGAGGATGATGGAAGAACAAGGCCCACCACCACTGGTATTCTCTTTGTGGGTAATAACAAGGCACTAAAGGAACTTCCCTATTACGAAGTGAAGTACATCCATTACTTTAACGATGGAACCTATAAACCATACGAATACAAAGGCAACATCATAGAAGTTGCAAAGGAATGTTTCGCCCAACTAAAAGCGGAAATCCGTCAACGGGAATATATTTTTGGCCTGTTCCGTGAATATGTGGAAGACTATTCCGAGATTGTGCTTCGAGAATTGCTTATCAATGCATTAGCGCACAGAGATATTAGCCGTCAACAAATAATAGAGATTCGGAAATACGATGATGGCGGCTATTTGGAATTTGAAAGCCCTGGAAAATTTCCCGAAGGGGTGACGATAAAAAACTATCTACGAAAGACAAACCCACGAAACCCCAATGTGATGGATATTTTACGTGAGATAGGTTTGGCGGAGAAAGCCGGAAGTGGCTTTGATAAGATTTTCACGGACTTATTGAAGAAAGGGAAACAACTGCCAGAGCCAGAAGAAACCGAGACATCAGTTATCTTCCGAATAAAAGCAGAGGTCTCGACCGAAAAATTGATAGAGTTGTCTCTTCTATATGAGAACCAAACAGGAAAATCTCTAAAACTTGACCAATTATTTGTGTTGTCTGAGATTGTAAGACGAGGGAAGGTGAAACTATCCGAAATGACAGAATCGCCCAACATCAGTCCATATCGTTTGCATGCCATTCTGGATAATCTTCAAGATTTGGAATTTATCGAGCCAACAGGAAAGACCTCAGGATTGGCATATATTCTCCATATTACAAAGAGGGAAAGTACAGAAGACAAAATAGATTATGTTAAGGCAAAGAAACAAGACAAGGCCCGACAAAAAGAAGCAATACTTCGATACCTCGACTCGATAGAAACAATCAACAATCGGGAGGCAAGAGCTCTACTTAAACTACAAGAGAAAGACAGGTCTGCCGTTTCTCGTTTGTTTGCAGAATTGGTCGCTGCAAACGAAATCGTGCAAACAGAAGACAGTGTGCCTAATAACGTAAAATACAGAAGGTTAAAGTAATATTTGTTTGCAATTTTGTTTGCAATTTTGTTTGCAATTTTGTTTGCAAATAACAAACTGCTGCAAACAGAAACATCAACTCGGTTTGATAGACTGGCGGTTTGTCAGTCTAACTATCCAAAGATGACTGCCAGACAATTAGGTGATGTGTTGAAACCGGACTATTGACTCAATCAAATCTACGAAAAAGCACGAAAATTCTTTGATTTTTTCCCTCAATGAGGGAAATTTTATTACGAAAGTGTCTTTTCGATGACATTGAGACGGGTCATGGAATTGTAATACCGCTTTGGCATTTCGGGATGAATTATTGAAAATAAATTTCATATAAACATCGGTTTCAAAGGAAATGATTCTTATCTTTGCAGCCGCAAAAAAGTAATTGTAAGAAACAGAAAGTTAAGAACATAGACATATTATTAAAGCGTTAGAAGCTGCATCTTGAGTTTTCGAAACCTTCGACAAGTTTTAAAAAATTTCACCAAGAGTATTGCTCACAGACGCTCACGCATTCAGCGTGGGCTTTACTCGTTAGTTTGGTGAAATAGGTAGTCGAAGACCTCGAAAACTCAAATGAAGCGAAAAAGCACCGCGCTTTTTTGTGTGTCATCAAATACGATAATATGCTATTTCAATCCATTGAATTCCTGATTTTCCTGCCGGTAGTCTTCATCCTCTACTGGTTCGTCTTCAAGAAATTGAAGATTCAAAACGCGCTCGTACTGGTCGCCAGCTACGTCTTCTACGGCTGGTGGGACTGGCGTTTCCTGATCTTAATCGCGATAACCAGCGGCTTCAGCTACTGGAGCGGACTCCTTATCAAAAGCAATGAAGGAAAGCCCAGAGCTCAGAAATGGATCTGCGCCGGGAACATCGTCCTCAACCTGCTGATACTCTTCGCGTTCAAGTACCTGAATTTCTTCTCGGAAAGTTTGGTCGCCCTGTTCGCACTCTTCGGGATACATCTCGATTGGGTGACGCTGAAGATAATCCTCCCTGTCGGGATAAGTTTCTACACTTTCCAGGCGTTGAGCTACACCATTGACGTTTACAGGAAAAAGATCGAGCCGACGAGGGACGCCGTGGCGTTCTTCGCGTTCATCAGCTTCTTCCCGCAATTGGTCGCCGGGCCTATCGAGCGCGCCACGAACCTTCTTCCGCAATTCTTGAAACCGAGGAAATTTGACTATGCGACAGCCGTTGACGGATGCCGTCAGATGCTCTGGGGCTTCTTCAAGAAGGTGGTCGTCGCCGACAACTGTGCCGTTTACGTGAATTATGTTTTTGAAAACTATCAAAGTGAATGCGGAAGCACCTTGCTGCTCGCCGCCATTCTATTCACCTTCCAGATTTACGGCGACTTCTCCGGCTACTCCGACATCGCCATCGGCTGCGCGAAGCTGTTCGGCGTGAGGTTGATGCGCAACTTCAACGTGCCTTATTTCTCGCGCGACATCGCGGAGTTCTGGCGGCGGTGGCACATCTCGCTCACGACGTGGTTTCGCGACTACATCTACATCCCGCTCGGCGGAAGCCGCGTGCCGAAGGCGAAGGTGGTTTGCAACACGTTCATAATCTTCCTCGTGAGCGGTTTCTGGCACGGCGCAGACTGGACATTTGTCGTATGGGGCGCATATCATGCATTGCTGTTCCTGCCATTGATTTTACTTGGCAAAAACCGCAAGAACACGAACATCGTGGCCGAAGGGAGGCTGTTGCCTTCGTTCAGGGAGCTTTTCCAGATGCTGCTGACGTTCTTCCTCGTCGTCATCGGCTGGATTATCTTCCGCGCCGAGAGCATCGGGCAGGCGTGGAAATACGTGTGCGGGATGATGCAGTTCGGCACGTTAAAGGCAGGTTACAGATTTTTCCTGCCAAACAGACTGTTGTGTTGGCCAACTAATTTATTCATTATCATTATGCTTGTCGTAGAGTGGTTGCAGAGAGACAGGCAGCATGGGTTGAATCAAATACGAATTAAAAACAAAGTCATAAGATGGCTCATTTATATTGTATTGATATACACTATGTTGTATTTGGGTGGTGAAACAGAAGAATTCATTTATTTCCAATTTTAATTATGAAAAAATTTATCAAACAATTGGCAATGTTCCTGATTCTCGCAGTAATACCATTAATTGTATTTATTACAATATTGTATTATAGAGAACCCAATTTATCCCTTGACAGGAATCAGACATATTTTTGGGGCGATTCGCAAACAGTACAAGGTGTGGATCTGAATGTGTTCTCAAAAATACAAAATGTAACAGTGAAAACCACGGCTGCGCATGGTGCTGGCGTTTATGACTTTTTGGTGTTTGCAAATAATGTTCCTGACAGCACGAATTGCGTAATTGGGTTTTCTCAATGCTGTCTTCTCAGAAAAAAGACATCAGACAACAACCGCTCCGGGACAGATGTCAGGATGCTCGTTGAGCTTTGGAAACATAATTATTCAGTTAAGGAAATAATCGAAATTGTCAAGAATAACAGACTTGAATCTGTCAAGAACACCTTTAACAGATCTCATCCTCAATATGAATATTGCGACACAATTATTCATGCAGAGCCGTTGAGTGGATTTGCCAGACTTTACGACAAAGAGCCTTCTTTTTTCGGTGATAAAGTGGAATTATACAAAACAGGTCTTGATATTCTCATGAGCAAACACTGCAATGTGACATTTGTCGAGTTTCCATACTACAGCGAATTGTTCGAGGTTTCATCGGCGTCTTCTTACAAAAACGTTATTGACAGCGTGAGGCAAAAAATCTGCGACAAATACTCAAACGGAATATTTGATACCGTTTGCATCAATGACAGCGACTCGTTGCTCATGCATGATTTGACACATCTGAACGAGGTTGGTTCCCGCAGGTTTACGGAAGCATTGTGCAGTTATCTTGACACGTGCAGTGCCGGGCAAAACCATTTCGTCATTGTAAACGGAGGCAAATGCAACTGAACATGAATTAACATCGAATCCGCATGGATATACGACCGCGAAGAACCGCATTGCGGCTTCACAATAACCCGTCAAGATTACCTGCAATTTCTGTGGGCGAAATCAATGATGAATTGAAGATTGTCATTCAAAAACTTCCTTCCATAATCATCGCCTTTGGCCGAAACGAGACGGGCATCTGGAAGCAAACCGTTGTCTTTCAAGTAGCAAGCCAGCGTGTATGGATGAAATTCATCGCTGATATAAAAGTTGGCGGCATTTTCAATGGCAAATGTCCTGTTGTATGTCGGGTTGCTTTCCGCTTTGATACAATCCATCATTTCTTTGAAAAGATACTGACCGTCTTTTTCAACAAACATGGCAAAAGCTCCGTCAAACGGAAGTTTTATAATCTCATCATTGAATTTCAGTCCCATCTTGTTCCTTAAAAAATCCTTGTAATCGGCAGCGGAAGCGAAAAATATAAGTTGTTTGTTATCATTGACTTCCATGAATTTTTCATAATAACGAAAGTCGCTGTCCTCTTCCAACTTTTTATTTTTGACCCTGTCTTCGACATCTTTGTCAGAGAGTTTTGTGTTTACCATTGAACCATTGAGAAACCACTCGTCGTCACATTGAACAATGGCAAAAGTAAAATATTGCCCTCTGGCAAACGAAACCTTATCAATCAACGAGCATTTGGCGAGATTTCGTTTCCCGCCACTTCCTACATTCTCGAAATATACGAAACATTCATCCTCGTCTATAACCTTATACGTCCCGTTTTCAGTATGCAAATTGTCCCAAATATCATTTGCGCCGTTCAATTTGCGCACAGCGCAGAGCCAGTCGTACGAAGTGTAACCGAAGAAATGTGTGCGGCTGTCGAAAAGAGTATTAACTTCGTAGTTGTACTTGAACATATTCTTTTCTTTGTTCGACAGCTTGAGTCCTTTGTCAGACATTTCGTCTATCCCTTGGCAGACAATATCAAAGTTATCAAGATTCAAATAACAACTGTAATGGAACCACTTCAAAAATTCCCTATATTTATAGAAATCATCAAATTTGCCGACTAAATATTGTCTGTAGATTTCATTTTCAGGCACATACGAATATTCATCACTGAGAATTTCATAAACATCATCAGCAATTTTTGAAATCTCTGAATTTTCAGGATTGATGAACATCGTAATGTTTTCATTCTTGATTATCAGCCAGATGAGAAACCTGATGTCTTCAACATTCACATCGCCTTTGACGTAATCGTCAGCCTCCTTGAAAAACGGCACATTGAAACCATAATGTTTCATGCATTCGTCATTGAAAGTCTCCCAAATCCCAATATGCGACACAACATCCTCAAGGTACGATGTCAAGACGACAGCCATTGTTTTTACGGCACTATGTGAGACAATGCTGTATAAATCAACATGTTTCTGTAGCCTTGCAAACACTTTGTTTGCGACCTCGAGGTATTCGAAATCTATTTCCGCTGAAGGTTTTTTGTAAGGATGATAGACAAGCCAATCGTAAAAATGAACAAGTTCTTTTGCCATGTATTTTTTTTGCAAAAATAAAAATAATAATACAATTGCAACAAAAAAATCAGCCCGCTTCCGAGCTGATTTTCTTTTAAGTCGGGATGACAAGATTCGAACTTGCGGCCTCTTCGTCCCGAACGAAGCGCGCTACCGGGCTGCGCTACATCCCGTCCTTTTTTCGAGGTGCAAAGGTACAACTTTTTTCAATACAAACACAAAATTCTGAAAAATAATTTTCGATGAGTTTTTTAACACAAGTTATATGTTTTTTTTTAACACAAGTTGCACGAGTTTGAGACACAAGTTGCACGAGTTTATCTGTTATTGTCCGCCAAACACAATCGCAAAGAAAAAACTTCACAAAATGGAATTAGTCCTTATTTTTTAGACTAAAAAAAGGTTTATCGGACAGCAATGGCGGAAATGAAAACTATTGTCTAATTTTGCACCGCATCCCTGAAGTCAACAGACTTCGGACACACTGTTTGAAACACTACCACGGAACGTACCTGAAGACGGTCACAAAGCAGACTCAATCGCCATGTTTCTCGCTGCGTTCGGCATCGGCCTCACACAGCGGGGCTGTTTTAAGGCTGGCGGCATAGCATTTGAAGGTCGAAACCTCTCTTCAGATACCTGAACCGTATCAATAGAATTTATAGTGATTTGTGAGTCGTTCACCGAATGTTGAGGTCGGTTATTTTCTAATCGTTATCATCTCGCGCGGAAGCAACTCAACTTTGTATTCTGCCTCATAAGGTGCTTTGTTGTACCATTTCATCAGTGCAACGCATCCACACTCCATTTTGTCGTTGAGAAAATAGATTTTGAAAGTCGTGTTGTTGACGCGCTCAATTTTGTATAGGTATGACAATTCAGCAGTATGCTCTGATTTAAGTTGTTTTATGTAATTCAACGCTTGTGGTTCACGTTCCTTGTTTATGTACTCCAATAGTACATTCAACGCTTCTGATTGCTTCTTTTTGGCCGCCGTATATTGTGACATCGTTGTTGCAGCTACAATTTCATCCCTTGCTTCTGCAGCCATTTTTGAGTATTTTTTGTAACGCGCATCAACCAAATCCTCCATTTCGAAAGTAATCCTTAATGCAGTCAGAGTCTCTGGTTTAGCATTATTGATATCATACTTATTGTTAAGGAAGTCGCACTTACATAAGGCCAACATCACCTCATTGTATATTTTTTCGTATTCTTGTCCTGAGCCAACAATATTGCCAACTCTAAATAGAACGCCTTTTTCATCATAAATATTAGGATGAAAGCAATAGATTTCGGGCCAGTTGCATTTAAATCGATATTCGGGATGTGATGGAAAGAACTGATAACTCAATTCTTCAGGAAAATAAATTGTCTTGCTTTGCTTCTCTTCGGATTCCATCCATTCCCAACCTAACGATTGCTGCACTTTATCCCATTTATTGCTTTCATATTCACTCCATGGTTTATATTTTGACAAATTAAATGAGCCGTTGAAATAGTTTTCGCGACAATTGGGATTAGGTTTCTGTACCGCTATCTTTTTATGCGGCTCAGTCACACTCTCCATATTACATAGTTTTCGTTTGATTAATCCACGCTTCGGAATAACCCAGCCTGCGGTAATCGGCCACGGCCTGCTCGAATGACAATTCAGGGTCCTGCATCTGGTCAATGCGCTTGGCCGCCACCTGCGCCATCCACTGCTTGAAAGGCTCCGCTTTCGGCGACGGAATCGATTGGATGAGACGGAAAAGTTGCTCTGTGTCAGCGACATCGGTAAGATAATGCTTTCCATCTGTAGATTGCATTTTCAGTTGGTAACAATTTGTTACCAACTCAAATCCCTCCTTTATCAGTCTGCCTTTCAATACTTTCCAATATTTTCGAGCAGTTTGGTAATCGCTGTCGGTCAAAACCGACACCACGTCAACGATGGAAAACCACCATTTTTCCTCGTCGGTGTCCCAGGCGGTGCGCACCCGCCTTTTCTCAAATAACTGTATGGCTTGCTTTTGCGTCATACTTGGATTTTATATTAACATGCAAAAAACATTCTATACAACTTTCAACTCTATCCTATCGAGCATCCCGGCGTCACCGTGTCGCTCGGGGTGATGACGACGAGGCGGCCGTCCTTGTCCTCGGCGGAGAGTATCATGCCAGCGCTCTCCACGCCTTTCAGCTTGCGTGGCGCGAAGTTGGCGATGAAGCACACCTGCTTCCCGACGAGAACCTGCGGGTCGGGGTAATGCTTCGCGATGCCGCTGACGATGGTGCGCTTCTCCATGCCGTCGTCGATGAGGAACTGAAGCAGCTTGTCGGCCTTCGGCACCTTGGTGCATTCAAGCACTGTCCCGACGCGGATGTCGAACTTGCCGAAGTCGTCGAAGCTGACGTTGGGCTTCACCTCCGCCGGCTTCCAGGCATTCAGCTCGTTCTGTCTCTTCGTGTCTTCCAGCTTCTTGATCTGCGCCTCGACGACGCTGTCTTCGACCTTCTCGAACAGAAGCTCCGGCGTTCCGATGACGTGACCGGCGGCGAGGAGCGCCGTGGTGTTCGCCTGGTCCCAGCCTTCGACCTTCAGGCCGATCATGTTCTGGAGCTTCTTCGCGCTGAACGGCAGGAACGGCTCGCTCAAAATGGCTAATTTCGCTACAATCTGCATCGAGAGCGCCATGACGGTCTTGGTGCGCTCCGGGTCGGTCTTGAAGAGTTTCCAAGGCTCGTTCTCGGTGAGGTAACGGTTGCCCAAGCGTGCGAGGTTCATCAATTCGCCCACGCCTTCGCGGAACTTGTATGTCTCAAGAAGATGTCCGATCTTCTCGGGATACTGGTTCATCTCGGCGATGACTTCGTTGTCGCGTTCGGTGAGGTTGTCCATCGCCGGCACCGCGCCTTCGTAATATTTATGCGTCAGCACCATGATGCGGTTCACGAAGTTGCCGAAGATGGCGAGGAGTTCGTTGTTGTTTCTGTCCTGATAGTCTTTCCACGTGAAGTTGTTGTCTTTGGTCTCCGGTGCGTTTGCTGTGAGCGCATAACGCAGGATGTCTTGTTTTCCGGGGAATTCCTCGAGGTATTCGTGGAGCCACACGGCCCAGTTGCGTGATGTCGAGATCTTGTCGTTCTCGAGGTTCAGGAACTCGTTGGCCGGCACGTTCTCCGGCACTATGAAGCCGTCGCCGTAGGCTTTCAGCATGCAAGGGAAGATGATGCAGTGGAACACGATGTTGTCTTTTCCGATGAAATGAACCATCTTGGTGTCGTCCGACTTCCACCATTTCTCCCAGTCGTCGCCGCGCTGTGCGCAGATTTCCTTGGTGTTGGAGATGTAGCCGATAGGTGCGTCGAACCACACGTACAGCACTTTGCCTTCGGCGTCTTTCACCGGCACCGGCACGCCCCAGTCGAGGTCGCGGGTGACGGCGCGGGGCTGCAGTCCGCCGTCGAGCCAGCTCTTCACCTGCCCGTAAACGTTTGACTTCCATTCTTTATGTCCTTCGAGGATCCACTGGCGGAGCCATTCCTCGTACTGTTCGAGGGGCAGATACCAGTGTTTCGTCATCTTCTTGACGAGTTTCGCGCCGCTGATGGCGGAATGCGGGTCGATGAGTTCCTCGGGGCTGAGCGTGCTGCCGCATTTCTCGCACTGGTCGCCGTAGGCGCGGTCGTTGCCGCACTTCGGGCAGGTGCCGATGATGTAACGGTCGCTCAGGAACTTGTTGCGTTCCGGGTCGAAGAACTGCTCGGTCTCCTTCTCGATGAACTTGCCTTCGTTGTAGAGTTTCGTGAAGAACTCCGCTGCCGTCTTGTGGTGTATGGCGGATGTCGTCCTCGAATAGATGTCGTAGCTCATGCCGAGGTCTTCGAACGACTTCTTGATTATCCCGTGGTAGCGATCGACGATGTCCTGCGGGGTGACGCCTTCCTTCTCGGCCTTGATGGTGACGGGCACGCCGTGTTCGTCGGAGCCGCCGACGAAGAGCACGTCTTCGCCTTTCATGCGGAGGTAGCGGACGTAGGTGTCGGCCGGGACATAGACGCCGGCGAGATGGCCGATATGGACGGGGCCGTTGGCGTAAGGTAACGCCGTGGTTATCAGGTAACGTTTGAATTTCTTTTCTTCCATATATTTCAAATTTTAATTTTCAAAAATCTAAATTTTCCAAGTTGCAAAAATACGTTTTTTATGAAGATGAGCGAGGAAAAAGTTCGGGAAATAATCAAAAACTAATAGGCGAATCCGAACATCCACAGTGGAATAATGTTCTGGAAAGCATATTCTATGTCGTCTTTCACGATGTATGAGTTCGCCACGTCTTTGATTTGCTTTTGGCTCTTACTCTTTCCTCCAATTTCAAAAACTTTGCCTTCCACTTCAAAATCAGCAACTTCCGATGATGAAATGAAATATTTCACTCTCATCATTGAGAAGAAAAACGTCTCTCGGACAGTACCGATGTCGGGCGTATTTTCCGACAAGGCATAGGCAATATTTGTATTGTTCAGATATACCTTTTCGACTTTTTCGAGCAGTTTTATTCCAAAAGCCTTTTCGCGGAGCAGGGCTATCAGGCCTGCTTTTTCAAGGTATTCGAAATAGTCGGGAAGAGTGTTGCGGCTTATCTGCAAATCTCTTTCAAGTTTCGCGTTGTTAGGTTTGAAAGGCGAGCTTTGCGCTATGACATAGAGCAGTTTTTTAAGTTTATAGCCTGTGGCAACCTGCATCTTCGCAAAAGTCGGGATGTCGGTTTCAACGACCTGTTTAAGAACACCTCGCAGACGCATAAAGTATTCATTATCAGTAAAGAAAGGATAATAGCCTTTCTTTAGATATTCCTTGAAATGCAGCAGTGGCTTGAATCCGTCCTGCGGAATCGTGACTTTTCCGTCGAGGATTTCATCAAGAGAATAAACGGGCAGATTCATCTTTCGGGAGATATTCAGGTATTCGCGGAACGAAAGCCCCGGCATCAGATATTCAAGTTTGCGGCGGCTCAAATCCGCACCGCCCTTTTCGAGGTCAAGAACCGACGAGCCTGTGTAAACCACTTTCAGGTCAGGGATTTTGTCGTAAATGTTCTTTATTTCCATTGACCAACCGTCGTATTTATGAATCTCATCAATATATAAATTCTTGCCGCCATTTTGTGAAAATTCGAGAGCGAGGTCGTAAAGCCTGTGTGATGAAAAGTAAAAGTCGTCGGCGGTGACGAACAACGAATCATCGATGTTGTCGTGAAGTTTTATGTGTTGCAGAATCAGTGTAGTCTTGCCGACACCACGTGCCCCGAGTATCGCGACAAGCCGGCTTCCCCACGCAATTTCATCGTGAATATATCTGACAAAATCAGTGTTCACAATGTTTACAAGATGCTTGTAAGTCCTGACAAGTGTTTCCATTGTTCAAAAATTTCTGCAAAAATAAACAAAATTGCACAATAATAGTGCAAATTTTTAAGAAAAATGCACTGTGATAGTGCAAAATGTGGTTTTGAGGTGGGTTTTAATAAACGGAGAAATAAGAATCATCAGAAAAACATCACATTGTAAACAGGCATGTATGTCACGCTGTTTTTCTCGCTCACGTTTCCTTCGTTTGAAAGCACGTATGCCCGCTTGACGGCGTAGTCTTCAACCGACAAAAGCCTGTCCAACGCACTGTGAACCGTGTAATCCTTGCCCGACTTTATCTCCAACGGAATAGCGGAAAGACTTTCGTAGTCGTTAATCAGATAGTCGACCTCGCCGTTTTTCTTGCTGTCGTAATAAAACAGCTCATGACCGTGAGCCTTAAGTTCTTGTGCCACAGCGGTTTCGAAAACAGAGTCGAGGTTTATGCTCCGCATGTCCTCAAGCAAAGGCTTGATGTTGTTGTGGTATAATATGCCCGTAAAAATCCCGATGTCGTTCACATATAACTTCAGAAGATTTTTCCCTGCGTTCTGAATCAGCGGAAACGTCGGCTGACTTATTGCATCGACTTCGAGGGCGATTCCCGATGAAACCAAATAATCAAATTCGTCTTGATAGTCGCTGCTTCGTTTCCCCGCCTTGCCTTCGATGTCCTTCACGACAATCCTTTTCTTGCGGCTTTCAAGGCTCGATGGAATCATTTTGTAGATGCGTTGAATTTTCAGTTTCCTGTTGCTGTCGGCCTCGTATTTTGCGGCATCTTCAAGATAAAGTCCATAAACTTCATTTTGTATATTCCTGATATTGAATATGTTATGTTCTGCGATAAATGAATTTACGGCATCAGGCAAGCCGCCGACAAGCAGATATTGTCGGAATAATCCCATAATCTTTTTATGAATGGCCTCCGGCAACGACTCTTTTGCAATAAAACACCGATGCATTTCTTCAATCAGCATTTCACCCACATCATTTGCCCAAAGAAACTCTTCAAAATCAAGCGGATACATGTGAATCTGCTGAATGCTTCCGATTGGAATCGACTGTGTTTTGCGCAAGGTGACACCGAGAAGAGAACCACTCGCGATATAAGTGAAACGTCTGTCCTGCATCAGGAATTTCACTAACGTGAACAGATGCGGATATGCTTGAATCTCACCGATAAACACTAATGTTGACTGTCTGTCTTTCATCTTTTCGCCAGCCACGGAACTCAAAGCCAAATAAAATTTGTTGACGGAATTTGCATCCGCAAAAATCCTGTCGTTCAGCCTGTCATCTTCCATGTTGATTTCGATGTAGTTTTCAAATAGTTTCCTCCCGACATACCTTATTATGTACGATTTCCCAATCTGCCTTGCACCATCAACAATAAGCATCTTGTTTGAATCTGATTTCAGATATTCTTCTATCTTCTTGCTAATCTTACGCTTAAGCATAGTTTTTACATTTTTTCCAAAATTTTACAACTGCAAAAATACATTTTTTCCAAAAAATGGCGAGTATAAAAATACATTTTTTCCAAAAAAATTTCAACGGGTGAAAAACACTTACCACTATGCTGTCGCTGTTTTTGAAAAAATGTTGGTTTTATGATGGTAATTCACTAATTTTGCAACTTTAAATTATCACGTTTATGAGATTAAAATCCTTGCTTCTTTCGATGATTATCCTTTCGGGAATGACGGCTCTCCCGCAGGTGAACGACAGCCTCTTCATGAAACCAAAAGCCAAGTCACGTATTGGTGCGCCGATGCGTCGACTTGTTGAAAATCACGGCGGCTTCCGCGGCCCGACAGCCTACGCCTCCGTCACCAACGTGATTTCCGAAGAGGTAACATACGCGCATTACGACATGCAATCGCCTGACAATCTCACTGTCATAAACAACGAGGAGCTCTACGGCGGCGTTTATCTCGACGGCTACCTCTACGCCTACGACATCTACGAAGGCTTTCAGTGGTTCAACAAAATCGACCCGTTCACCGGCGAGATCCTGTGGTACGACGGCTCCACTTATTATCAGAAGGAGATGACCTACGACTACACCACCGCCACGGCCTACGGCACCTATAATAACGAGTTCTTCACCGTGAACCTCGCCACCGGCGACGTCACCAAGATAGGCGACTTCCCGACAGAAGACCCGATCTACGTGCTGGCGTGCGCCCTCGACGGCACTCTATACGCCATCAGCGGCGGCAGAAGCAGCGCACTCTACATCGTCGATAAGCAGACCGCCGCGCTGAGCATGGTCGGCTACACCGGCATCGACGAAGACTACGAGGTGCTTTACCTCCAGTCGGGAGGCTTCGACTATAACACAGGGATTTTGTATTGGTGTGAATATGAGACAGATACGTGGATGTACGTCTATGATTACAGCTGCATCCGCACCGTTGACCTCGAAACCGGGCATTCCACCGAAATAGCGACAACCGAGAATCTCTCGCAGCTCTGTTTCTTCATCCCTTACGACGACCCGAACCCGAAGGAGAACGCTTTCAACTTCAGCGGCGAATATGTTTTTGATGACCTGACCGGAAATCTGAGCGCGAGCCTGAGTTGGGAGACCGGCACGACGAACACGATACAGAGCTTCAACCTCTACCGCGGCACGAGCCTTGAAGAGATGGAACTCATCAATTCGCTGCCTAAAAACGTCACGTCTTACACCGACGGCGACATGGAAATCGGGACGTATTACTACCAGCTCAAATCCGTCTATAACAACGGCCTCGAATCCGTTCCGGCAAAGACCGTTGACGACGCGGACTTTCTGGTTGTTGAGATAACCGATATTTCTGAAAACCAGAATGTTACAGCGAAGGTTTATCCGAATCCGACAACAGATTTCATCAATATTGAAGGAATGGAAGTTGAGACAATACAGGTTTTCAACTCGCTCGGGCAGCTCGTCGGAGACATTGAAAATTCCCGCACTGTTGACGTAAGAAATTATCCGTCAGGCATTTACATGATGGTGATTAATGATGAAATGAAAGTGAGATTCGTGAAGGAATAAGATTCAGAACTTTATCATAAAAATGTTTTGGATCACGAAAGCGGTAAATTTGACAACAGTTTGACATTTTTGAAATTCGGCTTAAAAATAAAAATTGTTCATCGAACATTTTACGTTTGATAATGTTTTTTATTTATCTTTGCCGAATTAAATCAATCGAGGTCGTAATAAACTGAAATTAAGACAATGCGTTGAGATTGAGGTGATTACGGAGTTATTAACAATCTAATTCGGAGGAACTTCTGATGGAAAAGAGACTTGGAACGGTTATCATTGACATTGAAAACAGGTCGGCGGCGCCACACGTCAACGAGGTCATCTCGCGCCACGCCGGCATCATCATCGGGCGCATAGGGCTTCCGCGCGCCGACGGTCACAGCATCATTTCCCTTATCTTAGAAGGCACCACCGACGAGATTGGCTCCCTCACCGGACAACTCGGACGCCTTGACGGCATCGAGGTGAAATCGGCCTTACTAAAAAATAAGTAAAATGAAAGCTAAATTTTTGAGAGCAGGCATCGTCACACTTGCGATGTTTGCGGGCGCAGCCAATGCACAGACGCTCCAGCCTTCTGAGAACGACACCGTGGTGAGACTCGAGGACGTGGTGGTGAGCAGCCTGAAAGTGGAAAGGAAAGTCGCCGACGCCCCGATAAGCGTCGCGATTGTAAATTCATTGAAATTCGAGAAACGGACGGCGTTCGCCGTCGCCGACGGCCTCGCCGACGAGCCCGGCATCTTCATGGGCGGCGACGGCGTGTGGTCGAAGAACGTCAACATCCGCGGCCTCGGTGAAGACCGCCTCGTCACAATGGTCGATGGCAACCGTATAGAGACCGCCACCGACCTGACCGCCTCGCTGTCGATGATTGACGCCAACGACATCGACCACGTGGAAGTGATAAAAGGCGCACAGTCAGTACTTTACGGCAGCGGTGCGATGGGCGGGATCGTCAATGTCATCACCAAAGACGGACATTTCGCCGACGACTTTTATGTCAACGGAAACGTGCTTGTCGGACTCGCCTCCGTCAACGTCTCGAACTCCGAATACGTCAACGTGAACGTAGGCGACAGCAAATGGTACGTGAAACTCAACGCTGGACACGGCTTCGGCAACGACATCAAGACACCGCAGGGCGACATCAGGAACAGCGGGTACGAGACCAACAACATCGCCGCCCGCGCAGGCTTCAAGTCGGTCGTGAACCACATCATCAAGCTGAACTTCCAGCGCAATTGGTCAACGGACGTGGGGATACCAGGCGGCGCGGCGTTCGCCCCGACAGCGACAGCGAGATACAAAGACATCAACCGCACGCTCTTCAACGCGAACTACGAGATAAAAGACCTCTCCTTCGTGTTCACCTCGCTGAAATTCACCGGCTTCGTGCAAGACATCATCCGCGACGTGGAGATGAATCCGAACAGCGTCACCAAGAAGGTTCTTCCTAACGGGAACGTTCAGGTGACGGAACCCACGCTCGTCACGCCGCAAGGGACACATCTCACCTTCGGCGGTAACGTACAAGGCACCTTTGAGTTTTCGGAGAAGAACACACTTGTCGCCGGCATCGATGTGTGGAGACGGAACATCACCGGCGACCGCACGAAATACATCACCGTGACAGTTCAGGATTCTCTCGGAAATATATTGAAAACCAATAACGTAGAACGCGGCGAGACACCACTTCCGAAGGCATCGTTCATGAGTGCGGGAATCTTCGTGCAGGACGAGATGCGTTTCTTCGCGAACCGTCTCAACGTCACCGTCGGCGGACGCATCGACGGAATATTTGTCGAGAACGAGGAATGCCACGATGTCGATTACATCATCACCAACGGAGAGATGAACGACCATCCCGCAGGACAACGCATCACCTTTGAGAAAGGCAGCAAACAAGACCTCTCGTGGAGCGCAAACCTCGGTGCTATTTATAAGATTACCAACAAGTTCCACCTCGTCATGAACGGCGCGCGCTCCTACCGCTCGCCATCGCTCGAAGAACGTTTCAAATACATCGATCTCACAAGCAAGGTGCGCCTCGGCAACCCAGACCTGAAGTCGGAAGACGGCATATCCGGCGACCTCGGAGTCCGTCTTTGGGGCGATAAGTTCTCCGCACGGGCATCAGGTTTCATCAACAAAATCAACAACATGATCGTTGAAAGAGACGGAGTTTTCGTCTATCAGACAACCGACGGCACGACCGACACCGTCCCCGCCCTGGTCTTGGATAACGTGGGAAAAGCCTTGCTCTATGGAGTCGATTTGAGCCTTAACTACAACATCATCAACGGGTTGAATGTCTTTGCGTCAGGTTCTTACACTATGGGCATTGACAAATGCGACGACTCTTACTTGCCGAACATCCCGCCGATGAAAGGCGTTCTCGGTGTCTCTTACACTTACGCTAAAATCGGTACGGTTTCCGTTGAGGTGACAGGCGTAGGCGAGAAACATCTCACCGCCGATTACGAGAAGCCGACTTCGGCTTACGGCCGTCTCGACATCGCATTGAACAGCAGGGTTTTGAAATCAGGAAACGTCGGATTCCAATTCTTCGGCGGCATCGACAACGTCACAAACGAAACATATACCAACTTCTTCTCCACAAACCGCAGCGACATCAACTACGAGCCGGGAAGGAATTTCTATATAAAAGGAAAAATTATTTTCTAACTTTTAACTTTACAAACTTTATACTATAAAGCCTCCATCCTCACTTCTTCAGGATTTTCAACCTTGATATAGTGATAGTTACAGTCAATGGCGGAGTCGTTTGCGCGCTCCGTCATTTTTTCATATATGCGGTTGCGCAGGTCTTTCTGTGCTTCTTTGAAAGGCAGCTCCTGATTTGCATAAAACGGCCCGTCGTAATAGATGACGCCTTTGGTGCTTCCGTTGCGGCGTTTTTCATAGACGGTCGTCCTTGCATAGCACGGGGCGTTGAATTTCACGGGATAATAAAAGCTGACATCGGGGAAGTTCCTGATTTTGTTGTATTTAGGCCAGATGTGCGCTTCGGGAAAAATCACTATCGAACGGCCTTTGTCAATCGCTTTCTCGATGGATTTATGGAAAGTGAGATACGTCTTTCTTCTTTCAGGCCGTGGAAAAAGTCCTATCATTCTCAAAAAAGTCCTGAGGCCTTTGATTGAAATTCCGTCGGGATGGACGATGTGGTAGCAGTGGCCTGGAAACGCCGTCCCCGGATGGGCGAAGGCGTCGTTGATGGCGTTTGTGTGATTCGCAAAGACGAAATATCCTCTCTTGCGGTCCCGCCTTTCCTTCAGAACTTTCTTGTTCTTTATCGGGAAGACGACTTTCAGACCATAGCAGATTTTGATGAGGACGGCGATGAAATAATATGCGACAGGCTCGATGATTCTGTACAGACGGCTTTTCGGAAAATACTCGTAGTCTTCCGGGACAGGCTTCGCGACGATGTTGTTGCTTGCGAAGTCATCGTGAACCTCGTCGTAATAATAAAAATATCGCTGTTTCTTTGACATATTATTTTATTATTTTAACACAAGTTACACGAGTTTTTTAACACAAGTTGCACGAGTTTTTTAACACAAGTTACACGAGTTTTTTTTTCTTGAATTTTTCAATTTCATTCAGGAACATTTCCTCCATTTGTCTCATGCATTCGTCTTGGTCGTAGTTCACGCTTTCTTCGAGATATTTCCTGCTGAGTTCTGCTTTCTCTTCAGGATGTTCGATGAAATAATCGATTTTGCGTGCCAAGTCGGTGCTGTCGTTGACTTTAAACAGGCTGCGTTCGTCGATGGCGAAGTTCTTCGTCGCGCATTTCGGCGAGTTGGCGATGACAGGCACGAGGCCGCACGAAATCGCCTCAAGGCACGCGATGGCTTCAATCTCAACTTCAGCCGGATGACAGTACAAGTCGCAGAAATTGATGATTTCAAGGAGTTTCTCTCTTGAGAAGAAATCGATAACCGGCTGATTTACAAGGTTTTTATTTGAATATTTCCTTATCGCCTTTTCGGTTCTGCCGTTACCGGCCAAGAAAAGCTGAATCCTGTCGTTGTATTTCGACTTGTGGACAGCTTCGAGAAGGACGGTATGCGATTTCTCGGCGGAGAGCCTTCCCGTGAAAAGGATGCAGTATTTATCTTTGAACTGTTCGGGTTTCGGGCCGGGGTTCGGCTTGAAAATCTTGTTCACGCCGTTGGAGATGACGTAGCCGTTGGTCTTCCTTCCCATCTCATTTTCAAAGATGTCGCGGATGAACTGCGTCGGGTAATGAATGGCTTGTGCGCGGCGGAAGATGTTTCCGTCGTACCAATGATACATAAGTTTGTTAGCCAGTTTCACGTTCTGCATCCCGACCTGATTCGTGAAATTCTCGGCCTGCGCGTGAAATCCGCCCGTCACGGGTATGCCGAGGCTTGTGATATATTTGGTGGTCCTCCGTGAAATGAACAAAGGCAGCATGACATGCACAATGTCGGCGTCCTTGACGGCTTCGTAAATTGTTTTCCTGTCAAATTTCGCAAGGACGATGTCATTCACGCGTATTCTCCAGTTTATCAGCGCGCCGAGATTCTGCTTGGGCAAGATGTAATATCCTTCCAGCCCGCGCTTGTCTTCGTCCGGACACACAACCTTGACGTTATGCCCTTGCTTTTTCAAAAAATTGATGAGATTAATGGCGGCGATGGTAGTGCCGTTATTAGCCTCTCCGAAAACCTCACAAATAATCGTAATGTTCATTCCAAAATATGCTCGTTTCGTATTTCAAATAAAACGCAAAGATACAAAAATAATCATTATTAGATTAAAAAAGTTCGATTTGATCAAGTTCACTCAAAATATCTGAAAAATTCGTATTTTTGCCAGCATATTGAAAACGCAAATTAAAATTTTATAAAATGAGAAATATCTGTAAATCAATTATTTCCTTAATTATCATCTGTTTTGCAATGTCGAATCTGGCTGCTCAGGAGCAGACGACCGTTGTCGATGGCGACACTTTGGTCGTGAACAGTGACTTGCAGAGAAGCGAGGTTTATAATCTCGTACATTTCACCGACGACACGATTGTTGACAACCCTTACGGCTCCCCGGACGAGATCTTCAACGCCTTTTTCCCGACGAAGATCGGCGCGCAGCTGACCTACGAGTCGTACGACAAGAAAGGCGAGATGAACGCATATTTCACCATGACGGTGCGCGAGCGCGAAGGCGACCTCCAAAACGGACGGCTTATGATGGTTTACAATTTCTACGAGCCTGACGGCAAACCGTTTTTCCGCGGGGCGAACGAGTTCATCATGGACATAACAAAGAAAGACGGCAAGTCGTACATCGTGATGAACGACTGGATGAAGGCTTTGAGAGTCCAGTATATGCTTTCTTCCGGCGACCCGAGCACCATCATGGGCGACTTTAAAGTCGGCGACAGGCTGCCCGACACCGAGATGCCTGTGAAGATAGGATTCATCAAGGCGACGATTTACACCACGGAACGTCAGGTTATTGATTATAAGACCATTAAGACGGAGGCCGGTACTTTCAACGCCTATCTTATTCATGAAAGCGTCCGCACAAAAACGCCGATCGGGACGTTCCGCTCATCGTCCGACTCGTGGTATGCACGTTATGTCAGCAACATCAGCCAGGTTGTCTATAACAGCAAAGGTGTCGGCAAGTCGAGCGTGATTTTGGTGGGGTACAAGAAGGGGTACAAATAGATAAAATGACCCGAAGAGAATTGTAAAGATTATGGTTTAATGAGTCCTTTGCCAACCATGCAACAATCATTTTACAAACTTTTGAACTTTACAAACATTTTTGCTATTTTTGCAACTTCAAACATTTTAACAAATAAGTTCAACTATAACCGCATAGCGGTTGTATATCAGTAACATAACTACTATCATGAAGAAAATTTTTTTGACATTAATCGCATCCGTCATGTTCATCGGCAACGTGCGTGCCGAAGGCATGTGGATACCGCTTCTCCTCCAGAAAAACGAGAAGGAAATGCAGGAGATGGGCATGAGAATCAGTGCCGATGACATCTATTCGATGAACCACAGCTCGATGAAAGACGCTGTCGTGCTGTTCGGCGGCGGCTGCACCGGCGAACTCGTCAGCGACCAAGGGCTGCTGCTGACAAACCACCACTGCGGCTACGGCTGGATACAACGCCACTCGACCGTCGAACACGACTACCTTACCGACGGCTTCTGGGCCATGACACAACAGGAAGAACTCGCCTGCCCGGGCCTCACCGCCGTAATGATGAAGGAGATGCGCGACGTCACCGAGAAAATACTCTACAACGTGACACGCGAGATGACAGAAACACAACGCGACAGCACCGTCACCGCCAATGTCAAACGCCTCACCGAACTGCTCCAAAAAGAAACAGAATACGAGGTGACGATAGAGCCGTTCTACGAAGGAAACCAGTTCTTCGCAATATACAACGAGGTCTTCAAAGACATCCGCATGGTCGGCGCACCGCCGTCAAACATCGGAAAGTTCGGCGGCGACACCGACAACTGGGTGTGGCCGCGTCACACAGGCGACTTCTCCATCTTCAGGATATACGTCTCCCCGGAAGGGAAACCCGTCGAATATGACAACGCCAACGTCCCTTACAAGCCAGATTATCACTTCACCATCTCGCTGAAAGGCGCAAACGAGAACGACTTCACCTTCGTCTTCGGCTATCCGGCCCGCACGACGGAATACCTCCCTTCGGTGGCCGTCAACCAGGAAGCCAACGTAGTCTATCCCGTCATCGTTGACCTCCGCGGACAGATACTCGACATCTACAACAAATATCAGGAGAAAGACCCGAAGGTGCGCATACAGTACGCCAGCAAGCACGCCGGCCTCGGCAACGGCTGGAAGAAATGGATGGGCGTCACCGAAGGCATCCGCAGCTTCCACGGCGTGGAGAAGAAACAGGCCTTCGAGGAGTCGTTCATGGAATGGTGCTACAAGAGCCGCAGCCGCGCCCCTTACATGAACCTGCTGAAAAATTTCAACGAGGTCTATGGCGACTTCGAGAAATACCGCATGGCTTACACCTACTTCACCGAAGCCGGCCTCTCGATAGAACTCATCGAGTTTGCCGCCAACTTCAGGGAACTTGCGAAAGTCACGAAAGACACTCCGAAAGAAGATGTTGAAGAGATTATCAATGAATTGCGTAATTCATCAAAGTCATTTTTCAAAGATTACTACCAGCCTATCGACGAGGAGGTGGCGTCGGCGATGCTCACGGCTTACCGCGCAGCGCAGCCTGCCGACTTCCGTCCGGCACTGCTGAATGACATCGATTCGAAATACAAAGGCGATGTCTGGGCTTACGTCGATTATCTTTTCGGGAAGACGATGTTCGTCTCCGAAGAGA
This sequence comes from Bacteroidales bacterium, assembly GCA_024400395.1. Lineage (GTDB taxonomy): Bacteria > Bacteroidota > Bacteroidia > Bacteroidales > F082 > Limimorpha. The sequence continues at coordinate 22,954 of JAKSMW010000029.1, forward strand.
AAGTGAACAGTCTTCTCGACAATTTCAAAGTTTCAGACGCAAAGAAAATAGCGAAGGACCCGGCCGTCCTCGCCTTCGAGGACATGCTCTCGTTCTACAGGGAGAATGTGAGGGACAATTACGTCGCCTGCAACAGGCAGATCAAGTCGCTGCGCCGCGTCTATATGGAAGGCCAGATGAAGATGATACCTGAGGTGTTCCCGGAGAGGAACATGTATCCCGACGCGAACTTCACGTTGAGGGTGACTTACGGCAAGGTCGGCGGCTTCAAGCCGAAGGACGGCGTCAACTACAGACACTTCACCACCCTTGATGGCATCATGCAGAAGGAGAACCCAGACATCTACGACTACGTCGTGACCGACAGGCTGCGTGAGCTTTACGAGGCGAAGGACTACGGCCGTTACGCCGATGCCGACGGCACGATGCACGTCGCCTTCATCGCCGGCAACCACACGACGGGCGGCAACAGCGGCTCGCCGATCTTGAACGCCGACGGGCATCTGCTCGGCCTCAACTTCGACCGCACATGGGAAGGCACGATGAGCGACCTCATCTACGACCCGTCAATCTGCAAGAACATCAGCGTTGACATCCGCTACGTGCTGTTTTTGATTGACAAATACGCAGGCTGCACACGGCTCATCGATGAGATGAATATCACCACGAATTGACACGAATTAATCACCACGAATTGACACGAATTGACACGAATGTGCCTGTAAGGCACTATTTTAGTAACCGGGTACATGGAGGCTCAGCCGACATGTACCCGGCATATAGAAAGAGGCGCAGCCGACATGTGCCCGGCATATAGAAAGAGGCGCAGCCGACATGTGCCCGGCATGTACATGGAGTAATGAAAAACAACACAATCTCTAATCGAATCCTTTTGTGTGTCCGCTCCGCCACTCCGGGCGCGCTGAAGACGATATGGTGGCTCGTGAAGATAATGACGGGCGTGTCGTTCGGCATAATGCTGTTGCAATACTTCGGCGTCATCGACGTGATTTCGAGATGGCTGACGCCTGTGTTCTCGAGCTTCGGGCTTCCGGGTGAGGCGGCTCTCGCCTACGTCTCCGGATATTTCGTGAACTGTTACACGGCGATGGCGGTGATGACGACGCTGCATCTCGACATGCGCTCCGCCACCATCTTGGCGGTGATGGTGCTATGCTCGCACAACATGATTGTAGAGACGACGGTGCAGCACAAGACCGGCTCTTCTTTCGTGAGGATGGTGATTGTCAGGACGTTGTCGGCGTTTCTTTTGGCTTTCGTCCTGAACATGATCATGCCCGGACAGTTTGAAGGCGGTGCTTCGGAAGCGGTCTCGGCGGAGAATGTCGCTTTCGTGGAGATGCTCAGAAGCTGGGCTTTTCGCACCTTGAAGACCGTCGGCCTGATGATAGTGCTGGTCTATGCCTTGACGTTGTTGCAAAGGATTTTGAAGGAGTTCGGCGTCATCGAGGCCATAGCGCGTTTCCTGAAGCCTGTGATGCTTTTCTTCGGGCTACCGCCGCGCACGGCGTTTCTGTGGCTGATAGCCAACACTTTAGGTCTCGCCTACGGTGCCGCCATCATGATTGACGAGGCGGAGCAAGGCACGACGACGAAAGAGGAGAACGACCTTTTGAACCATCACATCTGCGTGTCGCATAGCAACCTCGAAGACCTGCTGCTCTTCACCGCCATCGGCGGCAGTTTCCTGTGGATGCTCCTCTCGCGCTGGGCGATGTCGCTGCTTTTGGTCTGGGAGAGAAGGTTAGAGAAGAGGCTGAGGTGAGATTTCATTTCAGTTTCCCGATAATATCTTCTTTTGAGAAATTAAGAGTAGAAAACGCGAACCATTTTTTGCCAAGGTCTTTCAGCGACGCTCCGAGATGATATATTTCATCGTCGATAATCAGAAACCTGTCGTGCGACTTGTTGAAATTTCTAACTGTAATCGGTTGATATTGAGAATTATACTTTTCCAAATCGAGTTTGAACTGATTTGAGATTTTAGAAGTGTAAATTGTGACATCGACATTTCCGTTTCTTTTTGAAAGGATGTTCAGGACGCTTTCGTCAACGTAATTGTCAATGAGGATAATTTCTTTCTGTGCTTTTTTGATTAAGTTTGAAACGAATACGTAAGCGTCGAAGATTTGTCCGTCGAAGAAGATTCCTTCTTTCGGATTCGTTCTTCCTTCATCAAGGCGTTGGAAAAGCTCTTCGATTTTCTGGTCGGAATCTTGTTGGTGGCCTTGCATTTCAATTTGAATGTGTTCCATCTCAAATTGTCTCTGTTCAATCCTTTGCTGGCTTTGAATCATTTCAATTTGATTGTTTTCAATTGTTTCCATTCTTTGGAAAAGTTTCGCATTCTCATTGATGAAATGCCTCATCCCGACGAAGGCCCGCATGATTCTGATATTGGCTTCAATGGCAGTCGGCGAGTGAAGGACGCCGCTCAGCATGGCGACACCTTGCTCGGTGAAGGCGTAAGGAAGATACTTGATATTGTCACCTTGTTTCAATTTCAAGGTCGCAATTTGCGACCTTGAAATCAAGGTCACAAATTGTGACCTTGAACTTGAGGTCACAATTTGTGACCTCAAGTTTTCGCACTCCTCCCATGTCAGCTGGAACATGAAGTCCTCGGGGAATCTTTCGATGTTTCTGCTCACCGCCTGATTCAACACTTTCGTCTCAACGCCATAAAGAACCGCCAAGTCGTAGTCGAGCATAACCTGTTGATTTCTAATTGTCTTGATGAGATTTCTGATTGAGTTGTCGGGAATCATCAGGCTTGAGGTGCGTGCTTTTATCACGTCCTCGGCCCATGTTTTGAACTGATTGATGTTCGAAGATTTTACTCGGTTCCCGACGGAAACTATCATCTCGAGATTGTAAAATTTCGTCAGATAAGTCTTCCCGTCGGCGGCAGTTCGTTCCAAAATGGAACATACTCGGCTTTCTTCAAATTCGCCTGAAGCGAAGAATTTATTCAAATGTTTTGATATAGCTTGACGGTTTACGCCGAATAATTCCGCCATCTGTGCCTGCGTGAGCCAGACCGTCCCGTCTTCAAAAACGACCTCGATTTTCTTGGAGTCGTTTGTCTGAAAAATAATTGTCTCCTTCTCCATAATGATGATTTTTAATCATTTACGAAAAAATGGCCACCAAACGACCGCCGCGAGGCGATGTCATTTGATAACCATTTCATCCGAACCGCAAAAATACGGATTATTTTTCAGATAAGAACGGGATTTTTTTCAGAATTCCGACTTTATTATGTATTCTGCGAGATACCACGCCAGTACGACGACGGCCATCGCAAGCAACGCCACCGCAGCCGTGAGGTCGAAGTCGCTGACGTGCCGTGTGAGCAGGATGCTGCCGACGACACCGCCGATGACGCCGCCGGCAACAATCCTGACTATGGCTTTGAGATATTTGTTCATTTCTTCACAATCTTCTCCTCGAACACCTTGCCGTCGTCGAGCGCGACCTTCATCACGTACATTCCCGTCGCGAGGCCGCTGATGTCGATGCTCCCGAAGCCCGACTGCTGAGCCTTCACGAGGCGGCCGGAGATGTCGAAGAGGCTGACGCTCTCGATTTCCGCGCCGGAAGGGACTTTTACATTCACATTACCAGAGACAGGGTTGGGATAGACGAGGCATGATTCCGCCGCGTGAGCTTCAGGAACAGTTGAGCAGTTGTCAAACATTATCGCATAGATGTCTTTGGTGCTGTAATAGTTGTGGTCATCGACAGCGAACCAGCCGCTCAGTGCGACCCCGCCATCGCCGAGCGGATTGAGCCCGTAGTTGCCGAACAGCCCGCTGTTGATCACGTCCAGCGTCTCTGTCTCCCACGAAGGATTCAGGTCCCTGTCGTACCTCGTGACGATCAGCGATGTCTTCGAGCCGCTCCCCGTTTCGACAGCCTTCTTCAGTGTCCACACCACGAACACGCCGTTCTCCGTGACGGCAAGGTTCTTGTTCACCAGCGAGGACTCCGGATATTCAGCGAAAGGGTGCACACCCCACAGACACGTTGACTCTATCTCGATGTCTGAATTCAGCTTCACGACCATCAAGCCATCGTCAAATTGTTTATATACAGGGATTGTCATGTAGAAATGGCCGTCACCGCAGCCCGCCACGTTGTAGTTGCCGCCGCCTCTCATTTTCCATCCGTCGAATTTTTTTATGACAGTCCTTGAAAGCCGGTTGAAGTCTCCGTCGTAAACCTCAAAGGCGACGTTTTCCCCGCCGTAAGTGACGTAGCCGTACCGCAGCGGGTCAGCCGACAGCGTGAAAAGCGGATGCTCGTAGAACTGCCCGTAGCTTTCCACGTCCAGCTCCCCTGACATCTTTTTCACCTCTCCGTCAGGGTCGATGCGCAGGAAGCGGAACTTCGTGCCCTCGGTCTTTGTCCTGCACACGATGTCGCCGTTGCAGTCGATGAGGAACCTGCTTGGGAGCGGGCAGCCTTCCGGGAGTTCGGTGTTCACCTCGCCTGTAACCTCCAGGTTGTCGGAGAAACAGACGGCCTTGTAGCAGCTGCGTCCGTTGTCGTCGGTGTAAAAGGATGTCATTATGTTGCTGTCGTCTCTGTCTGGGTCTCGCAGCATTGGCGAGAGCGAGGTGATGTGGTGGTCCTCAATGAAAAGCGAGTCGAGCAGTTCGCCTGCCGTGGTGGTCTTGTACAGGTTGTAGCCGATGTCTTCCATGTTCTCGTTGAAAACCGCCTCCTTCACGGCAAGGTTGCCGTCGCTCATCTCAATGATGTCGTAGCACTGGCTGAGATGGTAGCTCCCGTGGTGAATCAATGTGCTGAAATTTTGCGCGTTGCCTGCCATTGCGAGCATCACGATTGAAAGGGTGATGAAAAGTCTTTTCATTTTTCTGAATTTTTAATTGTTAAACATTGAATTGATTTGCATTTGCAAAATTATTGTGTCAGTGAGGTTTTGTCAATACCTAAAACCCTAAAAGATGGTTCGTAAAACCCTAAAAAGCAAGGTTTTTCGGTGTGAGGAATCATTCCTCCACCACTCCTTTGATTCTCAATAAAACATTCCTGTGACTGCACGAGTTTGTTTTCACGACAATGACCTTTGAGAAGGCGCCCGCCTTGCCGGTGTTGTACTTCACGTTGATGGAGTTTTTATCCCCCGGAAGAACAGGCTCTTTCGGCCACGAGGGGACGGTGCAGCCGCACGACGAGAACGCCGGTGTTGGTGAATTCGAACACACATTCTCCGCTTGAGCCCTTTGATATTGTATCGTAGTTGTATGTCGTGTCGTCGAACGCCGCGAGAGCCCCCTTGTGCATGTCGCTTTGGGCGTTGACTGCGGATGCTGAAAGCACCGCGATTATAATCAATAATAATTTTTTCATGTCCGTCAGTTTTTGATGTTCATTTCATGTTCTTTCTTGGCTTTCAAAAGACTTGAATAATCGCCAAGACTTCCATCTTTCCAGATGATTTTTTTCGAGGGGTCAATCAGATAATAGTAACCGAGATACGGTATGCTGATCTTGGTGCTGATGTTTTTGGCGGAATACATTATGTCGCGGCAGTTTGTGCGGTCAGCGACTTTGCCGATGAGTTCCATGTTGTCTGACCTGTGTTCAACGGCCAAAATCCTGATGCCTTCGTTTTCAAGGATGCGATATCCCAGTGAATCCTGCTCATGTTTGTAATTCTGGAGGTTCGCGAGGCACGGCCCGCAGTTCATCGTCCAGAAATTGAGCAGAACCCAGCCTTCCTGTTCACGTAAAGTGACGGTGTCGCCGTCAAGGTTGACCAGCGGAAAATCCAGGATGTCACCTGCGTCATCGGTCTGCATCGACATGACAGGCATTGTGAACTCATCATATTTCGCGTAATGAATGTATTTCTGATTGTCGAAATCGAAAATGGAATCAATGTATTGCTGTTTGTTTCCGAAATCAAAATCATACATCTTATAGTATTTGTCGATCGTATGGCCGTCATACTTAAAAACCGAGCACACACTGTCAAGCGTGTTCGTTTTTTTATCAACAAAACATTCTATGACCTCATCTGGTTTTCTGGCGACATATCTGTTGTGCGGCACATCACCAATGCTGACAGATTCACATTCAGATATGGACAACCTGACTGGCCACACATAGGCGAAATCAATCTGTTTGAGATAATATGAAATATGGTACATGATATTTGAGACCGTACCGTAACGTCCGATGTTCTTGTAGAGATCATCTTTGTCAGCTTTGTTTTTTCTGATGTCCAATATGTTACGTTTTACGTGATCCAGATTTTTGTATGTGTCATTTGTCAGAAGGTAATATTTGTCATTTCCGATACCGATAAACACGAGAGAATTAGATTCGTCATATTTTATTGATATGCTGACAATTAAATCTTCCACAATTTTGTTGTCGTAATCGTGGATAAATCTGTATTTGAAACTTACCCATTCGTGATCACTCGCCAGTTTTTTCGCCTGACTTTTGAATTCAGACTTGGCTCTTAGTCCGGTTGTTTTGTCTGTATCTTGAGATTTGCATGAAATCACCAAAGATAACAGTAAAAATACAATGTTTAATTTAAGCAGTTTTTTCATGTCCGTCAGTTTTTGATGTTCATTTCATACTCCTTCTTGGCCTTGA